>JAAYRH010000007.1 GCA_012518835.1 Aeromonadales bacterium | reverse complement strand
TTTGGTGGAGCTACGCGGGATCGAACCGCGGACCTCTTGCATGCCATGCAAGCGCTCTCCCAGCTGAGCTATAGCCCCAAAACATATCTGTGGTGCTGGTAGTACTTTATCTAATGCCATTTGGTGGAGCTACGCGGGATCGAACCGCGGACCTCTTGCATGCCATGCAAGCGCTCTCCCAGCTGAGCTATAGCCCCGCTTATCTCTCATTGTGGTGCAACACCGACAATGCGAGGCGCATAATAGGCAGCCGCGCTTTTTCTGTCAACCATTAACTAACAAAAGCGACTTAATTAGCCACTTTTTAACCTAACTGCGGTTAATAGCAACAAAAAAGCGGCCTAACTTGAGGTTAGACCGCTGTATATCGTTCACTTAACTAACTTAAAAGAGGTTGTTACGCTTGAGCGCGCTCTGCAATAAAGGCCAATGCTAAGTCGATACGCGCTAAGGTTTGCTCTTTACCAAGCAAGGCGATAACGCCATTAATGGCAGGGGATTGCCCAGCACCGGTAACTGCGACCCGCAGTGGCATACCCACTTTGCCCATGCCGAGCTCTAACTCAGTCGCCGCCGCATTAATTTGCTCTTGAATAGAGGTGTCATCCCAGTCATTTAATGCCGCAAGCTTAGTGCGTACTAATGCTAATGGCTCAGCTGCTACGGGGCGTAAATGCTTTTTCGCTGCCGCTTCATCAAATCCGGTTACCTCAGTAAACAGATACCGGCTTTGCTCCGCCATTTCTTTGAGGGTATGGCAACGATCTGCATACAAAGTCACTATGCTCGCCAGCGCGGGGCCTTGGCTGCTATCGATACCTTGATCTGTCATATGCCACTGTAAATGACTAGCCACTTCTTCGGCGGGCAGTGTTTTAAGGTAATGTTGGTTTAACCACAACAATTTATCGGTATTAAATGCAGACGCCGACTTACTAATACCGTCAAGAGAGAATAGGTTGATCATCTCCTCTAGGGTAAAGATCTCTTGGTCTCCATGAGACCAACCTAAACGTACTAAGTAGTTAAGCAAGGCTTGTGGCAGATAACCGTCATCGCGATATTGCATCACGCTCACCGCACCGTGGCGTTTAGACAACTTAGCACCATCATCGCCTAGGATCATCGATACATGAGCAAACTCCGGCACTGGTGCGCCTAGCGCATGGTAAATGTTAATTTGACGCGGCGTATTATTAATATGATCTTCGCCGCGCACCACGTGGGTTATTTCCATATCCCAGTCATCCACCACGACACAGAAGTTATAGGTAGGGGCGCCATCGGTACGGCGAATAATGAGATCGTCTAGCTCACGATTAGCGATATCGATACGTCCGCGCACGTGATCATCAAACACCACCGAGCCTGTTAATGGATTCTTAAAACGGATCACACAAGGCTCGCTGGCGTCATGAGTCGCATTAGAGTCACGACAGTGGCCATCGTAGCGAGGCTTTTCGCCGGCTGCCATTTGCTGCTCACGTAATCCATCTAACCGCTCTCGAGAGCAGTAGCACTTATACGCTTTATCTTCAGCGACAAGTTTATCGATTAAGGCATTATAGCGGTCAAAACGCTGGGTTTGATAATAAGGACCTTCATCCCAGTTCAATCCCAACCAGCTCATGCCTTCTAAAATGGCATCAATCGCTTCTTGGGTAGAACGCTCTACGTCGGTATCTTCGATACGCAACACAAACTCCCCTTGCTGATGACGAGCATGCAGCCAAGAGTACAAGGCGGTACGTGCACCACCGACATGAAGGAATCCGGTTGGACTAGGAGCAAACCGTGTTTTAACTGTCATTCTTTCCGCCTTAACTGGTCAGTACAGCTCAATGAGAGCTGTGATTAAACAATAAATAACATAACAAAGACGTTTATATAGGCACCGCTGGGTATTTTAACACTCAGCTGTACGGTGTTAAATCGCTAGTCGGTACAGATAAGCGGCTAGTCTAGACAAAAGTTGACACTCTGCTCCACTTTAGGTGTGGTGTAACTTGTCGGCTTCACTCGCCCTAGCTACACTAGAGCCCCCTAGGTGGCGATATTATGACTCATAAGAAGCTCTACTATGCGACGAAAACAACCCGTCTCTTTTGGTACCAAAATTAGTCAAGCGACTCTTCCCTTGCGCCAAGGCATTGGACGAGGGATTACCCGCTGGCAACGAATGTCTGGCACGCACAAGATAGCGTTGTTGCTGTTGCTTCCTGGCTGGCTGTATTTATTTAGCTGGCAACCTGCGCCCAGCACACCACCAGCCCCCGTGAGTGGTAAGCTAAGCTTATCGCTGGCGACGCAAGATAAGAAAGAGCTACCTATTCCTACAGGTGGCAAGCGTATTGATCATCTACTGGCTCAAGGTGAAACTTTGGCGGCTTTATTTCGTCAGTGGAAATTACCCAGCAGTGAGTTAATTGCCTTAATTCGCGCCGAGCCTTCTTATAAGCCTCTCTCTAAGCTAGGTGTCGGCCACAGTATTACTGCGATACTCAACGCCGAGGGGCAACTTCATTATCTAGAAGTGACGGACAATGGACTCATGATCATTGCTTTTCGCCGTATGGGCCAAGAGTTTAGTCCCGTCACCACACCTTAAGCTCAACCGCAGCCAACTTACTCCCGTACCCTCGCTCTTGATAGCGAGGGCCTAATGCCTGATTAACTGTGTTGTGCTAATAACGCTTGCAACCCCGATTCATCAAGAATCGGGATCTCTAATTCTTGAGCACGTACCAGTTTAGCGCCCGCAGCGTCACCTGCAACCACACAACTGGTTTTAGCTGATACCGAGCCTGCGACTTTAGCCCCTAATGCTTGTAATGCCGCTTTAGCCTGGTGACGAGACAGCTGATTTAAGGTGCCAGTTAATACAAAGGTTTGTCCTGCTAACGGCTGCGCACTTGCTGGCGGCGATATAATCTTAGGCCAATGAATGGCCGCGCCCCCCTCGGCTTTAGATTGAACTAAGGCGTTGATCACCGCTTGGTTCTCGGGCTGGCGCACAAAGTAATAAAGATGCTTAGCTACAATCTCGCCCACATCGGCCACTTCTAGTAACTCTGGGATCTCCGCTGCCAGTACCGCTTCTAGCGTTAAAAAATGCTGTGCTAGATTATTAGCGGTGGCCTCGCCTATCTCTCGGATCCCTAACGCATATAAAAAGCGCGGCAAGGTCGTCGCTCGTGCCTGATCAATCGATGCTAACAGCTTAGTAGCCGACTTATCGCCCATTCGCTCTAAAGTCAGTAAATCATCATAGGTTAACGCAAATAAGTCAGCGGGCGTTTTCACCAGCTGCGCATCAACTAACTGTTCGATAATTTTAGTGCCTAAGCCATCAATATCTAGCGCCTTACGAGAAGCAAAGTGTTTAATCGCTTCTTTACGCTGCGCGGCACAAAATAAGCCTCCGCTGCAACGGGCGATGGCTTCACCCTCAATACGCTCTATATCCGCGCCACAAACAGGGCAGTGATTCGGAAAAATGATTTCTGCTGCGTCACTGGGCCTTTTCTCTAAAACCACCGCCACCACTTGCGGTATCACATCCCCCGCTCGGCGAATAATCACCGTATCGCCTATCATCACGCCTAAACGAGCAATTTCATCGGCGTTATGTAAGGTGGCATTAGACACCGTGACGCCGGCCACACTAACCGGCGCTAACTTGGCGACCGGCGTAATCGCGCCAGTCCTTCCCACCTGAAACTCCACATTTAATAAGGTGGTCAGCTCTTCTTGAGCGGGAAATTTATGAGCCGTTGCCCAACGCGGCGCTCGGGCGACAAAGCCTAATTGTGCTTGTAGCGCCAGCGCATCTACCTTATATACAACGCCATCAATTTCATAAGGTAAGTCAGCACGGCGCTGTAAAATATCAGCATAATATTGTTCGCACTCAGCCTTGCCAGTGCACCGTTTTACTTCGGGGCTAACCGGCAGTCCCCAGCCTTTTAAGCGCTCTAAAACTGCAAAATGGCTATCCCCTAAGGGCTCTCCGGTCACTAGGCCTACGCCATAACAGTAAAACGACAAGGGACGCTGGGCGGTGATCCGCGAGTCGAGTTGACGTAAGCTGCCCGCCGCGGCGTTACGAGGGTTGGCAAATACCTTATCACCGTTTGCCAACGCCGCCTCGTTCATGGCTTTAAAACCAGCCAAGGGCATAAATACTTCCCCCCGCACCTCTAAGCGAGCTGGAATATCACTCCCTTTTAGGCGCAGCGGAATGGCTTTTATGGTCCGCACATTTTCAGTAATGCCTTCACCGGTGGTGCCATCGCCTCGCGTAGCACCGCGGACCAACAAGCCATTTTCATATAATAAACTCACTGCGAGACCATCTAACTTGGGTTCGCAGCAGAAGGTAATAGCTTCAGTTTGCTCCAGACGGCTCATAATTCTTTTTTCAAAGCTCGTGAGCTCATCATCACTGAATACATTATCCAGTGACAGCATCGGTAACTCATGCTCCACCGCCGGAAAAGCTGACACCGGCGCGCCCCCCACTTTTTGGCTAGGCGAATTGGGGTCTAATAAACTAGGATGCGCTCGCTCTAGGGCGATAAGCTCACGCATCACACGGTCGTACTCTGCGTCGGGTACGGTAGGAGCATCGGCTAGATAATATTCTTCGTTATAGCGCTCTAGCTGATTTCGCAGCGCGGCTATCTGGGATTTAATATCGTTCATCACAAGTTCACTTAAACAAAAAGTGCGGCCTAGGCCGCACTTAAAAAAGGGTAGTTAGCAGTAAATAAATGCGGCCTTATTGAGCTTGGCTGTCGTAGTCTCGTAACTCTTCACGACAACGAGCTAAATAATCCGGACTTATGGGCTCACGATGGGCATCTAGCACTAACCCTTCTAGGTCTTCTGCCATGTGCTCAGCGGTTTGCACCATAAAATTAAAGTAGTTTTTTGCCATTCCTGGCTTAGGTAGTTGCATAAATAGCGACACACCAGGGGTGCTAAACTCTGCCATGGTATTAGGATTAAAGGTGCCGGGCTTAACCATATTGATCAAGCTAAATAACGGCTCGCCCTGTCCGGTAGGCGTTTGGTGGCGGTGATAGATATCCATGTCACCAAAATTAAATCCAGCATCGGCAAGCACCCGTTTCAGATCATTACCTGAAAACTGCTGATTAGGCCGCGCTACTAAATTTACTACATAGACATCTTGCCACGTTTTAGCTACTTCCCGTAGCGGCGGTGTAATGACGGGCTCGGTCACAGGCTCAGCTTCAACTGGAGGCTCTGGCTCCAATTTTGTCTCGGTCTTTACTTCAACCGTCTCGGGCTGCGCTGGCTCCTCAGAAGCGACGACGTCATCAACTGCTTCTTTTACTATCGGCTCATCAAATAATGGGTCTATCTCCCCTTCATGGTATTGACGAACCCGCAACTGAGCTTCTGTTTCAAGTAAAGTAGAAGCTTCTCTGTCTAGCACTTCAGAGGTTTCTTCTTTAGCAAAGGTACTATCAGACAAAGGAGGCGGCATCGGACGTTCTGCTTCATCATCGTCATTAAGAGCAGAAAAGCGCGGCGTAGTTTCCCAATCATCCTCATCATCACTCGTTGCTTGGTTACGACGCGCCACGACTTTAACGGCACCCACGCCATCACTGTCGAAGCCGTCAGCCTCATCTTCACTAAGGCTCGGCTCGGCGGTTTTGGTGTTTGCTACTTTGCCTAACGGCTTTTCGCGTATCGGCTTTTGACGCCCTTTCTGGCTGGTCCACAAACCGTGGATCAATAAAGCGGCAATCGCCACTGCCCCCAGAACAATTAAGATAATTCGCAAATCCTGCATTATCGTTTCTCTAAAATTTTTTGCTTAAAGTAAGCCGTGCCGCCAATATCCGTCATGATTATAGAACCAATATTGGAATGTTATCAAAGACATTAACAAGGGTATGTTTACCATGACGTTTTGACAAGCATCATATACCCGAGAAAGTATGAAAAAGGTGAGTTTTATTAGCCTTTAACCCGCTTGGCCACCGTACTAGGCGGCAGGCTTAGCATACCTGATCGATTTTTAAGCAGATTGGTGCACTGATGGGGTTACGACAGCTCGCTTCGTTAACCGCCGCTCAGGTTAGCTTAATGAGCTTGGCAGTGTGTCTTAAGCTCTTTACCATAACTGGCTGCTGTGAGCTTATTATAACATTAAGTAGTTCGGCGTAACTTTTGCCACGAAATCCACAAAAACCACCGACGAAGCGCAATAAGGAAAGAGCTTATCTTATCTAAGATCTTACCCAGTATTTGTTCGTTTAGATCTTGATTTTTCCGTGGGTTGCGTGGCGAAGTTGTCTTAAGTTTTAAAAGCAAGCTTGCGACATAATCCACATTAGTTTTAAGGCATTACTTACAAGGAAATCGCCATGTCAGCCCCAGCCCATATTATTAGCGGACCGCATTATTTGCTGCGAGGTTTATCGCTTATTTGGCAGCGTGATCTACGGTTATTTGTGTTAATTCCCCTGCTGATTAATTTATTATTATTTGGCGGCGCTTTCTATTGGTTGTACTTGCAACTGGGTCAGCTGTTTACGTGGTTTGAACAAGTCACGCCCAGCTATCTGCAATGGCTTAGTTATCTGCTGTGGCCTCTCGCTCTACTTACTATTACCGTTATTTTTTCATTGTTATTTACTAGCGTCGCGAATTTTATTGCCGCGCCTTTTAATGGCTTACTAGCCGAGCGAGTGGAGCTTAAATTAACAGGAGAACCACTTGAAGATAGTGGTTGGTGGGATCTCATCAAAGATACGCCGCGCATGCTGGCTCGAGAAGTGCATAAGATGCTTTATTACTTACCCCGCGCACTGGGTTGTCTATTGCTATTTTTGGTGCCGGTAGTGGGTCAAACCTTAGCGCCCCTGGCGTGGATGGCGTTTAGCGCTTGGATGATGGCCATCCAATATTGTGATTATCCGTTTGATAATCATAAAGTAGACTTCGATAAAATGCGCCATGCCTTAGCCGGTAAGCGACAGCTAACCCTAAGCTTTGGTGCGGTGATCACCTTATGCTCAGGGCTGCCTATTATTAATTTACTAGTCATGCCGGTGGCGGTATGCGGGGCCACCGCCTTATGGGTAGACCATTATGACCAGCTACGCGCTGGGCCGGTGTCTAAATGAACAAAGTTAGATTTAGGGTAATAGCCCACGCCACCCACATTTAACTGCAGGGCTGCTTGGCGCAGTTGCGAAAGCGGTACGCCAGGCATGCGCAAGTCAATGGCTTGGCCTTTCATATGATAGCTTTTCTTCGCCACCCCATTGCTAGTACGTCGCAGCATAGCATTGGTGTGGGGAGAGCGATAACCAGAAATAATCTGGATTTCACCTACTTTACCGAGCTTATGCTGTAGTAAAAACAGCTGATCGAATAACTTAGGATCGATATCGTGTTCTTCATTCACTCTAAAGTCGCGCATCACTCGATTGAAAGTCGCCAACCCTTCGCGCACATAACGCCCTTCTTCCCAGAAGTTAGCGGTTACCTGCTCACCGGTATGCAAGTTATGCAGACTCAACTTTCGGACGGGGGCCGAACGACTCGCTTGGGCGGGTAATGGCAACAAAGCAGCGGCGCCTAATCCGCCGAGTCCCATCAAGAAACGACGTCGTTTTACCTTTTGCTGAAGCAGTGATGAGGTAGAAGGCTGGGTATCGTTAGACTGAGTGGCAAAATCCATCTTAAACATAAATAAAGCTCATATTACTAATACCAACACGCTTTCATCTGCAGACACAAGCATCCGGCCGCGCCCATAATTAACGGCAAAACATACACAAGCGAACTCATTGTAAGTTCGCCTGATTGTGGTAAAGGTGTTGGTATTAAGGTGACAAAACAGCCTATAAACTACCCTACCCTAGACTAAAAAATCAACACCTTTTAGTGCTAAAGACTTGTTTGAGACACAGCACTCTAGCCGAGAAAGGGATCGTTTAAGCGCTGCTCAAAGTCATAAATATCATTGCGATATTGTGGTAATCCATTCTCTCCTAGCCAGCTGGCCCAATACACCATACGTAGCGGTAACGGCGGCACGACTTTCACCCAGCGGGTTTTGGGGTTATTTTTAAAGGCATTAAAGCGTGCGCTACTTAACTGATCTTGTAATAACCATTGCGCTAGCTGCTCAGCGCCTTCTACTCGTACACAGCCTGAGCTAAAGGCTCGACTATCACGAGTAAATAAACTGCGGGCCGGGGTATCATGTAAATAAATAGCGTTATTGACCGGTAAATGGAACTTAAACGCCCCTAACGAATTCGATCTGCCTGGCCGCTGGCGTAAGCGATAAGGAAAGCCACCGCCTTCTTCTAATCGCGTTAACCATTCATAACTGGGCACCACTCGCTCGCCATCCAAGACTTCAAAACCCATACGCTCAATATAGCCAGGATCACGATATAGCTTGGGCACAATATCTCTGTTGATGATAGAGCGCGGCACATTCCAGGGTGGATTAAATACCACATGAGTAATCTCACTAGCCATCACCGGAGTCTTGCGTTGATCTCGCCCCACTATCACATTACTTTCCAAGACCATAACGTCATCTTGATAAAGGCGCATGTAATACTCAGGAATATTGACTAGCAAATAAGACTCGGGCAAGGTGTCGCTGATCAGAGTTCTCATTTGACTGCGCATGAGTAGCTGCGAGCGCCTTAATGGCGAAATATCTAACCAAGCATAAGTCTGCGGTCCGATCACGCCGTCGACAGTTAATCCATGGCGCTTTTGAAACTGCCGTACTCCCGCCTCTAATGCGTGATCATAGAGCTCAGGTTCTAATAAGTATGTATTCTCTGATGAGGCAAAAGAGCTTTGCTGCACTTGCTCACTCTCGATAAATTCCTTAGATGAGCCAATTCTATCTAGTAAATTATTTTGATCGCTGGGCTGTTGCGGTTTTGGTAAGTCACCCAGTAGCACTAAGCGCTCTCTAATACTTTCAATGACCGGCAATCGTTCACCTGGGCGAACCGTGGTGGTCCGTAACGCCGGCCATGGCAGATCTCGTAACTTCAATAACCGAGCGAGTTGCTGACGTAATTCAGGGTAATTTGCATAGCTTGGCGCTAAACTGGCGAGCAGTTCACCTCGCGCTTGTTGTTCACCTACTAAACGTAAATACTCACGATCTGCTTCACTTACCGATAACTCGGCTGAGGTGGTTTTTAAATGCTGGCGATCTTCAAAAGATAATTGCTGCCAATAGCGCCAAAAGCTTTGAATACCTAACAATAAACGGTCGTCTGCTGCGTCTGACGCCGTCGAGGGGGTCGCAGCCTGCTGCCACCACTGTGTAAGCTTGGGATGTACATCGGCTAATGCCAGCTCTAACCCCAACTGATGCAGCTGAGCTCTCGCGTCTGGCTCATCTCGCCAACTGCTGGCCAGCGCCGTTTGTATACTTAAGTAACCTAGCAAACATAAAGCTACTGTTAGCCGCGCTATATTAATTAATTTAAATGCCACCATATGATCCACGCCGCCCTATTCTTAAATCAAAAGCTCATTAAGCTCTAATGAAAGTTTCCATTATATTTACAATATGTTTGCACTTGAGACTGTCTTGATAGCAGACTTCTACATAAAGCGCCATGTATTCTCCACGCCGCCCCGACCAAAAGGAATATGCAATCAAATATCGATAGCATATGGTTATAACGAAAGGTCATTTCTCATTTAAAATAGAACCGTTAAGCTGGTAGCAGATTCGCACAGCATGAACGCTAATTTTAGGAGCACTCAGCCATGAGTAAGATTTTTGAAGACAATTCGTTAACCATAGGGCACACGCCTCTTGTTAAGCTTAACCGTGTGAGTAACGGCAAAGTGTTGGCCAAAATTGAAAGCCGCAACCCTAGCTTTAGTGTGAAATGCCGTATTGGTGCTAACATGATTTGGGATGCTGAGAAACGCGGCGAGCTCACACCAGAAAAAGAGCTTATTGAGCCTACTAGTGGTAACACTGGTATCGCCCTCGCCTTTGTAGCTGCTTCACGGGGCTACGCGATTACGCTCACTATGCCCAATACCATGAGCATAGAACGTCGCCAGTTACTTAAAGCATTAGGCGCTAATCTCATTTTAACCGAAGGCGCTAAAGGGATGAAAGGCGCTATCGATAAAGCCATGGAATTAAAAGCCTCGGCACCCGATAAGTACGTTTTATTACAGCAATTTGATAACCCAGCCAACCCAGAAATTCATGAACAAACCACGGGCCCAGAAATTTGGGAAGATACCAACGGCGCTATCGATGTCTTTGTAGCAGGCGTTGGTACGGGTGGCACCTTAACTGGCGTTTCTCGCTATATTAAAAATACCCAAGGTAAAGCCATTACTTCGGTCGCGGTAGAGCCTGCTGAATCACCGGTCATTACGCAAGCGTTAGCAGGACAAGAGCTTACCCCTGGCCCTCATAAAATTCAGGGTATCGGTGCCGGTTTTATTCCGGGTAACTTAGATTTATCGTTAATTGATCGCGCCGAGCAAGTCACCAGTGAAGAGGCCACTGAAATGGCCCGTCGCTTAATGAAAGAAGAAGGCATTTTAGCTGGCTTTAGCTCCGGTGCCGCCGTCGTTGCGGCTAACCGATTAGCAGCGCTACCAGAGTTTGCTGATAAAACCATAGTAGTAATACTACCTAGCTCTGGCGAACGCTATTTGAGTACTCCTTTATTTGAAGGCGTATTTGGTGAGCAAGAGCGCAACGCCTAACATTACCTTTACCTGCCAGTGCGCTAACTGGCAGGTATTATTGGTACTTTTAGCTTATTCACGGTGTTTTTATAGCCTCTAACTCCTCTCTTATGCTCTCGTTTCAATCCTCTGTCGAATATTCCATCTTCCTTAGTGAGTGTCGGTTTTCTATTGGTAAACTCAATCTGTTATAATGGCTCGCATATAACTCGAGGAGCTAAGGTTATGGGTCTGTTCGATAAAATAAAAAAGATGGTGTCTGATGATGCCTCAGATGCTAGTGGCATTAATATTTTTACTCCCTTGTCTGGCGAGATAGTGGCATTAGAAACCGTGCCCGATGTGGTTTTCTCAGAGAAAATTGTTGGCGATGGCATCGCAATTAAGCCTAACGGCAATAAAATCGTCGCGCCGTTCGATGGCACTATTAGTAAGATCTTTGAAACCAATCATGCTTTCTCTATCGAGTCTGATTCTGGGATCGAGCTGTTTGTACATTTTGGGATTGATACCGTAGAACTAAAAGGTGAGGGCTTTGTGCGGGTGGCTCAAGAGGGGCAGGCCGTTAAGCAAGGTGACACCATTATTGAGTTTGATTTAGCCTTACTAAATGAAAAGGCAAAATCAACGCTCACTCCAGTGGTGATCTCTAATATGGATGAGATAAAAGAGATTAAAAAGCTTAGCGGCTCGGTCACTATTCATAAAGACATTATTTTGCGCATCAAAAAATAACCGTGCCTCACTTAACTAAGCGCCCTAAGGGCGCTTTTTTTGCTCAATGGAAGCAGTGGCGCCAGCAACTAGCTGTGACCGGACAGCGGCGATTCTTGCTATTGTCCGGTGAGCAAAGCTGGGCCATGGCACACGCTCAACAGCTAATAGACTCCCAACACTGTCTATGGCTGGGCGAAGCGCCTCTTGGCCAATCCGCGTACCCCATGAAAAAATTTGCTTCTCAGTTAGGGCATGAGCACAGTCATTTGGTCTTCAATGCATACAGTGGCTTACATCCAGATGCCTTTGGTGCGGTCACTGGTACCTTAATAGCCGGCGGTGTTTTGATATTACTATGTCCGCCGCTCGCTGAGTGGTCCACTTATGCTGATCCGGATTTAGTGCGTTATGTCGCCCAACCAGAGCAAGTACAAGGGCTAACGAGTCGCTTTGTGGTGCGCTTTATTAAACAACTGTGCCGTGATCCTAATGTGTTCATTTGGCGCCAGCACGAGCCTTCACCTGTCCTGCCGTCTATTACTGCTGAACCTTGGCAATTACAAGTGGACGCCCAAGGTTGTTTAAATGTACAGCAGCGCCATGCACTGGCCAGTATCTTGTGCAGTGTTAGACAGTGCCAGCCTTTGGTATTAACTGCCGATCGAGGTCGAGGTAAATCCAGCGTCTTGGGCTTAGCGGCTGAGCGTTTAATAAAATCCGGCTGCACTTTGGCGCTCACCGCACCAAATAAAGAAGCGGCGGCACAGGTGTTAGCTCACTGCTCACGCCCACTGGCTTTTATCGCCCCCGATGCGCTACTCGCACAACAACCTGCCCTTTCGGTATTGCTGATTGATGAAGCGGCAGCCATTCCTACTCCAATGTTATTAGCCATGGCTCAGCGCTACTGTTGTGTATTTGCCACTACCGAGCATGGTTATGAAGGCACCGGTTTGGGCTTTCAGCTTAAGTTTCAGCCAGCGCTACAGCGATTATTTCCAAACTGGCGCAAGGCTACTCTTAGCCTGCCTGCCCGCTGGAGTGCTGCCGATCCCGTAGAGCCCTTGTTATATCGGCTACTTGCCCTTAATGCTAAGCCCCCCGTGCCCAGTGTAATTAATAAGTTACGCCACCGCTGGGTCACTCGCGAGCAGCTTTTAAAAAATGACACCTTATTACAGCAGCTCTTTGGCTTACTCACCTTGGCTCATTATCAAACCCGCCCCAGTGATCTTCGTCATTTGTTAGATGCTCCGCAATTATTATTGGCTGTCACTTTTAGTAATGAAACGCCCATTGCTATCGCTTTGTTAATTGCCGAAGGGGGACTCAAAGGCGAGTTAAGCCAAGCTATCTGGCGCGGACAACGGCGGCCTAGAGGACACTTACTGGCACAATCGCTTAGTTTTCATGGCGGCATTTATGGCGCAGAACATTTCACCTACCAGCGCGTGATGCGTATTGTAGTGCATCCAGACTGCCAGCAACAAGGTATCGGCAGCCAACTGTTAAGCTGGTTGAAAAACACACTAAGTAGTGGCGAACAAGTGGACTTTTTAGGCACCAGCTTCGGCGCCAGCCCCGAGCTACTGGAATTTTGGCACCGCAATAATTTTAAATTAGTGCGTCTTGGCTTACTCAAAGACGGGGTCAGTGGGTTACACGCCGCTATGATGCTTTGGCCTTGTTCTGCAGTAGCCCAGCAAACGCTCCCTCAGTGGCAACAGATATTTAATGCAAATTTTACTTATTATCGCCAAGGACTATTAGCTGAGCTAAATACCGAACTATGGCCGCCGTTATTTCCTTGCACAGCCCCCCTTCCACCAGAACACGACCGGCGCATCGCTCATGATGTCGCGTTCTACCATAGAGACTGGCTGAGCGATCAACCGGCCTTAGCGCGCTTTACCCAACAATATCCCCCCTTAACACCGCTTACCTCAGCCCAAGCCGCTTTATTAACAGATTTACTGCTCCCCAGCATTAATTTAAGCTCACTTGCCAAGCGTTATGGGTTCAGTGGCTACAAGCAGCTGCTTCGTCACGCTCGCTGTGTATTACAGCACTTTTTTATAGCGCCATACGACACATAAGATTAAGATCCCTGACTTTTAAAAATTAGCGACTAGGCTAATCAAAGTCGGTATAACTGTTTCAATTGGACTCTAAAATAAGGTGTCTGCTCATGGAAGTGATTATTAACGCACTAACCGCCATTAATGGTCTCGTTTGGGGTATCCCGATGTTGGTTGGTATTTTAGGGCTAGGACTCTACTTGCAATTAGGGTTAGGTCTCATGCCCATCCGCAAGTTGGGCATGGGTTTTAAGCTATTATTTAGCAAGACCGAATTAGGCCAAGGAGAAATCTCCCCGTTTAATGCCTTAATGACGGCTTTAGCTGCCACCATAGGGACCGGCAACATAGCTGGGGTAGCAACCGCCATCTTTTTTGGTGGACCTGGTGCCTTATTTTGGATGTGGATGACCGCACTGGTGGGCATGGCTACTAAATACAGTGAAGCGGTGTGTGCTGTTAAATTTCGTGAAACAGACTCGCTGGGCAATCACGTCGGCGGCCCTATGTATTACATTAAGAATGGCTTAGGCGCTAAGTGGGCTTGGCTAGGTGTCGCCTTTGCCTTGTTTGGTAGTATCGCCGGCTTTGGCATTGGTAACACGGTGCAAGCTAACTCGGTGGCCGATGCGCTAGGCTCTACCTTTAATATTCCTCATCACATCACTGGTCTAGTGCTGATGGTATTAGTGGGTATGGTGCTGATCGGCGGGATCCGCTGGATCTCCGAAGTTGCCGGTAAGCTAGTGCCCTTGATGACCGTCGCCTATTTTGCTGCCGGTTTAGTAGTGCTTGCGGTAAACATTACCGCCTTACCCGCTGCCTTTGGATTGATCTTAGAGCATGCTTTTACTCCCATCGCTGCTCAAGGCGGCTTTGCCGGCGCTGCAGTATGGATGGCCATTCGTTTTGGCGTCGCCAGAGGCGTTTTCTCAAACGAGGCAGGTCTGGGGAGTGCCCCCATCGCCCATGCAGCCGCTAAAACCGATAGCCCAGTGCGCCAAGGCTTAATCGCCATGTTAGGCACCTTTGTCGATACCATCATAGTGTGTTCTATTACCGGTTTAGCCATCGTTGTTACGGGCAGTTGGACCAGTGGCGAAGCCGGTGCTTCATTAACAGCGTTAGCGTTTTCGTTAGCTATACCTGGTGGGGACTATATTGTGTCGCTGGCGCTGGCTATTTTTGCCTTTACCACCATCTTAGGTTGGAGTTTTTACGGTGAAAAATGTGTACAGTTTTTACTTGGCGTCAACGCCATCATCCCCTTTCGTATTGCTTGGATACTCGCGCTACCCATTGGCGCCACTCAGTCGTTAGAGTTTATTTGGCTTCTAGCTGATACCCTCAATGCCATGATGGCCATTCCTAACCTCATCGCGCTAGCACTATTAAGCCCTGTAGTGTTTCGTTTAACAAAAGACTACTTCGCACAAGCGCCGCGCTAACTGTTCTTGCCTGCCGCTAGGCGCGGCAGGCATTATCCAAACCATCCCCGATTTAAGCTGTCTTTACACTGCCAGTATTGGTCAGCATAGCGCTTAGCTCTGGCATCCACTTTACGAGACACATTCAACAACCACCCTTTACTCTTATGAGTACCGCGTCGATAGCCTCCCCAGCCATCATGATAGTTAAGGTATTGGCCATAAGCATCCCATTTAGAGACGCCATTAATTTTACTGGTTTTACTCATATACCAACCCATAAAATCTACCGCATCATCAAAATTACTACGACTCGCCCAGCCATTACCACTTTCTCGTTGATAATCGGCCCAAGTGGCTTTTTTAGCTTGCGCATAACCATAAGCGTCAGAGGCGCGACCATAAGGAATAAATAAAAAATAACGCATCGGGGGCTGGGCGTTGTGTTTAAAACTACTTTCTTGATACATCATCGCCATAGTGACATGCACCGGCGCGCCCCATTTTTTTCGGGCTTTTTCCGCTGATTTATGCCAGCTTTTATGCTCTTTAAAAATGGCGCAAATATTTTCTGGATTTTTGGGTGGTGCACTCGCACAGCTAGTTAACAGCAAGACTGCTATAACTGTGCTACCTAGGTGGGCTAAGGCCTTCATTACTAATACTCACTCTTGCTATCGTCAACGGATGATGCCCGCTGGCTTAACTATTTTCTAGTGACTTACTCACTCTTTCTCATCTCAAGCGCTTATATATGCAAGTTACTTTGTAACGGCGGGCCGGTACACTAGAATGCAAACAAGGTTGGCTTGAATAACAAGCACTTTTTCCTATTTTAAAGGATTTGCCATGCAGTTTTATTTTCCTATCATCATCATTGATGAAGACTTTCGTACTGAAAATACCAGCGGATCTGGGATCCGCGAACTCGCCGCCGCCATAGAGCAGGCGGGCATGGACGTCGTGGGTTATACCAGCTATGGCGATTTAACCTCATTTGCTCAACAACAAAGTCGGGCCGCCGGCTTTGTATTATCCATTGATGATGATGAGCTTTCGGGTAGTACTGAAGAAGAACAGCAAACCCTTGAGCAACTGCATCGTTTTGTAGAAAAAATTCGCCACCGTAACCCCGATATTCCCATTTACTTATACGGTGAAACCCGTACTGCCCGTCATATTCCAAATGCTATTTTGCGTGAGCTACATGGCTTTATTCATATGCATGAAGACACGCCTGATTTTGTAGCTCGCCATATTATTCGCGAAGCTAAAAATTATCTTGATACCTTAGCGCCGCCTTTTTTTAAGGCGCTAACTCATTATGCTCAGGATGGATCTTACTCTTGGCATTGCCCCGGCCACTCCGGTGGCGTAGCATTTTTAAAGTCCCCCGTAGGGCAGATGTTTCATCAGTTTTTTGGCGAAAATATGCTCAGAGCCGATGTGTGTAACTCCGTCGATGAGTTAGGGCAATTATTGGATCATACCGGCCCCGTCGCCGCCAGTGAGCGTAACGCTGCACGTATTTTTAATGCCGATCATGTGTATTTTGTCACTAACGGCACTTCTACTTCTAATAAAATTGTTTGGCACTCCACTGTGGCACCAAACGATATCGTTGTCGTGGATCGTAACTGCCATAAGTCCATTTTACACGCTATTATGATGACCGGCGCCATACCGCTCTTTTTAATGCCAACTCGTAATCACTACGGTATTATCGGTCCTATTCCGCGCAGTGAATTTGCTCCTGAACGGATCCGGGAAAAAATGCTGGCTAACCCTTTTTGTCGTGAACTGTTAGCGCACAACCCAGACCTTAAGCCACGAGTTCTCACTATTACCCAATCTACTTATGACGGTATTTTGTATAACGTCGAAGATATTAAAGAGCTGCTAGATGGCGAAATAGCTACGCTGCACTTTGATGAAGCTTGGCTGCCCCATGCTGCATTTCACGATTTTTATGGCGACTATCATGCGATTGGTGAAGACCGCCCACGCTGTAAAGACTCGGTTATTTTCTCTACTCAATCAACGCACAAGATGCTGGCCGGCTTATCTCAAGCCTCACAAATCTTAGTACAAGACGGAGAAGACAATCGCCTTGATCCCGATCTGTTTAACGAAGCTTATCTGATGCACACGTCTACCAGTCCGCAATACGCTATTATTGCTTCTTGCGATGTGGCTGCGGCCATGATGGAAGCACCGGGAGGCACCGCTTTAGTGGAAGAGTCGTTGGCAGAAGCTTTAGAGTTTCGCCGCGCCATGCGCAAAGTGGGTGACGAATATGGGGACGACTGGTGGTTTAAGGTATGGGGTCCCGACGATCTTACGGATCATGGGTTAGATGAGCGAGACTCATGGATGCTCCATGCTAACGAAAGCTGGCATGGCTTTGGTAATGTAGAGCCCGGCTTTAATCTGTTAGATCCCATTAAAGCCACTATTTTAACGCCTGGCTTAAACGTAGAAGGAGACTTTTCCGAAACAGGCATGCCCGCCGTAGTCGTGACTAAATACTTGGCTGAGCATGGTATTGTGATTGAAAAAACCGGCCTCTACTCTTTCTTTATTATGTTTACCATCGGCATTACTAAAGGCCGTTGGAACAGTATGGTAACCGAGCTGCAGCAGTTTAAAGATGACTACGATAATAACGCCCCCTTGTGGAAAGTATTACCTAAGTTTATTCAGCAGCATCCGCAGTATGAACGGGTAGGTTTGCGCGATCTTTGTGAGCAAATCCATCGTCTCTATAAAGAGAATGATGTAGCTAAACTAACTACACAAATGTACCTATCAGACTTAATGCCCACCATGAAGCCGGCTGATGCCTTTGCTAAGATGGCCCATAAAGAAATTGAACGAGTCCCTTTAGACGAGCTATCTGGTCGTACCACAGCGGTGATGGTTGCGCCCTACCCACCAGGAATTCCGTTATTAATCCCAGGGGAAACCTTTAACGAAATTATTATCCGTTATTTAAAGTTTGCTCGGGAGTTTAACCGCACACTGCCCGGTTTTGAAACCTACATTCATGGTTTAATAGCGGAGCAGCATCAAGGCGAGACACATTACTTTGTTGACTGTGTTAAATAATGTGAACGATAGCTTAAGGAAATAATATGCCTGTTTTATTACAGATAGACTTTACTTTTCCACGGGAAATGATGGGAGAAGCGTTAACCCAAGGTGCTCAGCAACTCGCTCGCTCCATCACTCAAGAGCCCGGCTTTATCTCGAAAATATGGACCGAAAACGCCGAAACCGGAGAAGCTGGGGGTATCTATATCTTTAGCGACGCTACATCAGCCCAGCAATATGCCACTATGCATCAAGAGCGGGTAGCACAAATGGGAGCCACTAATATTAATAGCAAAATATTTGATATTAATACCGAACTCACCGATATCACCCATGGGTCTTACGAAATAAAATAACTTACCGCTAAACCAAACAAAGCGTTTGGGCGATTAACTAGACCCAAACGCTTTGTTTATACAACACCTAATGGCAGTGTTAGTTACTGTCTATACAGTCAGTAACTTAATGACGACATTAACTGCTCATGCTCTTCAATTAAATCATCTATATGCTCACAAAGCTCAAACGCATCTTGACGCGATAGATGGATTCGCAAACTCCTTGGAGAGTCAGCGTCTTTTTCATTACACACTAGCAAGATGCCTTTCCCAGTCAGTTTAAAATGCATACAGTCTAACTCACTGACAATATGTTGCTTCTCATCAGGTATTTCCACATTGATAGTGCAGCATGGATTAATCGTTATATTCACATGACGAGCCGCATCGCTTTGCAGCGCATAGCTACACTTTCTAGCTAACATCACTGTCTCCTTTGCACCGAGTGCTGCCTCTAGCTATATTTCGCAGCTAATGAAAGCGAACCAAGCAGAGGATAAGCACCTCTGCCTATATAAGCTTAGCTGAATAAGCTGAAGCTGCCAGCCCTCGTGCTTACTTTTTAAAAGCAATCATTTATCAACAATTAAGTGATTGATGAGTTACAAGTCAGACATCAGCCGCTCATATTCTTCAATAACGTCATTGACCACGGCATACAGATCAAAGGTGTCTTTGCGTGATAAATGTAAGGTGACATCCTCAATCGCCCCGCACCCTTTTTCATTACACACCATCAAGATGCCTTGCTCATTAAGCTTGAAATGGACTTTTTCTAGCTCAGCGGTAAGATGCTGATGAAGCTCAGGAATATCTACTTCTATCGTGCCACAAGGCTCAATAGTAATATGAGCCTCACAATCAATATTGCGAAGCGTATACTTGCGTTTTTCACTTAACACCTTAATTCCTCCTAGCGCTGTGCCCTGTCTTATTAAAGCAGCCACCAATCACATCACTACTGGCTCGTCACTTAAGGTTAGTACAACTTAAGACAGACGTAGCCACTGGTACGATAAAAAGTGGTGGCCATATACATATCCTCATTTGCACAGAGCTTAAATTGGAGAGCAAACGCTAATATTAGGATATCAGGACAATAAAGCGGCAGAGCTTAAAGCATGTGTTATCTATACTTAGATAGGCGCTCTTCAGTGATCACACAGCCTTAATACCTAAACGAAGGTGACCAATATGCCAAATAAAGAACGTGCCGCTAGCCCTAGTAAACAAGAGCTAGCAGATACCAGAACCGCATGGGCAGAAGACCGAACAATGCTCGCTAATGAACGCACTTTTTCTGGCTGGATGAGAACAGGCATGGCCGCGATTGCCTTAGCTCTGGGGTTAAAAGCTGTTTTCAAAGACACAGAGCACACGCTGATCGCTAAAGGAGCGGCTGAGATTTTTATTGTAGTAGCCGTGCTTATTTTCTGGTCAGCCGTGGCTCAATCCCGTAAAGCTCAGCGCCGTATGAATAGCCATGATGTAGCAGCACAATCTCATCGGCGTATGGTAGTACTCGCCAGTATTCTCACCGTAGCAGGGATACTAACAGGTATGATTCTTTGGCTGTTATAAATATTTACCTAAGTTACTATCACTGAGGCTTAGTCGTTTTATCATGGTCAAGCGGCCTGCACTCTTTAAGTATCACACCTATTCGGAAACTAATATGGCACTACATTTTGCACTGCCTTCCACCATCCACTTTGATATTGGCCAAGAAACGGTCCCTATTAATGCGTTTGATGCCAAGGAAGAAAAGCAAAATCTAGGTCAGCAGCCGGTTAATATTATTGCCTCCGGCCCTTCTATTGCCGAGCAAGCTATCTCAAAGCTACAAAGTACCCCCACTATTTTTGTGAATGGCAGTCTTAGCTTAACGGCGGACTATGATTTTAAAAGTGTGGTTGGCTACGTTATTAGTGACGCCCGATTTATTCATCATCGGCCAGAGGTCTTACAAAGATATTATAAAGGACAGTCGCTATATGCCACGGTAGCTGTTTTTGAGGCGATAGCTGCCACACAGCCAGAGATGCTCTGGCGTTATCGGGACGCTATGCGCATCATATATCTAGTTGATAGGCCTTGGGGAGTAAAATCAAATAAGGCCTCACACACCAAACTATCTTCAAAGTATCAATGGCTTAGTCAAAGAAAGTCACTCGCCGATTTTGCAGATAATCCAAACTTTGTTATTACTGATAGGCGCACATCTACCCCTATTGGTGTCTCTCTGGATGTGAGTTATGGCTTTGTAGAAGCAAGCACCGTTGCCTACGTTGCCACTCAACTGGCATTTACGCGGCGCGCGGGCGCAATCCATTTGTATGGCATCGATTTGCTCAATAGTAATCAACCACGATTTTATGAAGACTCCCGCGATAGCGCACCCACTAAGCTTGGTGAAGTAACCAAAGTTCACATTGTGCCTTCATTTAATTTATTAGGTAGCGTCTATAAAGAACACGGTGTCCCCGTAATTAACCACTCACCTATCTCCAAAAATCTATTTGATACTCTGGGATAAAACCAATCGCACTAAATAAGTAGTCTGTTTTTAGTTTATGTAAAAATCGGATAAACGACCTACTCCCCCGACACGCTGCAAGCGTGTGATGATATTCATTATTTTAAACTACTGCGAATATTCACTGGAGATTCGGTTAGATTAAAATAATTCACCTGGGCGAAATACACTTGCCTATGGCGCTCAGACACATG
>JAAYRH010000034.1 GCA_012518835.1 Aeromonadales bacterium | reverse complement strand
TCATGGCGTATCGCTCTACTGTTAATTATTTCTTGTCGGAAACAATCAACAGGATACGCCACCCTCTTTTCCCCTCATACACCACAAATGACTATAGCTCATACTCTGCCTATGGCCTAACACATTAACATATATAGGTTTTTTTTATTTTTTATTTTTTCTGTAAAATATAAATTAAAATAAAGTTAGTCATAACCTGCTGATCTTGCTATCTTTATCCTTCACGTTTAATGTGAGAGCTGCGTTACTTTGCTAAAGCGGAATTAATTGTCCTTAAGTGGTGGTCATGATTTTACTGTTATTTTTATTTGTGCCTTTTTTAGGTATGGCCATTGCGAGCACTTTCCCTGTGTATGCGCGCAATCTTGCTGCTTGGTTTGCAGCAGCCATTGCTCTGTTTGGAGTAGTATTGACCTTTGCGCAATATCCAGCGGTAGTAGAGCATGGAGTAGTGCGCTACCAGTTAAACTGGATGCCTGAATACGGTCTCAATCTAGTACTACGCATGGACGGATTAGTGTGGTTGTTTAGCTTACTCATTCAAGCCATATGTTTATTGGTGGTACTTTATGCCCGCTATTACATGTCAGCTCACGATCCTGTGCCACGCTTTTTTACTTTTTTATTGGCATTTATGGCTGCTATGCAAGGCTTAGTACTGTCGGGTAACTTAATTCAGCTGGTGGTGTTTTGGGAATTAACTAGTTTAGCGTCGTTTTTATTAATTGGTTACTGGCATCATCGCCAAGATGCGCGCCGTGGGGCACAGATGGCATTAACAGTCACTTCAATAGGAGGACTGTGTTTATTGCTAGCGGTGCTATTGATTGGGCACGTCACTGGCAGTTGGGATATTGATATCGTGTTGGCCAGTGGCGATCTCATACGCCATCATTCGTGGTATAGCCTGATCCTAGTATTGGTCGCGGTAGGGGCATTTACTAAAAGCGCCCAGTTTCCCTTTCATTTTTGGTTACCTCATGCAATGGCAGCACCAACGCCAGTCTCGGCCTACTTGCACTCTGCCACTATGGTAAAAGCAGGGATTTTTTTATTAATCCTGCTGTGGCCAGTTTTGTCTGGAACAGATGAGTGGTTATGGCTAATAGGTGGGGCCGGTGTTTGTACTTTCTTGTTAGGCTCATTTTCAGCCATTTTTCAAAAAGATATGAAAGGATTACTAGCGTATTCAACCATTAGTCACTTAGGGCTGATTGTGTTTTTAATTGGTCTCTCTACGCCACTAGCTATGGTCGCAGCCATTTTTCATATCCTCAACCACGCTACTTTTAAAGCCTCTTTATTTATGGCTGTGGGAATTATTGATCATGAATGTGGCACCCGTGATATGGGCCGTTTACGGGGTCTGTTCAAAGTAATGCCTTATACTGCCGTGCTCGCTATTGTCGCCAGCGCGGCCATGGCGGGGGTGCCGCTGTTAAACGGATTCATTTCTAAAGAAATGTTTTTTGCTGAAACCTTGGCAGCAGGCCATCGTCGTTTTGATTGGATGAGTGGCGCCGCTTTATTGATGGGCGTATTTAGCGTGATATATGCACTGCGCTTTATTCAGGTCTTCTTCGGTAAGCTGCCAACGGATTTACCACGAGCACCCCATGAGGCGTCACGGTGGATGCGTATTCCCATAGAGTTTTTAGTATTGTGCTGTTTGATCGTTGGTATGGTACCCGCCTTTAGTATCGGGATGTTACTAGAACAAGCCGTACAATCGGTACTGCGTACACAAGCACCACATTATAACTTAGCGCTGTGGCATGGTTTTAATTTGCCCTTATTAATGAGTAGCCTCGCTTTAGGCGGGGGGCTGTTGTTGTTTTGGGTAATGTGGCGCTTTGGTGATTTACGTTATGCAGATAAAACTCCCGTGCTGTCATTGTTAAATGGCAAAGCCCTATTTGAGCGTTTTATGCACCAGCTGATAAAGGGGGCAACCTTTCTGGAGCGCCAGCTTGGCACCCGCCGTTTGCAACCACAACTCTTTGCCTTACTGGCCGTGGGACTGTTGGCGCTGCTATTAATATATAATGTGTTAGTACAAGCCAACTGGCCTTGGTATCGCACTGAGGTGAATGTGTGGTTTGCGTTAGTATGGGTTTTGGGTGCGATCTGCGCTGTGAGCGCAGCTTGGCAAGCTAAGTTTCACCGTTTAAGAGCATTAATTTTAGTGGGCGCGGTGGGGATAGCGACTTGCTTAACTTTCTTACAATTTTCTGCTCCTGATTTGGCCCTCACTCAGTTTATGGTAGAAACCATCACCCTCGTTTTACTGCTACTGGGCTTACGTTGGTTACCCCCACGACTAGTGTATCTTAATCCGCGACGCAGCATCGTCGATAAAGTGCGTCGTGGCCGCGATTTGGCCGTTGCTCTGTTAGCTGGGATACTGATGGCGGCGATCAGTTATGTTGTTATGATGAAGCCTGGCAGTCGTATTCTAAGTAATTTTTATTTAGAAAACGCCTTATCTGGCGGCGGGGGTTTAAACGCCGTAAATGTTATTTTAGTCGACTTTCGTAGCTTCGATACCTTAGGTGAAATAACGGTGCTCAGTGTGGTAGCATTAACGGTATTTGCGTTGCTGCGTCGTTTCCGTCCCGCTTTGGAGAGCACTCTCTCCCCTGCACAGCAAAATAATGTTCAAGATCCTGCCAGTTCTCAAAGTTTGCCAGAGCAAATGCAGCATGGCTACCTGTGGATCCCAAGCGTGTATTTACAATGGTTGCTTCCCTTAATTATGATCGTTGCCCTGTACTTCTTGGTGCGCGGCCACAACCTCCCTGGCGGAGGCTTTGTGGCGGGTTTAGTATTCGCATCAGCTTTAGTTACTCAGTATATTTTAGGCGGCACCCTTTGGGTAGAACAGCGCTTTCGCTTAAGTCTATCGTATTGGATAGGCGGCGGTTTACTATTAGCTTTGTTCACCGGCGTCGGTGCCTGGTTACTCAGCTTTCCCTTGCTAACAACTCATACCGCACATTGGGAGCTACCTTGGCTAGGTGAAGTGCATATGCCGACGGCATTTATTTTTGATATTGGGGTGTTTATGGTGGTGGTAGGCACTACTATGCTAATTTTAGTCGCTTTAGCCCACCAAGCCTTGCGCACGCAATTGCCCAATTTAGATGACCAACACCAACTACAACGTTTGCGCGAACGAGGTATGCAGTAATGGAAATTATTCTCGCCTTAACTATCGGCATTTTATTTGCAGCTGGCGTTTGGTTGGTACTCCGCCCACGCAGCTTTCAGGTTATTATCGGGCTGATGCTACTGTCTTATGCGGTGAACCTATTGCTTTTTGTAAGTGGCCAATTACGTCAAGATCAGCCCCCTATTTTACAAGAGGGCCCACTATTAGATCCCTCTACTTATGCAGATCCTGTGCCTCAGGCTTTAGTGCTCACCGCCATTGTTATTGGTTTTGCGACCACAGCTTTGTATTTAGTGGTGTTACTAGCGTCGCGTGGCTTGAGCGGCACTGACCATGTGGATGGTGTTGAGCAGGAGGCCGATTGATGCTGTGGTTTGAGCATATTATCACGGTGCCAATACTGCTGCCGTTATTACTTGGCGCATTACTAATGCTAATTGATGAGCGCCAATATCAGGTGAAGTTCTGGCTAAGTTTTTTTAGTGTCGGTCTGTTACTCTGGGCGGCCGGCTGGTTATTAGTCTCGATTGATACACACCCCCAACACATTCCAGTGTTTAGCTATCAAGCGGCTAATTGGCCCGCCCCCTTTGGTATTAGCTTAGTCGTAGACCGGCTCAGCGCACTCATGCTGGTATTAGTGGCCTGCGTCGCGCTAGCAGCGCTGGGCTTCTCTTATCGGCGCTGGGCAAGAGCAGGGGTGCATTACCATTCTCTTTTTATGCTGTTGTTAATGGGCATGAACGGCGCTCTACTTACCGGCGATTTATTTAATTTATTTGTATTTTTTGAGGTCATGCTCGCCGCTTCTTACGGCTTATTATTACACGGAAAAAACACGGTCCGCGTTCGTGCCGGGATGAACTTTATTACTCTTAACCTGATCGCCGCTTTCTTTTTTTTAATGGGTATTGCCCTTATTTACGCGGCCACAGGAACCCTTAGCTTGGCCGATTTAGCAGTAAAAAGTCGCCAATTACTGGGAATAGACAAGGCGTTATTTGAAGCTGGATTAACGGTGCTGGCGGTTACCTTTTTGGCCAAAAGTGGGATGTGGCCGCTGGGTTTTTGGATGCCTAAAACCTATAGCGCAGCGGCGCCTCCTATTGCGGCCATGCTAACTCTAGTTACTAAAGTCGGGGTATATGTGATTTACCGCCTGTGGTTACTACTGGCCACAGACGTTAATGACAGCTTTACCATCTTAGGCTCTCAGCTCTTATTTGGGATGGGATTAGCGACGATGTTTTACGCCAGTCTGGGGTTATTAGCCGAGCGCAATGCACAACGGATGGTAAGCTACAGCGCTATGCTCTCCTCGGGCATGCTAGTTGCTTTATTAGGAGTGGCCCATTCCAGCTTAATAGCCGAGGCGTTATTTTACTGGGTAAGCTCTGCATTAGCAGTAGCCGCTTTTATGTTGCTGTTAGAGTTAACAGATCAACTCTATTCGCCCCAATCTATTCAGCGCGCCGCCGTACTGCAAAGTTTAAATGATGAGGAAGCACAAGAAGAAACACCCGGCGTCGTTATTCCTGCAGCGATGGCTTTTTTAGGGTTAAGCTTTATTGGCTGTTCCTTAGTGGTAGCGGGAGTACCACCTTTATCCGGTTTTGTAGCAAAATTTGGCATTATTCTTGGGCTACTGTCACTGTGGGAAGATATTTCCACCTTAAATACCGTGGTGTTTATTGTCATGCTGTTATTATCGGGTGCTTTTGCCATCGTCGCTTTCATGCGTTTAGGGGTGCGGGCATTTTGGTCATCTTCCAAATCACCCGCGCCTAAATTACCTTGGTCTGCAGCCAGCCCTATTATGCTGTTACTTACTTTATGCGCCGGTATGGCAATACTGGCAGGTCCAGTCCAAGGCTACATGAATCGAGCAAGTGCTGATTTAGGGGGCGAGCAAAACTATATCAACGCCGTCTTGGGAGTCCGTCAGAAGGCTATCTCCCACGGAGAATACCAATGAGAAAACGCCTAATAAAACAACTACCACAACCAATTTTATCACTTTTACTACTGCTAGTTTGGTTGTTATTAAACCAAAGTTTAGCGCCAGCACACTGGTTATTAGGAACGCTCATCGCGTGGGGAATTCCCCTGTGGGTGCAACCGTTAAATATGCATAAAGTGCGCATTTATAAACCCTGGGTATTGCTACGCTTGTTAGCATGGGCATTAATAGAAATTATCCGCTCGGCCATTACTGTCAGTAGCATTATTTTATTTAAACGCAGCAAAAATGTGCTTTCAGAGTTTATCCGCATTCCACTAGACATGCATGATCCACATGGTTTGGCTTTGCTCTCTTGCCTTATTAATACGACCCCTGGAACGGTCTGGGTGGAGTTAACAGAAGAACATGAACTGTTACTCCATGTGTTTGATTTACAGGATGAGGCTTGGTGGATAAACACTATAAAAACACGCTACGAACAACCTTTAATGGAAGTCTTTGAAGGAGTCAGTTCATGTTAATCGCTCTAGAGTATACCTTGGCCTTTGCGTTAGGGATGGGCACGCTCTCTATGTTGCTTTGTGGAGCGCGTTTGTTGGTTGGGCCAAGCACTCAAGATCGGATCTTAGCACTGGATGCATTATGGGTATGCACTTTGATGTTAGTGTTGCTAGTGGGTATTCGTCTAGGTAACGAGCTTTATTTTGAGCTGGCCATGTTGATTGCCTTATTGGGTTTTGTTTCCACGATGGCGTTAGCAAAATTTTTAATGCGCGGAGAAATTATCGAATGATAACGGCCGAACAATTACCAGCTTGGGTGGGAGTGCCAGTAATTATTTTTTTATTGCTGGGCAGCTTGCTTACTTTTATTGGTGCGCTGGGCCTTTTCCGACTGCCTCATTTCTATCAACGTATTCATGGACCAGCCGTGATGGTAACGCTTGGGGTAGGTTGCGTGCTGATCGCTTCTATTTTCCTGTTTAGCTATTGGCAAAGCCGCCCCGTCATTCATGAGTGGTTAATTACTTTATTTATATTTATGACCGCCCCCATCAGCGCAATGTTAATTATGCGTAGTGCAAAGTATCGACGTAAAAAATAAAAAGCGAGCCACAGCTCTCTAAAATAGCGCGATAAAACGCCTCGTCACTATGGTAAGCAGATTCGTAGATCTTATGCAAAAGCGGCCGCGCTGGCTGACAATCAACACCAATATCACTATAGCTCCGGTTACAATTGCCCCAAGCGGCAACGCCCTGCGCTAAATATGCTACTCACGTGGCTATTTTTGTCATAAAATTGTCACTTTTAGCCAGTATAATGCCCAAGATAATCTTAAAAAGACGGCATATTAAGTCATGAAAAATAAAACGGTGCTTATCGTTGATGATGAAGCAGCCATCCGAGAAATGCTGACCACCACGCTACAAATGGCTGGCTATCAGTGTTTAGCAGCTGACAGTGCGCACTCGGCCCACGGGCTGATTGTGGACCATAAACCTGATATTATTTTATTAGATTGGATGATGCCTGAAGTGAGTGGTATTGAGTTGGCTCGTCGTTTGAAAAGCGACTCTTTAACGGCAAGTATTCCCATTATTATGCTGACCGCGCGCGGTGAGGAAGATAATAAAGTGAAAGGCTTAGAAGCCGGTGCCGATGATTATATTACCAAGCCCTTCTCTCCTCGTGAGCTGATGGCGCGCCTTAAAGCCGTGCTGCGCCGTACGGCTACGGCGGGTATGGATAACGCCATTGAAGTTAACGGTTTACTATTAGACCCCAATAGCCAGCGGGTCAGCATTAACGATACTCCCTTAGATATTGGGCCTACCGAATTTCGCTTACTGCAGTTTTTTATGAGCCACCCAGAGCGGGTTTACACTCGCAGCCAGCTATTAGATCAGGTATGGGGCGGTAATGTATATCTGGAAGAACGGACCGTGGATGTACAC
>JAAYRH010000033.1 GCA_012518835.1 Aeromonadales bacterium | reverse complement strand
GAGGCTAACAGCTAATAAAAAACTCACGTAAGTCATCACTAAGTAGCGAAAATAATTGTGTCGACTGTGGACTATCATACCCAGCTCTTCTTGATGGGAGCGATGCGCTGAGGCAATTTTAGCAAACAGCGTTAACTCAAAATGCATTACTACCAAGGTGATCAGCGCCAGCATACTGCCTAGCAAGGGAGCAATTAAAATCCAGCTTTGTAATACTTGGGTGATTTCTGGCTTAAGGTAAGGCACTGCACCTAATAGCACGACCGCTATGGTTATCTGAAACAGCTTTTGCCAAATATGATCGTGACGATATTTATACTCATCCCATAACAACACATAGGGATCGTAGGGATGATCATACATAGCTATACTCCCTGTATAACTGCTAGTGGCACTTGGGTTAGTCTTCGAAATACGTTCCCCACCCGTCATATTCCACCCCATGTTTAGCGGCAATCTCTAGCAGCTTTTCAATTTGCTGCATAATAGCTGCCTCATCTAAAGCACCTTCGCTAATAGCATCAAAGCACAATAGTGTCTGGCCATTTTCAAGAGTGAGCTCTTCAGCATCGGTGACTTCAAAATCCGCTTTAAAACAATCTAGCGCTGCTTTTTCTAAGCGATTAAAATCGTGCCCAGCAAAATGATGCTCTATGGTATAGAGCGCGCTCGGTTGACTGCCATCTTCTAATAGTGAGGTAATGATCTCTTGGGTTTCTTGTTGCCAGTCGTGCAGTTCCATATCAAGGCTCCTTGGCCAGAGAACAAAATAAAAGGTTAGCTTAGGGTCGGTACGCTATTTTGTCGAGCTCAGCAATACGCTCGGCAATGAGCTGGCGGCTGTGCTTTAATAGATCACGAATTTGTTTAGGCTCATAGCCGTCAACGGCAATCGGCGGCATAATTTCGATTAATAGCTCGCCGTTATCCCAGCGATTCAAGTCTATTTGGCCAAAATAGCTAGAGCAGGCAATAGGTACAATCGGCACTTGTGCCTGCAGGGCAATGTGAAATGCGCCAGTTTTAAAGGGCAATAAGCCTTTGCCTTTACTGCGAGTGCCTTCTGGAAACATCCAGATCGACATATTACGCTGGCGTATTTTATCTACCACCTTACCTATAGTACTGGCGGCCTTTGCTTTGTTTTCTCTGTTGATCAGTAAGTTACCACTTAACCAAAACAGCTGACCAAACAGCGGGATCCAAAATAAGCTACTTTTTCCTATGGCCACGGTGCGCGGCATCACTGCCCCAGGCAAAGCAATAATATCCCAATTACTTTGGTGGTTAGCAATATATACCGCGGACTTAAGTTGCTGCACATGCTCATGACCACGGACACGCACTTTTAAGCCCACTAAAGGACAGGCTTTATTAAATAAGCGGCCCAGTACATACACATTATCAGGGTGGCGAGGACGTAATACACACAACACAGTACCTAGAATAAACGCGACTATCAGTGCCAACGTTAATAATATAATCCGCAACAGCTTTAACATGAACAGCCCCCATATTTTGAGAGTCGGCAGTATACTGGCCCCGTTATAGAGGAACAAGGCCCGAGCACTGTTGTACAGCGCTCGGGCCTCATTCTTTTATCGCAGACCAATTGCCTAATAATATTTTATAACTTCTTAACTAAGCCTATTGTTATGCGTCTCTTCTGGGAGTATCAAGGGTGAAACCCATCACAAGCTGCTGTAATCCCGCTGCCAGCTCCGTGAGTTCTCGGCTAGCACTGGCAGTTTGGGTCGCGCCAGCGGCGGTTTCATCGCCCACTTGCTGGATCTCCGCTAAGTTACGGCTAATATCTTCTGTCACGGTACTTTGCTCTTCTACTGCCGTGGCTATCTGTGTGTTCATATCATGAATGGTTTGTACGGCAATGCTTATTTGCTCGAGGGCAAGCTCAGCTTCTTGAGCTTGCCCTACCGTGAGCTCTGCCTGTTGGCGCCCATTGATCATTGCAGCCATGGCTTGTTGGGCATCTGCTTGCAGTTTAGCCACCGTAGTCACTATTTCTTGCGAAGAGTGCTGTGTTTGCTCGGCCAAATTACGTACTTCAGTGGCTACCACCGCAAAGCCGCGCCCTTGCTCACCGGCCCGCGCTGCTTCAATAGCAGCATTAAGCGCCAATAAGTTGGTACGATCGGCTATCTCTTGGATCACTTCTACCACGGAGCTAATTTGGGTGCTGCTGTCAGCTAAAGATTGCACCACCCGACCGGTTGCCGAAACATCATCAGCCAGTTTGCCAATCGAGTTAACCGTTTGTTGTACCACTATTTTACCTTGCTCAGCAGCACTATTGGCTTCGCCTGCAGCACTGGCCGCTAAGCTGGTGTTTTGCGATACTTCTTGTACCGTGGCTGCCATTTGATTAATGGCCGCGGCGACTTGCTCTGTGTCTTGTTGTTGACGACTGATATTCGCGCTGGTTTGATAAGAAACGGTGGAAGTCTCTTCAGCAGCGGCCGCTAAGCTGGTGCTAGATTGGCGAATATGACCAATCATTTCTTGCAAGCGTTTGCTCATTTTTCCAAGCTCACCGTAGACCCCATTACTGGTATTACTAAAGCTTAGGCTAAGATCTCCTTGAGCAATGGCTTTGGTAATACGCTCCATCTCACTAGGCTCGCCGCCTAAGGGCAATAACACCATACGCTTCAGCGCCCAGCCGAGTAATAAACTAAAGCCAATGAGTATAACGACTAACGTACTCATCACTATGACCATCAGCTGATTGCGGTGCTCTTGCTGTTCTAGGGTAATAAATAACCGATCTAATAATAGGGTAATAAAATCATCGACTGAGGTTAGCACTTCTAGCCGAGCTCGATCATACTCCGCATTTAATACTTGCTCTTGGGCTGCTTCTTGCTGACCCGCTTGCATGAGCTTAATGGCTTCTTTTTCAAACCGCTCCATAATCATCGTAGCTTGCTGGCCTCGAGCCAGCGTCGCTTGTTCTGCCGCACTTAAATTCATGCCAGCCAGCATAGCTTCATCGGTAATAGTATTGCCATCTACTCTCACCGCTCTGCCTTCAGTAACGGCCATCGCTTGGTGGTAAATATCCAGCTGCTCTGGATTCGCCGTCGCCACATAGTCACGAATCGAGGTTGCTTTTTCTGCAGAATATAAGCGCAACATGCCAGCGTTATTAAAATAGTCAAACCGATCATCTTGGGCTTGATGTACTGCTTGTTGCGATTGCAGCAATAAAAACAAAGCTCCACCCAAGGCTAATGCCAAGGCTAGTCCCACCCAGAACACCAGACGGATCACCGCCTTCAAGGTTAACCCCTTATTCATACAACGACCTTACTCATGATTAATTAGTAGTATAAAAGATGCAGATTATACCGCAATGGTATACAAAAGGTCGGAATACTGATTACATTCACGTTTATCTTCGCTCTTTTATCGCTTTTTTGGTAATAAAAAAACCTCGCTTTTTTAAGCGAGGCTCTCTTAATAACGCAGGTTTATTTTATCAATTAGCCGCGTCGTCTAGCAGGCTCTAATTTAAAGTCTTGTATCAATTCTTGTAAACCTGCAGCCAGCTCTGTTAACTCACGGCTCGCATCGGCTGTTTGCTGAGCGCCGCTGGCGGTTTCATCACCTACCTCACGGATCACGGTTAAGTTACGGCTAATATCTTCCGTTACCGTGGCTTGCTCTTCTACGGCGGTAGCAATTTGCGCACTCATGTCATTAATAATTGTGACTGCTTCACTGATAAGCTCTAAGGCTTGCTCTGCTTCGTGAGCTTGGCTTACGGTTAATTCCACTTGTCGGCGACCATTGGCCATAGCCGCCATGGCCTGATCCGCATCCCCTTGTAACTTAGCAATAGTCGTGACTATTTCCTGAGATGAATGTTGAGTCTGCTCGGCAAGGTTACGTACTTCAGTCGCCACCACCGCAAAACCTCGGCCCTGCTCACCGGCGCGCGCCGCTTCAATAGCGGCGTTAAGCGCCAATAAATTAGTGCGATCGGCTATCTCTTGGATCACCTCTACTACCGAGTTGATTTCAACACTGCTATCGGCAAGCGATTGCACAATCTGTCCGGTGGCAGCGACTTCATCGGCCAACCGACCAATAGACGCCACCGTTTGCTGCACCACCACTTTACCCTGCTCGGCAGCATCATTAGCGGCACTAGCCGAGCTCGCAGCCAAACTGGTATTTTGCGACACTTCTTGTACCGTGGCTGACATTTCATTGATGGCCGCTGCCACTTGATCGGTATCTTGCTGCTGGCGAGCTAAGTTAGTGCTAGTTTGAGAAGAAATAGCCGAGGTCTGCTCTGCAGCAGCCGATAAGCTGCTACTAGACTGAATAATATGGCCAATCATATTGCGCAGTTTGTCATTCATATCCCGCAGCTTTTCATAAACACCGGTGGCGTGATTATCAAACTGTAAGCTTAAGTCGCCATCAGCAATTCGAGTGACGACCCGCTCCATTTCACTAGGCTCTGCCCCTAACGGCAACAGCACTAACCGTCGTAACGACCAGCCTAATAACAAACTCATCCCCACCAATAATAAGGCTAACGCGCTCATGCCCACCACAAGTTGCTGATTACGGCGCTCGTGTTGTGCTAACTCTTGCGCTTCTCGGGCAAGCATCAACGAAATTGCCTTACCCGCTGATGCCGACATACTTTCTCGAGCCTCATCATAGCGCTCGCTAAACACCAAGGCTTGAGCGGCTTCTAATTGGCCTGCGTTCACTAAGGCGATGGCTTGCTCTTCCATAGCACCCATCACTTCGGTACCTGTTAAGCCTTCTAGTAATAGGGCCTTTTCTTGGGCAGATACCTCTAATTGAGCCACCATGTCTTTGTTAGATAAGGTGATACCGTTAGGCCGCGGCGCCCGCCCATCGGTTATCGCAAAAATAGCTTGGTAGTTATCTAAGCTACGCTTACTGGCGGTTACTACAAAGTTTCGAATTTCATTAGACAGAGCCAGCGAGTTCATGTGCATCATATTGCTGAGGTTAAACTGTTCGTAGCGCGCCTCTTGAGTTTGTGTTACTCGCTCTTGCGATTGTAATAATAGATATAGCGTTCCTGCTAAAATCAGCGCCAGCACCAACGCACCCAGAAACACGAGACGGATCAAGCCCTTCAAAGTTATTTTTTGATTCATAAAGGCACTCCAGTTGCCAAATTAAATAACAGTACTCAATACGGTATCGGCCTAAATTAGTTTTACTTAATAAAAAAGCCTTAATCTATATAGGGTAATGAGGAGGGTATTTCAGACAAAAAAAAGCCGCCTTATCATAAGGCGGCTGTCCATAAACACCAACTAGTTAGGTCAATTGCCCATGACAGTGTTTATATTTTTTGCCTGAGCCGCATGGACAAGCGTCGTTACGACCAATTTTTTGTCCATCACGTACAAAAGGAGCCGACGGCTCGTCTGCCTCGGGTGCGGCACCTCCCTCTTCGAGCAGATTATCAGCAGAAGCATGCTGGTAGCTTTGGCCTAAGTTAGCCGCAGCTTGCTGGCGTTCAGCATCAATTGCTTCAACTTCCTCTTGGCTTTGTACTTTTACTCGGCTCAGAATACTGACCACTTCACGCTTGAGAGTTTCTAGCAATTGCGTAAACAACTCATAAGACTCGCGTTTATATTCTTGCTTAGGGTTCTTTTGGGCGTAACCGCGCAAGTGAATGCCTTGGCGCAAGTGATCCATCGCGGCCAAATGCTCTTTCCACAAGGTATCTAGGGTTTGGAGCATCACCGATATTTCAAACTGGCGCAGTACCTCTGCACCAACGATGGCTTCTTTTTCAGCATACGCTGTAGCGGCCAGAGCTAATACTTGCTCACGAATATCTTCGTCGTGAATTTTATCATTCTCTTTTAGCCACTGTTGTATTGGGACGTCTAAATCAAAGTCGGCAGCTAAACGATGCTCAAGGCCAGGAACGTCCCACATTTCTTCCAGTGACTGAGGAGGAATATATTCATCGACAATGCCATTAATAACATCATCACGGATCACACTAATGGTTTCGCTAATATCACCGGTGTCGAGCAGCTCATTACGCTGCTCATAGATCACTTTACGCTGATCGTTGGCAACATCATCAAACTCCAGCAAGTTCTTACGAATGTCAAAGTTGCGAGTCTCCACTTTGCGCTGGGCATTTTCAATGGCGCGACTGACCCAAGGGTGCTCTATGGCTTCGCCTTTTTCCATGCCAAGCTTTTTCATCATGCCGGTGACACGGTCAGAGGCGAAAATACGCATCAGGGCATCTTCCATTGACAGATAGAAGCGGCTAGAGCCCACATCCCCCTGACGACCCGCACGGCCTCGTAACTGGTTATCGATACGGCGCGACTCATGACGCTCGGTACCAATGATATGCAAACCACCGGCGGCAATTACCGCATCGTGACGCTCCTGCCAAGCGGCTTTAATGGCGTCAATTTGCTCTTCGCTCGGCTCGGTTAACGCCGCTATTTCTGCTTGCCAGTTGCCGCCAAGCACGATATCGGTACCACGCCCCGCCATATTAGTAGCAATGGTGACCACGCCGGCTTTACCCGCTTCGGCAATTATCTGTGCTTCGCTGGCATGAAACTTGGCGTTCAAGACATGGTGCTCAATGCCTTCTTTAGTCAAAACATTAGACAAGAGCTCGGAGTTTTCTATAGAGACAGTACCTACTAATACCGGCTGACCACGCTCGACGCAGCCTTTGATATCCGCCACTATGGCGTCGTATTTTTCAGCTGCCGTCAAATAAACCAAGTCTCCCATATCATTACGCGCCATAGGACGGTTAGTTGGGATAACGACGGTGTTTAGGCCATAAATATGCTGAAATTCAAAGGCTTCAGTATCGGCGGTACCGGTCATTCCCGCTAGCTTTTCATATAAGCGGAAAAAGTTTTGAAAGGTAATAGAAGCTAGGGTCTGGTTTTCATTTTGTATTTTCACCCCTTCTAAGGCTTCAACGGCTTGGTGTAAGCCTTCAGACCAGCGGCGGCCGGGCATAGTCCGACCGGTATGCTCATCGACAATAATGACTTCATCGTCTTGAACAATATAATCCACGTTGCGCTCAAATAAGGTGTGAGCACGCAGCCCTGCATTCACATGGGCTAACAGCGCAATATTTCCGGCAGAGAATAACGAGTCATGCTCGTCGATTAGGCCCATACGCTTGAGCTCTTCTTCAACGAAGATTTGGCCATTCTCTGTTAATAACGCCTGTTTGTTTTTTTCATCTACGGTGTAGTGACCATCACCGGTATATTCTTCAGTATCTTCTTCGTCTTGTTTAACTAGCTTTGGGATCAACTTATTAATTTGAATATAAAGCTCTGAACTATCTTCTGCGGGTCCTGAAATGATCAGCGGCGTACGGGCTTCATCTATCAATACCGAGTCGACTTCGTCGATCAACGCATAATACAAGGGTCTTTGTACTCGCTGCTCTGGCGAAAACGCCATATTGTCACGCAGATAATCAAAGCCAAACTCGTTGTTGGTACCATAGGTGATGTCGGCGGCATAAGCGGCCTGCTTTTCATCATGATTCATGCCGGCTAGATTACAGTCGACACTCATTCCTAAAAATTCAAATAAAGGTCGGTTGGTGTCCGCATCACGACGTGCTAGGTAATCGTTAACGGTAATAATATGCACACCACGCCCCAAAAGCGCGTTTAAATAAACAGGCAAGGTCGCAGTTAGGGTTTTACCTTCACCAGTTTTCATTTCAGCAATCTGATTGTTGTGCAACACAATGCCGCCCAACAGTTGCATATCAAAATGGCGCATACCAAATACCCGGCGTGAGGCTTCTCGCACCGTCGCAAAAGCTTCTGGTAATAACTGGTCTAACGTTTCACCTTCATCTAAACGCTGGCGAAACTCAGCCGTTTTAGCTTGTAATTCCCCATCGGATAATGCCTCAAATTTAGGCTCCATCGCATTGATTTCATTTACAACTTTACGTAGTCGTTTTAGTGTTCTGTCGTTACGACTACCCACTACTTTAGTAAAAAATTTAGTGATCATAAGTGGCCAATAATGATAATGAAAAATAAAACCCCTACGGGGGCGAACTTAATGCGGCAAGAAACGCGCTGGATCCAGCTGTCTGTTACCCTTTAATACTTCATAATGCAGGTGCACTCCTGTCGCTCTACCGGTGCGCCCCATACGGGCTATCTCTTGCCCTTTATCTACTCGCTCACCTACCGATACCTGCTGGCTATTTAAATGAGCATAGCGAGTCGTAAAACCTTGCCCATGGTTAATTTCAACCATGTTACCAAAATCGGGGTGATACTTCGCAAGGCTCACCACTCCCGCGGCAGTGGCAGCAATGGGCTCATCTAATTGCCCAGAAAAATCTAATCCGCGATGCCAACGTGCTTGGCGAGTAAAGGGATCAACTCTTTTTCCAAACCCAGAATTCATACGGCTGTGCCCCGGTACTGGGTGACCATTGATTTCAGTTAATTGATTGATATGGAGGTTAAGCAGTAAGGATTCAAGTGCTGCAAAGCTCATCCCATATTCTTGGGTCTGTTGGCTCACTTGCGTCAAGGTTTGATGCAGAGCAGAAAAACGGGTGATGGGCACAGAAAAAACCGAAGGACTAACACCCGGCAAAGGCAGCTCACCGGCCAGACCATAGTCAGCCCTTAAGCGCTGGCCTAAATTGCTCAACTGACCTAGCTCTGCTTGCAACTGACCTAGGCGTTGGCCTACTTGGCTCATTTGCTGCTGTTGATAATGGGTTTGTTGCTGCAACTGTTGAGTTAACTGGCGGTGTTGCTGTTGGAGGTGCTGCCATTGACTATAAAAATATAAGGTCACCGGTAGCTGAGCCACTAGCAATAACAATAGCCAGCCATACAGGGGAAAGTGAAACTTGGCATTAGCGCCAGCAACAGAAGCGGTATGGTTCATGAAATTACACTACGGCTGAGAAAAGAAAACACACCAGCATTAAGTAGGCTGGTGTGTCTTGAATATTACTTAGGCGGGGCTATAAGCATGGTCGTAATAACGAATGGGAGAAGTGGCGTCTTGTTCGCCAAAGGTGACCAGCTCCCATGCTTGTGTGTTGGCCAGCATGGCACGCAACAAGGTGTTATTAAGGGCATGTCCCGTTTTATAAGCACAGAACTCGCCTAAAATGCTGTGATTACACATATAAAGGTCGCCAATCGCATCCAGCATTTTATGCTTAACAAACTCGTTAGGATAGCGCAGACCGTCTTCGTTCAGTACTTTATAATCATCCAGTACCACAGCGTTTTCTAGACTGCCACCTAGGGCTAGATTTTGTGAATGTAAGTACTCAATATCTCGCATAAAGCCAAAAGTGCGCGCTCGGCTTAACTCTTTGACGAACGCGGCGCCAGAAAAGTCGAGCACCAACTGCTGAGGCTGTCCCGCAAACACGGGATGGTCAAAATCGATAGTTAAATCCATTTTAAAGCCATCACCATAAGGGCGAAGCTCGGCCCATTTGTCGCCGTCTTCTACGCGAATGGTCTCTTTAATGCGAATAAAACGCTTCAGCGCATTAAGTTCGTGAATACCACCCGATTGCAGTAAGTAAATAAAAGGATGCGAGCTGCCATCCATTACCGGAATTTCCGGGGCATCAACTTCTATAAAGAGATTATCGATGCCTAAGCCGGCTAAGGCTGCAGATAAGTGTTCTATGGTAGAAACCCGTACACCATCTTCATTAACTAAAGCGGTGCACAGCATGGTATCTTTAACTAATGCGGCCTCTGCTTTAATGTCGACAGTAGGGGTAAGATCGGTACGACGAAACACAATACCTGTGTTTGCCGGCGCAGGCACAAAGGTCATTTGTACCTTATGTCCGGAGTGCAAGCCTATTCCAGTAGCTTGCACGGTATTTTTTAACGTTCGTTGTCTAATCATAAAGTATCCGCCAGTAACCTATCCGCCAAAGTGGCCAGATTTGAACCTAGTTCAATCAGCCTCGTATGCTAGCATAATAATGGTTTACCGCCAATTTCGCCTTTTATTTAATCGGCCTGTTTACGCAAAAAGGCAGGAATATCTAAATAATCCATGTCACTTTTGGCTTGAGTATTATCGGCATTAACCACCATTTTACCCGTTTGGTCTTCTCGAGCATTGTCTACTTGGCGCATGCCATTGTCATCACGGCTGCTAGTGCCTGACTTAACTAAGGTAATATCTGGCTTACGCTCAGCGCCAATGCCCGTCGCCACGACAGTGACGCGTAGCTCATCGGTAATCTCTGGGTCCAGCACCGTGCCTACCACCACAGTGGCGTTCTCCGAAGCAAAAGCTTTAACTGCATTACCTACGGTTTCAAACTCTTCTATGGTCATATCTAGACCCGCGGTAATATTCACTAAAATACCCCGTGCACCAGCTAAGTCCACATCTTCTAGTAACGGGCTAGAAATCGCCTTTTCAGCAGCCTCTTCGGCTCGATCTTCACCTGTAGCGTGACCGGTACCCATCATGGCGGTACCCATTTCACGCATCACGGTACGCACGTCGGCAAAGTCGACGTTTATCAAACCAGGACGAGTAATTAGCTCAGCGATGCCTTGTACCGCACCCAGCAACACATCGTTTGCCGCTCTAAAAGCGTCGAGTAATGAAATGCCACGGCCCAATACTTTGAGCAGCTTATCGTTAGGAATGGTGATCAAGGAGTCCACGTGCTTAGCCAACTCATTGATACCTTGCTCGGCATAGCTCATGCGCTTTTTGCCTTCAAAGGCAAACGGCTTAGTCACCACCGCTACGGTTAAAATTCCCAGCTCTTTAGCCACTTCTGCTACCACTGGCGCCGCGCCGGTGCCGGTACCGCCGCCCATACCGGCAGCAATAAACACCATGTCGGCACCCTCTAGCATATCGCGAATAGCATCTCGGTCTTCTAGTGCGGCATCGCGGCCCACTTCTGGGTTGGCGCCGGCACCCAGCCCTTTGGTGATCTCGGTACCCACTTGCAAGGTGCTGCTTGCACTGGAGTTACGCAGTGCTTGAGCATCGGTATTCACCGCCAAAAACTCTACGCCTTCTAAGTTTTCTCGCACCATATGCTCAACGGCATTACCGCCGCCGCCGCCCACGCCGACCACTTTAATAACGGCTTCTTGCTCATGATCATTCATCAGTTCAAACATAAAAATTTCTCCGCTGTGCTCTTGTGGTGAGGACCGCTAAGGTAATCCCACTAAGATTAGAATTCGCCACGCAACCAGTTACCTACTCGTTTAAAGAACGAACTGACACTGGACTTGCCGTTATAATCTTGTTGAGGTGTCGATTGATGCTCTTTCCCATAATGCAACAAACCCACCGCGGTGGAGTACACCGGTGTTTCAACATAATCTGATAGTCCTTTGACACCGCTGGGCTGGCCAATGCGTACTTGGCACTGAAAAATTTGTTCAGCACATTCTACCAAGCCTTCAATTTGCGCTGCCCCTCCCGTTAATACTAATCCCGCCGCTAACTGGTGTTTAACGCCCGTCTTTTTTAGCTCGCTCTGAATTTTACTGAGTTCTTGATTAATCATACCCAACAATTCGCTATAGCGAGGTTCGATGACTTCGGCCAAGGTCTGACGTTGTAGGCTACGAGCCGGACGACCGCCAACACTGGGCACCTCAATGGTATCTTCTTTACTGACTAAACGACTAAATGCACCACCATGGCGCACTTTAATCGCTTCAGCATCCAGCGGTGGGGTCCCAAAGGCATAAGCAATATCACTGGTCACCGTACTACCAGCATAGGGAATCACCTTAGTATGACGCAAGGCGCCACCGGTAAATACCGCCATGTCCATGGTGCCACCGCCAATATCTACCACACACACACCTAACTCTTTTTCGTCGTCGGTGAGTACCGCATAGCTAGAAGCCAGTGCGCTAAATATCAATTGGTCTACTCGCAGCCCTAATCGTTCCACGCATTTTTCAATATTGCGCGCCATATCATTATGACAAGTGATTAGATGTACCTTGGCATGCATGCGCACCCCCGACAGACCAATAGGGTTTTTTATCCCTTCTTGAAAGTCGATAGAATACTCTTGAGGCAATACGTGTAAGACCCTATGCTCATCGGACAGTCGTACCGACTTAGCCGTATGAATTACATTATCTAAGTCTTCTTGAGTCACTTCTTCATCGGAGATCGGCACCATACCGGTCTCATTACGACAATCAATGTGCTTGCCCGACAACCCTAAGTAGACCGAGGTTATCTGACAGTCCGCCATCATTTCTGCTTCATCAACCGCGCGCTTCAGTGATTTCACCACTGATTCAATATCGTTCACACCGCCTTTATCCATGCCTTTAGAGGAATGGCTGCCAAGGCCAATGACATTAAGGTCGCCGTCTGGCAATACCTCTCCTACTAAAGCTGTGACTTTAGCCGTGCCGATATCAAGCCCGACGATCAGATTTCTTTCCGCGCTCTTGGTCATTATCCGTCTCTTCGTCCTGCTTCCATCCCACTGCCAGCCCAGTATCGTAACGTAAGTCGAGATAAGCGACTCGCTCGCGCTCTTCGATACCCGGATAGACATCAATAAATCGTTGTAACCTTGCCGTAATAGCCTCGCGGCCCAGCAACAGTTTTATTCCATTTTCTAATGTTAATTCCCAAGACAAACGAGGTGTCAAATGGACACTTTCAATCTGATAACCCTTGGGTGTTAATAAGCTGGTCAGCCGCTGATACTCTTTTAATACTCGTGCCGACTCATCATCAGGCCCCGATAAAGACACTAAGCTTGTCTCTCCAAGGTTAGCTCTGAAGATCTCTCCTTGGGTATTTAATAGCGCGTCTTGGTTCCAGCGGCTGGCCACTTGTTGTTCAACAATATAGACCCGCAGGGTGTCTGGCCATTGTTTACGTACTGAAGTTTGATAAACCCAAGGCAGAGCTTGTACCTGCTGCTGTACCTTATCCACTTCGAGCGCAAAAAAGTTCCCTACCTCAGGTAGCTGCAACACAGTTTCTCGTACCATGTCACGGCTTAGATAGTGATGCTCTCCTTGCACTATTAAGTTGTTCAACGGCACCTGATTGGCTGCCGTCATCCACGCCACCAGCAACCACAGCCCCCACAGCAAGGTAGAAAGCACTACCAAAAAGAAGGTCAAACCAGCAATAAATGCTAGCCGAGTTCGAGTGACCGCAGACGTCATATCAGTGCGCCATTTCCAACACAGCTACTACTAGTTCATCAAAAGATAAATTCGCCACCGCTGCTGATTTAGGGACTAAGCTGGTTTCCGTCATGCCCGGCACCGTATTTACTTCTAGTAAACACCATTGGCCTTGTTGGTCGCGCATTAAATCCACCCGCCCCCAACCACTGGCCGCGACGGCCTTAAAAGCGGCGACACTTAGCTCGCCCAACGCTTGCTCATCGGCCTCATCTAAACCACAAGGGCATAAGTACTCAGTATCGCCCGACTGGTACTTTGCGGAGTAATCATAAAAGTCATGAGGCGTTCGTAAACGGATCGCCGGCAGCGCCTGCTCCCCTAAAATGCTCACCGTATACTCTTCACCTTCAATAAAACGCTCTAACAACACTTCGTCATCAAAGGTAAAGGCTTGTGCAATCGCATCGGCTAAAGTAATCGCATCGGTGGCTTTGGTCATACCAATGCTGGAACCTTCATTGGCGGGTTTGACAAAGATAGGTCCATCAAACTGACCCAATAAGGTCACCGCATCTTCGGCCTTAAAAGTATTTTTATGCACCACTTTAAAGTCCGCGGTGGGCAAGCCCAAGGTTTTCCATACTTGCTTGGTGCGTATTTTATCCATCGCCAATGCCGAGCCTAATACTCGCGAGCCGGTGTAGGGCAACCCTAAATGCTCTAGAGCGCCTTGCAAGGCACCATCTTCACCGCCCCGGCCATGCACCACTATAAAAGCGCGCTCAAAGCCATCTTCTAACAGACGCGCTAGCGGATAATCTTGGGTATCAATGCCATGCGCATCTACGCCTGCCCGCTGTAAGCCGGCTAGCACTGCCGCTCCGGAGCGCAATGATACTTCACGCTCTGCCGCATGGCCTCCATATAAGACGGCGACTTTTCCAAATTTCTTCATAGCTGCTCTCCTTGCTGCATGGCAGAGATATCAAGTTGTAACTGGCCTAGCTGACGAGCCAAGGCGCCAATATTACCTGCACCTTGAGTTAATACTAAATCGCCCTCTTGTAGCACCTGAGACAATATATGCGGTACTTCTTCTGGCGTCGCAGCATATATAGGCTCTATGGTGCCTCGGCTGCGAATGGAGCGGCACAATGCTCGGCTGTCTGCGCCAGGGATAGGCGTCTCGCCCGCACTATAAACCTCTAGCAAGATTAATACGTCAGTTTTTGCTAATACATCCACAAAATCTTCATAAAGATCTCGAGTTCGGCTATAGCGGTGCGGCTGATAAATAGTGACTAACCGCCGCTCTGGCCAGCCCGCCCGCACCGCATTTTGTGTCGCCCGTACCTCACTGGGGTGATGGCCGTAATCATCGACTAACTTCACTTGCCCACGGCCGGTCTCAAACTCACCATAATGTTGGAAACGACGGCCCACACCTTCAAACTTAAGTAAGGCCGCTAAGATAGCTTCATCAGCCACCCCATCCTCACAGGCCACCGCAATCGCCGCCGTCGCATTTTGGGCATTATGACGACCGGGTAAATTAAGCTGTACCGCTAAACAACTACCATCGGGGCGGCACACTTTAAAGTGGCTACTTTCGCGCTGTTGGCTAAAATCTTCGATACGGTAGTCTGCATCGGCGGCAAACCCGTAGGTCACCGACTGGCGGCTAATACGCGGCATTAAATGACGCACCACCTCATCGTCGATGCACAACACCGATAAACCGTAGAAGGGTAAATTATGTAAAAAATCCACGAAGGTATTTTCTAACTTACTAAAATCGCCTCCATAGGTGTCCATATGGTCGGCTTCAATATTGGTTACTATGGAGACCATCGGCTGCAGATGCAAAAAAGAGGCATCGCTTTCGTCGGCTTCGGCAATAAGATACCGGCTGGAGCCTAAACGGGCATTACAGCCCGCACTATTGAGTAAGCCACCGATCACAAAGGTAGGATCACGCCCCGCTTCCCCATAAATACTAGCAATTAAGCTGGTGGTGGTCGTTTTACCATGAGTACCGGCCACGGCCACACCATGGCGAAAGCGCATTAACTCTGCCAACATTTCGGCACGGCGCACCACAGGAATACGGCGCGCTCGAGCAGCTAACAACTCAGGGTTATCGGCAGCAATGGCCGTCGAGATCACAACCACACTGGCTTCGGCGACTTGACTCGGAGCATGGCCGAGATAAATCGTCGCGCCCATAGCCGCCAGTCGGTCGGTCACTGCATTATATGCAATGTCCGATCCTGAAATGGTATAACCCTCGTTACCAAGCACTTCTGCAATGCCGCCCATACCGGCACCACCAATGCCAATAAAGTGGATACGACGCACCCGTCTCATTTCAGGCACCATGCTTCTGAGTTTTGCCAGTTCAACCTTCGTCATACCACTCTCTCATTTATTGGGTCATGCGGCGCAAACAATCAGCCACCCGCTCAGCGGCATCGGGAATGGCCAGCGCGCGAGCTTGCTCAGCCATGGCCAACAACTGCTCACGGGACACGCTAAGCTCCTGTAACTGCTGCGCCAGCGCGTCGACATTTAATTGGCTTTGCCCTAATAACAGCGCCGCCCCGTGCTCTGATAGAGAACGGGCATTTTTTGTTTGGTGATCGTCCACCGCATGGGGCAGTGGTACAAAAATAGCCCCAATGCCTGCGGCGGCAACTTCTGACACCGTTAAGGCGCCAGCCCGACACACCACTAAATCTGACTGCGCATAAGCGCTCGCCATATCATCTATAAAGTCACTCACCTCAGCGTCAATGCCTAATTGCTGGTATGACCGCTGTACTGCCTCACCATTGCCTTTACCACTTTGGTGGCGCACTTGAATATTGCCGACTTTAGCAACGGCCGCAGGCAAGGTATCGTTGAGTATTTTTGCGCCTAGGCTGCCACCCACCACCAGTAAGCGCAAGGGTTGCTGTGCTACGCTAATGCGCTGAGCGGGCGGTGGCAAACTCAGTACCGCCTTACGCACTGGGTTTCCCACCACTTGAGTACGTGAATTACTCGCAAACGCCCCCGGAAAAGCCATTAATACCTGCTGAGCAATGCGTGCTAATAACCGGTTCGTTAGCCCGGCCGCTGCGTTTTGCTCATGCAATACTAAAGGAATACCTGCAAGTCGGGCAGCCACTCCGCCAGGACCGGCGGCAAAACCGCCCATTCCTAGTACGACATCGGGCTGAACTTGACGCAAGATACGTCGTGCTTGCCAGGTCGCTTTCAGGATCTGCCATGGCGCTAATAAAGTACGCTTTAAGCCATTGCCGCGCACACCGGCAATAGCAATGGTGTGTAAGGGATAACCGTGCTGGGGCACCAGTTGTGCCTCCATACGATCCGCGGTACCCAACCAGTGAATATGCCAGCCTTCATTGCGCAGTATGTCAGCGACGGCAAGGCCTGGAAACACATGGCCACCGGTGCCACCCGCCATAATCAGTAATGTCTTAGCGGTCATAGCACCTCTCTTTGTCGAGCTTGAATGTTATCGCGACGCCATTCAAAGTCGATACGCAGTAAAATAGCCACCGCCGTGCTCATCACTAATAAGCTGGAGCCACCATAACTAACTAACGGCAACGTTAGCCCTTTGGTGGGCAGCAAACCCGATGTCGCACCGACGTTGACCACAGTTTGAAAGCTAAACCAAATGCCAATGCCCATGGCTAAGTAGCCTTCATATTGTCGCGCGCCCAATAGGACTTTTTGGCCAATTTGCAGCGCCTTAAAGGCAAGCCAGGCTTGCAGCAATAGCACAATGAATACGCCGCTAAAGCCCAGCTCTTCACCTAAGATGGCAAATACAAAGTCAGTATGAGCCTCAGGCAAATATTCCAACTTTTGAATGGAATTGCCTAAGCCTTCACCAAACCAGCCGCCGCGACCAAAAGCCATTAGAGACTGAGTAAGCTGATAACCACTACCAAAGGGATCTTCCCACGGGTTCATAAATGAAGTAATACGGCGCATTCGATAGGTAGAACCACCCACCAGTAACACCACCAGCCCAGCGCCAAGGATCAGTAAACTGACAAATTGACTTAACCGTGCGCCAGCTAAAAACAACATGCCAATCGTGGTCACAAACAGCACCACCACCGAGCCCAAGTCTGGCTGCAGGAGCAATAAGATGGAAATAATACCCATGACCACCAGCGGTTTTACAAATCCTCGCCAGCGGCCACGTACCTCATCTTGACGGCGTACTAAATAGCCTGCCAAAAAAGTAAACAATGCCAGCTTAGCAACTTCGGCCGGTTGTATGTTAAGGGGGCCTAATGGTAACCAACGCTGACTACCATTAATTTCGCGCCCTACTATCAAGACCACAATCAGCAGCAAAATAGATAACAATAAGAAGGCAGTATTAAATTGCTGCCAGCGAACCATCGGCACCTGTACTACAAAGGCACTTAAGATCAGGCAAATAAATAAAAACAGACTATGACGTTTTACAAAGAAAAAAGGATCATTTTCAAGATGGATCCCTTCTGAAATAGACGCCGATGCCACCATCACCAAGCCTATCGCCATCAATGCCAGTGATAAAATCGCCAGCTGGCGATCGTAAATTAATCCTGACGAGGGTCGCAGCAGCCAGTTGCTGCCAAACTTAGGCCACCACTTCATAGTGCCTCCACCAGTGCGATAAAGTGCTCGCCGCGAGACTGGTAATTGGGGTACTGATCGAGACTGGCACACGCCGGAGCTAATAACACCCAATCATTAGGTTGTGCGTGCTCGGCACACCAAGCCACCGCGGCGGCTAAATCGGTAACGGCGCGGGTATTATCGGCCAGCGCTAATAGTTGTTTAGCATCTTCACCAAAGCACACCATAGTCGCAATATGTTGTTGTAATGCCGGTATTAACGGTGAAAAGTCTTGGCCTTTTCCCTGCCCGCCGGCAATGAGCCAGAGTCGTCCCGCGATCGCGTCCTTGACTCCAGCAATTGCAGCCAACGTGGCTCCAACATTAGTGGCTTTAGTGTCATTCACCCAGCGTACGCCCTTTACATCGCCAACCCACTGGCAACGGTGAGGTAAGCCTACAAAGCGTTTTAACACCTTAAGTTGAGCTGCTACTGGGATCTGAGCGTGATCGGCCAATGCCATGGCGGCGAGCGCATTTAGTTGGTTATGGCTGCCTAAAATGTGTAATGCTGATACAGGTAATTGCGCCTGGCCATTACGGCTTAGCCACAGCTCACCCTCATGTAGCACCCGGCCATAGGCTTGTTCATCTAAGCCAAAGCTAATGGCGGCTTGGCCTTGCGGCGGCCAAGTTTGGGGATCTTCACGATTAAACACCGCCAGTTGCGCTTGATGATAAATGCCCAACTTGGTATCTCGGTAATGAGCCAGCGAGTCGTAACGGTCTAGGTGATCTTCACTGATATTGAGCACTGTAGCAGCGCTTGCCTGTAAACTAGGCGTGGTCTCTAACTGAAAGCTCGAGAGCTCTAATATAATGAGTTCCAGTGGCGGTGCTGCTGGCTGCAACAGGCTCAGAGCAGGAATGCCAATATTACCGCCCACACCGACTTTAATCCCCGCTTCGGTAGCCATCTCCCCTAATAAAGTGGTGACGGTGGTTTTCCCATTGGAGCCAGTAATAGCAATGATAGGCGCTGTGCATTCCCGTACCAATAACTCGATATCGCCGACTATCTCAATACCCTTGGCTAAGGCGGCTTGTAACTCGGGGGTGCCTAATGGCACTCCTGGGCTAACGATAATCAGCTCTGCCGCCAAAATAGTCTGTAGATCCAAGCCACCAAAGTACCTTTCAATGCCTTCGGGTAATTGCTCGCTTCCCACAGGGCAAGCACGGGTGTCCATCACCACCGGCTGCACGCCTTTAGCTAAGCAATAGTGCACACAAGATAGGCCCGTTTGTCCTAGGCCAATAATCAGGGGGCGGGTCGGCAACATGTTATCTTACCTTCAAAGTAGCCAAGCCAATAAGCACCAGCATTAGGGTAATAATCCAAAAACGCACGATAACGCGCGGCTCTGGCCAGCCCTTTAATTCATAATGATGATGGATCGGCGCCATACGAAAAATACGTTGGCCACGTAATTTATAAGAGCCTACTTGCAAAATAACCGACAGGGTCTCAATCACGAAAATCCCGCCCATGATCACCAATAAAAACTCTTGACGTACTAAGACGGCAATAACGCCCAAGGTGGCGCCTAGCGCTAAGGAGCCAACATCGCCCATAAATACTTGGGCCGGAAAGGTGTTAAACCATAAAAAGCCTAAACCAGCCCCCACCATAGCAGTACAAACCACCGTCAGCTCGCCGGCATGCGCTACATAAGGAATATGCAAGTAAGCAGCATAGTTAACGTTACCTACCGCCCACGCCACAAGAGCAAAACCGGCGGCAACCATCACGGTCGGCATGATAGCGAGACCATCTAAGCCATCGGTTAAATTCACCGCGTTACTTGACCCCACCACCACAAAGTAAGTCAAAATAATAAAAAATAAGCCCAGCTGAGGCATCACATCTTTAAAAAATGGCACCACAAGTTGGGTTTGTGCGGGATCTTTGGCCAACCAATAAATAAAGAGGGCGGCGACTAAGGCGGCGGCAGACTGCCAAAAGTATTTCCAGCGTGCCACTAAGCCATCGGTATCTTTACGCACCACTTTGCGATAGTCATCTACAAAGCCAATGGCACCAAAACTACCCAAAACAAATAGCACCACCCAGACATACGGGTTATCGAGGCGCGCCCACAGCAGTACCGTAGTAAAGATGGCAATTAAAATCATAATGCCACCCATGGTTGGGGTACCAGCCTTACTAAAGTGCGACTCTGGCCCATCATCACGTACGACTTGGCCAATTTGTAATTGCTGTAAGCGACGAATTAAACGCGGTCCCACCCACAAGGACACAAATAGACCGGTTAAAATAGCTAAAATGGCACGAAAGGTCAGATAAGAAAAAACGTTCAAAAAACTAAAGTGGGGAGTCAACCACTCGGCTAGCCACACTAACATGGTGTTGCCTCCAAAATAGCTGCGACTACCTCTTCCATGCGTGCACTACGTGAACCCTTAATCAAAACGACAACCTTATTATATTCAGCTAATGCAGCCAGTAACACTGGCTGTAATTGTTGTTTATCGACAAAATGCTGCCCGTGAGCCGCACTGGCGGTATGTTTACTATCTTGGCCAACGGTAAATACCCGATCGATACCCAATTTACGGGCATGCTCCCCCACCTCGGTGTGTAAAGAGACACTGTAATCTCCTAGTTCACCCATATCACCAAACACAAAAATACGATAGCCAGACAAAGTGGCCAAGGTATCTAGGCCTGCTAACACCGAGGCGTGGCTAGCATTATAAGTATCATCTAGCACCGTCAGACCGGGTCGCGTCCATACCTGCAACCGACCGGCTGCCGCCACACTCTGACTTAAGCCGGTGGCAATTTCTGCTAAGCTCGCGCCAACCGCAGCCGTAGCAGCGGCAGCAGCAAGCGCGTTGCTGACATTATGCTTACCTGGCATCGGCAGCTGTATAGCCACCTCGCCTTGTGGGGTTACTAAGCGAAATTGCGCTCGGCCTTGACTGTCTAAACTAATATGACGGGCTTGATAATCTTGACGCTCCCCGAATAGCACCAGACCAGGTTGGCTTTTCCACTGTGCACTAAAAGGGCAGTCACCATTGGCAATAGCAGTGCCTCCTTCTTGTAAACCGTGGTAAATTTCGCTTTTAGCCTGCGCTACTCCCTCTAGGGAACCAAAGCCCGCTAGGTGCGATGCCGCTACATTATTAACTAATGCCACTTGCGGCTGCGTTAGGGAGCTGGTCCACGCAATTTCCCCACTGTGATTTGCGCCCAGCTCGATCACTGCATACTCAGTGTCACAGGTCAGTTCACATAAGGTAAGCGGCACGCCAATTTCATTATTAAAGTTACCTTGGGTGGCCAAGACTTGGCCTTTTTGACGCAAGATAGCCGCCGTCATCTCTTTTACCGTGGTTTTGCCACAGCTGCCGGTAATCGCGATTACTTGTGCTTGGCTTTTACTGCGTACTAGACTACCTAATACTCCTAATGCCAACCGGGTATCTGCCACTTTAACTTGCGCCACCGCTAAGGGCTGCCAATGCTCTACCAGCAAGGCTCTCGCCCCTTGTGCCACTGCCGCCTCGGCAAACTGATGACCATCAAATTGCTCACCACTAAGGGCAATAAATAAACAGCCTTCAGATAAAGGTTGCCGACTATCGGTGCTGACTGCCAGCACGCTGCCATCTTCGCCGCGCAACTCTCCACCGGAGGCCGCCGCCAGCTCACTTAAGCTCACAGGTATCATAACGACAGCCCCAGCAAATTCGCGACGGTTTCTCGATCGCTATAATGAAATTTTTCTTTCCCCACGATTTGATAATCCTCATGCCCTTTACCGGCGACTAAAATAATATCGTCTACTTCAGCGTGAGTGATGGCATAGTCAATCGCTTGAGCTCGGTTATGAATGATTTGGACGGCAGACGGCGTCATTAATCCGTGCTGCATCTCTTTAATAATGGCGCTTGCCGACTCGGTTCTCGGGTTATCATCGGTCAGTATCACTTGGTCTGCGCCCTGCTCAGCCGCTTGGGCCATTAAAGGGCGCTTCCCCTGATCTCGGTCTCCACCACAGCCCACTAAGCACCATAGGCGCCCTTTATTATGTTGGCGTAAAGCTTGTAAGACTTGCTCTAAGGCATCTGGACTATGGGCATAATCAACCACCACTAGCGGCTTATCTTTTGCTACAAATGGCTCCATGCGCCCTGCCACTCCCGACAGCTGTGGAGCCGTCGCTAATAAGCGCTCAAACGATTCGCCTGCGGCTAATAAAGCGCCCATGGCAGCTAACAAGTTAGAGACATTAAAACGCCCTAATAAGGGAGCGGATAATACACCATTTCCCCAGTCAGAGTTAATGGTGACATGTACGCCCTCACTAGAAAAATGCACAGTTTGGCCAATCAGCTGCGGACCTGCATAATCCGCGAGCTTTCCATGGAGGCTGTAAGCAATCGCACTGGGATAATCCACCAGCCAGCTTCGCCCTACAGGATCGTCGGCGTTAATCACATATTGTTGAGTACACTGTTCAAATAGTTGGCGCTTCGCCGCAGCATAATTGGCCATAGTGTGATGATAATCGAGATGATCACGGCTTAAGTTAGTAAAGACTGCTACTGCAAAATTCAATCCCGCCACTCGGTGTTGGTGCAAACCATGAGAAGAGACTTCAATGGCAAAACGCTTAGCCCCTAAGGTGGCGAGCTTGGCTAGCTGACTTTGTATTTCTAAAGGAGAGCCCGTGGTGTTAACAGCCGCCGTTAATTGGCCATAAAGGCCATTACCTAAGGTGCCGAGCACGCCGGCTGAGGTACCCAGCAAATCACTCCAGTTCGCAATTAGTTGAGTAGTAGTGCTTTTACCATTAGTTCCCGTCACACCAATCAACTGCTGATGCCAACTGGGGTGGCCATAAAAAAGTCCCGCCAGTGCAGATAAGTGCTTTGCCAACTGATAGACACCTAGCAAACGAGAATCTTCAGGATCGAGGCCCGCTTGCTCTGGGCAGTCTACTTCAAACATCACCGCCGCAGCGCCGCTATGCAGTGCTTGGCTAATAAAGTCGCGGCCATCACTATTGAGGCCTTTCACCGCCATAAACAAAGTGCCTGCTGTGACGTTACGACTGTCTAGTGTCAGCTCTTTGATCACAATCGGCGGAGCAGACAAATCTAAGGCCGCCGCCAACTCTGTTAAGGTGAAGGACATCTTTACTCTCCTACGCCAGCAAGCTGGAATTGTTCATCTTGAGCGCCATCGGGGCGAATATTTAAGAGCTGCAAGGCGCCACTCATCACTTCAGCAAATACCGGCGCCGCTACATCACCGCCATAATATTTATCGCCTTGGGGCTCATTCATTATCACCACCATGGCCAGACGGGGGTTACTAACCGGCGCCATACCGGCAAAAACACCTACATAGTCGCTACCATAACCTCCCGCAATGGCTTTACGAGAAGTACCAGTTTTGCCGCCTACTCGATAGCCAGGGATTGCCGCCTTGCGAGCGGTGCCCCCGGGCCCCACCACAGTTTCTAACATCTGTAGTACCGAGTCAGCATGCTGCTTAGGGATCACCTGCTCACCCGCCGGCGCTTCGTCACGCTTAACAATGGTCAAGGGATAGCGCACCCCGCCATTGGCTAATATGGCATAAGACTGCGCTAACTGCAGTGGCGTTACCGTTAAGCCATAACCAAAAGATAAAGTGGCGCGCTCAATATCAGACCAACGACGGCGCTGAGGAACGAGCCCCGAGCTTTCGCCGACAAGACCGGTGCCAGAATCAATTCCCAAGCCAAAGCGGTATAAGGTGTCCGTTAGCTGCTCTGGGGTTTCTTGAAGCGCCATGCGCACCATGCCCATATTAGAAGAACGCTGTAAAATCGTTTGTACACTAATGGCGCCTAGGTTACGGGTATCGGATACTCGCTTGCCCCCTAAGCGCATCCAGCCTGGACTGGTATCTACGATTGAGTCTGCTTTAATTACGCCGTTTTCAAGTGCGCTCACCACAATCAAAGGCTTAAGAGTCGAGCCTGGCTCATAGGTATCGGTAACGGCGCGGTTTCGAGCGCGAAAGGTCTGATATTGACTACGATTGTTGGGATTAAAGGACGGAGTATTCACCATGGCGAGTATTTCGCCGTTACGAACATCTAACATCACCAACGAAGCGGAAGTAGCGCGATAATACTCAGAGGCTCGCTTTAAAGAACGGTAGGCCAGCGCTTGTAAACGCTGGTCAATAGTAAGTTGAATATGATTGGCTTGACGAGCCTCGGCGACGACGCCTAGGTCTTCAATAATGCGCCCAGTGCGATCTTTACGCACTCGCCGCTCGCCGGCTTGGGCAGTTAGCCACTCATTAAAGCTTTTTTCTATTCCTTCAATACCGCTGCCATCAATATTCGTCATACCGACGATTTGGGCGTTAATTTCCCCAGTTGGGTAAAAACGGCGCTCTTCGGGCCGTAGATGTACGCCAGGCAGACGTAGCTTGCGGATATATTCTGCGACCGCAGGAGTAACTTGACGCTGCAAATAAACAAAACGGCGTTTAGGATTGTCGACCCGACTCAGCACTTTATCTCGAGGCAAACCTAGCACATCGGCTAAGGCATGCCAGGCCTGCTCATTGTCTAGGCTGTGCTCTTCATGAATTTGTTTAGGATCCGCCCACACCGCTTGCACCGGTACCGATACCGCCAGCTCTTCGCCATTGCGATCCATGATCATCCCTCGGGTTGTGCTAGTCACCGTGGTCCGCAAGGAACGCATGTCTCCTTCCATGCGCAGTCGATCCGGCGATACGACTTGGATCCAAGCGGTACGGGCAAATAAAGCAGCAAACGCGAGCACGATCACGCAGCATACGGTGACAAAGCGCCAACCGGTAAGCAAAGGCTCTTTTTTATGTTGTCTACGACGGTTCATCGTGGGGCTACCAGTTTTTCATCGGCGGGAGCAGGGCGCTGCATATCTAAATTATCTCGCGCCAATGCTTCAATACGACTGTGTTCCATCAAGGTGTTTTGCTCTAATAATAAATGACGCCATTCAATATCGAGGCGATCTTGCTCGGCCATCAGCTCATTATATTCGCTGGTTAATTGCCGCGTGCCTTGAGTAACGACGATCACTAACAGCGCAGAGCCTATTACCACTAAAGCTAATAAGATCTGCCATTTATGACGCAGTAAATCCAAGCCAATTTCTTTGGCCAGATTGATACGTACCGCACTCACGCTTTGGCTTCCAAACGCTCGGCTACTCTTAGCACCGAGCTACGCGAGCGGGGATTAGCCGCCACTTCACTCGCGCTGGGCTTTTGCGCTTTACCAACACTTTTTAATAATCGGTCGCTGGCCAATTGTGCCTCGGTTAATGGCAGTCCTGGCGGAATTTCTGGTCCTTTTTCCTGGCGACGAATAAAGCGTTTTACTAATCGGTCTTCTAAAGAATGAAAGCTAATCACCGCTAAACGGCCGCCCGGCTTTAATACCGATAGCGAGCCGGCTAAGGCTTGCTCAATTTCTTCTAGCTCGCTGTTAATATAAATGCGGATCGCTTGAAAGCTGCGGGTGGCTGCGTGCTTGTGTTTATCTTTACTAGGGCTCACGCGAGCAATCATTTCTGCTAGGGGACGGGTACGAGTATAAGGGGTGGTAACGCGGTCGTGCACAATGGCGCGCGCAATCCGCTTAGCAAATTTTTCTTCGCCAAAGGTTTTAAGCACCCAAGCAATATCATCTAACTCGGCGTGAGCCAGCCACTGGGCGGCGCTTTGTCCGCTACTGGGATCCATGCGCATATCTAGCGGACCGTCTTTTTGAAAACTAAAACCGCGCTCGGCATCATCTAGCTGCGGCGAAGAGACGCCTAAGTCAAGTAACACACCGTCTACTTGCCCTGTTAATCCTTGCTCTGCCATCATCTCGGCAAGTTGAGAGAAAGGACCATGTAAAATCTGAAAACGCGGATCACTAATAGTATTGGCTTCAGCAATGGCTTGCGGATCGCGATCAATGCCCAGCAAGCGACCGTTGGGTCCTAGCTGAGATAAAATATGGCGGGAGTGGCCACCGCGACCAAAAGTACCATCGACATAGATGCCATCGGGCTTAATATTTAAACCATTGACGGCTTCATCTAACAATACCGTAATATGTGTCTGTTGTTGACTCATGTTATAACACTAAATCCCGCAGTCGTGGTGACGTACTCCAGTCTTGTTCAGGTAATGCCTGTAAGTCGTCACTAATTTGTTGTTGCCAGCGCACACTGTCCCAGATCTCAAACTTATTGAGCTGGCCGACTAGCGTAATATTTTTATCTAGCTGAGCATGTTGTCTTAGGGGCTGAGCAATTAATACTCGTCCTTGCGCATCGAGCTCACATTCACTGGCATAGCCGAGCAATATTCGTTGCAAGCGCCGCTCCTGCACATTGAGGCTCGACAAAGCGCGTAATTTCTTTTCTATCCCTAGCCATTCATGAAGGGGATATAATAATAAACAGGCAGAAAACAGATCAACGGTACACACTAATTGACCGTCGCATTCCTCACGTAATAGTTCACGAAAGCGGGTGGGGATCGCTAAGCGACCTTTGCTGTCCAAACTAATGGCATGAGCACCACGCAACATTCTGAGTCCTCAACCGCGGATTTGTTCCACAAATTACCACTTTTCCCCACAGCAAGGGAGTTTAAGGAGCAAACGCTTACTTTTCAAGCAAGAAAAACACCCCTTCGCCCGTGGAGTTTCGCCGTGCCTCATCGATTAGCCATAAAAAAACGCAGCCTAAGCTGCGTCTTTAAAAATAAAGGGAGTTGGCCTTATAAGCCGGGTTCTGTATCGAGCACGCTCGATTAGTAATCATTCCTCTAGGCCAGCAATCGCTCACTGGCTCAAGCAACCTACCCGCCTCCAGCGCGGGCCGCACCTAATGGAGGCCTATTTGGTCTTGCTCCGGGTGGAGTTTACCTTGCCACACACTGTTACCAGTGGTGCGGTGCGCTCTTACCGCACCCTTTCACCCTTACCTGTGCCCTAAGGCCATCGGCGGTATTCTCTCTGCTGCACTGGTCGTGAGCTCGCGCTCCCCAGGCGTTACCTGGCACCCTGCCCTATGGAGCCCGGACTTTCCTCCCCTTTGCCCGTATGCCCGAAGACACAACGACAAAGCAGCGATTACCCAGCCAACTCCGGCGCGGATTATACAACAGACCCGCTTTTATACCAATATTGAATGCTGAATTTTTAATGTTAAATGCAAAGACCAATATTTAAAGACAAACCCGCTTCGCAACAAAATCCACAGAACCCACGGAAAAATAGAGATCAAATCTGGAAGAGCTAGAATAGAAGTATTTAATTGGTAAGAAGCAGAGTCCGGCAGTTAGTGCTCAGTTGTTAGCTTTTACCATGAAATAAGCACTTTTCGCTTTTATCTCAGCTTAATTCTTCCATGGGTTGCGTTGCAAATTTTTTAGTCTACGTCTTTAGTGTTTGCGTCCTTAAGCTTGGCGCTTGGCGCTGAAGTTACAGTCCGTTTTCTAATCCGTATTTATATAATTCATTCTTTTTAGCGCCGTGGATCTCCGCCGTTAATGCTGCGGCTTTCTTTAATGGCAACTCACTGCGCAACAGCGTTAAAGTACGAACGATTTCAGCGCAGAGCACCACCTCACTGTCCGGCTTATATCCCGCCACCATTAAGACGATTTCGCCGCGACAGCGGTTGCTGTCTTCTTTTAGCCAAGTGAGCATGTCGCCGGCTGGTAAACTATGGATGGTTTCAAAGGTTTTAGTTAGCTCTCGTGCTATGACTAACTGACGCGCTTCCCCTAACACCCTTACTAGTGCCGCTACGCTGTCTAGCAGTCGCCGTGGTGACTCATAAAACACCAAGGTACGCGGCTCTTCCATTAAATGAGTGATTTTATCAACTCGCGCTTTTTCCTTGGCTGGTAGAAAGCCTTCAAAAGCAAAACGATCCGTGGCTAAGCCCGCCGCCGATAACGCCGTGATCGCCGCACAAGGTCCTGGTAGTGGGATAACTTGAATTCCCGCCTCGCGACACTGATTGACCAGGTGATAACCAGGGTCACTAATCAGGGGCGTACCGGCATCCGATACCAGCGCCACACTTTGTCCCGACAATAAACGCGTAACAAGCTGTTCTGCTTTATACTGTTCGTTATGATCATGCAGCGCCCAGGTAGAGGTAGTAATTTGGTAATGAGATAGCAGTTTTGCAGTATGACGGGTATCTTCACAAGCTATGACGTCAACTTGCTGTAATGTATCGAGCGCACGCTGGCTTATATCACCTAGATTACCGATGGGAGTGGGCACAATATATAGTGCGGCCGCTGGGCACATAAAAACTCCTGTGGATAAGTAATTGTTTCACTGTCACTGGCCTATTACACTTAGTGCCAGTATGACTTAGCTTGGGGTTTAAGAGATTGGCAATAAAAATTCAACGTAATAGTGTAACACGGCTACTGTGTGCGCTAATGCTTTCTGCTATTTTAGCGGCATGTAGCTCAGGACCACTACAACCAGGCCCCGTCGGGGCACCTCCCGAGCAGTTCAGCTCACTTAAAAGCCATGGTGATCATTATTTAGCTCAAGCCAAACGTGCAGAGCCTGCTGACGCTTTTAGCTGGCGAGTATTAGCGATAAGAGCCTTCCTCGAAGAGCAGCAATTAGATAAAGCCCAACAATTACTGGCGCAGCTGCAAAAAGATGTCTCCCCAGAGCAGGCCCCCACTCTCGACTTACTTACCAGCGCGTTATCATTGGCACGGGGGCAGGTAGTTGAAGCCGAGCAGCAACTGGCAAAAGTTAATCAAGGCGCGCTATCACGCGATGCCAAAAGCTATTACTTTTGGTTACAGGCCAAGCGCCTTGAGCAACAACAGCAACCCATTGACGCCGCCGCTATGCTGGTTAAACGCCACGAGCTATTAAGTGCTAGTGAGCAAAGCAGCAATCGCGAGCGTATCTATGCTTTGTTAGCTGACTCTTCGGCAGCCAACCTACGCCAAGCGCAACAAAGCAGCGATAATAAACAGTTCACCGGTTGGTTACGGCTGATGGCGATTTTAAATGCCAGTGGTACCGATCAAGAGCAGCGCCAGTGGCAATTACAATCCTGGCAGCGCACCTTCCCAGAGCATCCTGGTAGTTATTACTTACCCGAGGGGATAGCTAATGCAGCGGTTCGCTTAGCAGCCTACCAACCGCGCCATATCGCGGTGTTATTACCTTTAACCGGTAAGCTTAGTGAGCAAGCCGATGCGATTCGCAATGGGATTTTAAGTGCCCACCAAGGTCAGTCGTCACGGGTTAGCTTTTTTGATACCACCAAGCAAAGTATGACGGATATATATCAACAGCTACAAAACAGCGAGGTGGACTTTATTATCGGCCCCCTGCTCAAAGACAAGCTGACCGAGCTGGCTAATTTAGATATCGCCCTACCGGTACTTGCACTTAATATGCCCAATCAAGCTCAGCATGATTTAGCTCATCGCTACTACTTTTCTCTGGCACCCGACGCCGAAGCCGCTGAAGCCGCGCGCCATATGTGGGAACAAGGGCATCAACAACCCTTGGTCTTCGCTCCTAATAACGCCTTGGGTAAGCGCATGGCCCACGGCTTTAATCAACAATGGCAGCAGCAAACCGGGCAAAAAGCTCGCATTGCCTACTTTAATAGCAAGCAATCCATTGAAAATGATGTGCGCCGCGCGCTCAATACTAAAGCCAGTGCGCCAAGCGCTAAAGCAGGCGAGATCCAGCCTATTAGTGAGCTAGAAAACACACCAAAAAGTGGCTCGATTGATTCAGTTTTTATGGCTTCCAATGCGACAGAGACTCGCTTTATTCTGCCCTACTTTGACTTTGTGCGGGACAGCCGTGCTCAGCGTTTGCCCACCTACGTCACATCCCGCAGCTACACAGAAGACAATGAAGCGCCGATGAGTGAGCTCAACCAGCTACAATTAGCCGACATGCCTTGGTTATTTGGGAGTGCACCACAGCTTAAAGAAGAAGTAGCACTGCTGTGGCCAGATCGCAATGCCAGCTGGTTGCGCTTATTTGCCTTGGGCTATGACGCCTTAACGCTAGTGCCCCAACTAACCGACTTGCAAATGGGCTCTCCTGCCGTCGCTGGTTTAACCGGTGAGCTAACGGTCAGCGAGCAAGGAGTAGTGCAGCGTCAACTGCAATGGATGGAGTATCGCGATGGCACTTGGCAGGCACAAATTAACGACACGATCCCGTGGCAATGAGTTTGAGCGCCACGCCGAACGTTTTTTAATCACACAGGGGTTACGCTTAGAACGGCGTAACTACCTGTGTAAACTGGGCGAAATTGACTTGATTATGCGTGCTGGCAACACGCTGGTCTTTGTTGAAGTAAGATACCGACGTAATCGTCAGTTCGGCGGCGCCGCTGCCTCCGTAACCCAGGCTAAACAGCAAAAGTTACGGCGCACTGCCTACCACTACTTACAATCGATGGGCCTAAATGAAGCACAACAGCCTTGTCGTTTTGACTTAATTGCCTGTGAAGGCGAGCAACTTAATTGGATACCCAATGCCTTTTGAGGACCCCTATGCAAGATGAAATAAAAGCCAGCTTTACTGAAAGCATTCAAACTAAAATCGCCGCCGCCGAAGCGCTACCCGATGATATTCTTGCGGCAGCACAAATGATGGTGATGTGCTTATTGAATGGCAACAAATTGCTGGTATGCGGTAATGGCGGCTCTAATGCATTAGCCCAATTGTTTGTCAGTCAATTAATGAACCGCTACGACACCGAGCGCCCGGCGCTGCCGGCCATGTGCTTAACGCTAGATACTAGCAGTATTAGTGCTATTGCCGTCGACCAACATTTTGACGAAGCTTATGCTCGACAAATTCGCGCGTTTGGCCAAGAAGGCGATGTGTTGGTAGCCATTTCCACAACGGGCAATAGCCGCAACCTTATTAAAGCAGCTGAAGCCGCCCTAAGCCGCGATATGACCATAGTGGCCTTAAGCGGTGGCGATGGCGGTGAACTCGCCGGCCTACTGGGTCCCAGTGATGTAGAAATTCGTGTGCCCGCCCTGCAGGCTCCGCGCATTCATGAGGTAAACCTACTGACGCTGCATTGTTTATGCGATTTAATTGACCGTACTTTATTTCCCCAAGAGGAAGAATGATGACATCTCGACTGTTAATTTTAATCACTTCACTATTATTATTACAAGGTTGTGCTGGCGTGCTGTTAGCGGGTGCGGGGACGGGCATTGGTTCGGCTACCGATAGACGACCCGTGTCCACGCAAGCCAAAGACCAAACCATTGATATGCGGGCAGCTCATCGGATCGGTGAAACACATCCGCTGTGGGATGACAGCCGAATTGTAGTGATTACCACCAATGGTAAAAGTTTATTACTAGGCCAAACCCCCACTGAAGAATATCGCGCTCAAGCCGAGGAAATTGTCAAAGATGTGCCAGGTGTAAAAGAGGTTTACAATGAAATTCGTATCGGTAAGCCCGTTGATATTACTGGGCGCAGCCAAGACTCTTGGATTACTTCTAAAGTGAAGAGTAAGCTGCTGGCTGAGAAGAACTTTGATGGCACTAAGGTTAAAGTAGTGACAGAAAATGGTGAAGTCTTTTTAATTGGCTTAGTCACCCAAAAAGAAGCAGACACCTCCGTGCAAATTGCTCGCCATGTGAGTGGGGTTAAAAAGGTGATTACCGTCTTTGAGCTAGTGCAAGCCGCCCCTTAATAAGTTAGGCTTCACTCAATAAAAAACGCAGCCTAGGCTGCGTTTTTTTATTACTTAATCACTCTTAAATTTGGCCGGCCTTTCTTAGACGCGGGCGCAGCTGGCTCATCTTGATCGGGCTTAGGAGGCGCCTGCTCTTCGCTTTTGCTATCCGCTAACCACGCCTCATAGGCTGGCTCAGGAGGAAAGAAAGTTCCTGCGCCATTCTCTCTGGCCTGAATTGACACCACCGCCGCCATGGGTACATAGACTTGGAAAGGACTGCCACTAAAACGGGCGCTAAAGCTAATAGCGTCGTTATCCATATGCAAACCTACCACGGCTTGGGGTGCAATATTCAGCACGATTTGGCCATCTTGTACATGCTGCTGGGGAACCGTGGTGTGTACCACCTCAGCATTCACCAGCAAGTGCGGCGTTAACTCGTTGTCTAGCAACCAGTCATAGAAAGCCCGTAATAAGTAAGGGCGACTAGGTGTCAAATGTTCCATAATTAGAGATTACCACCTGTATCACGTTCGATTTCAGTCAAAGAGGCCTGAAAAGATTCACGCTCAAACAAACGTATCATGTAGCCTTTTAACTCTTTAGAGCCTTTACCTGTTAGCTCAATGCCTAAAATAGGCAAACGCCACAACAAAGGTGCCATATAGCAATCGACCAAGCTGAACTCTTCACTCATAAAGTAAGGGTATTCAGCAAAAATGGGGGCTATGGCAAGTAAGGCTTCGCGCAGTTCTTTTCGTGCTTCATCCGCTTTTTCATTGTTCTGAATCCGCTTAACCAGCGAATACCAGTCTTGCTCAATACGGTGCATCATTAAGCGGCTTTTGCCCCGTGCTACCGGATAAACTGGCATTAAGGGCGGATGAGGAAAGCGCTCGTCCAAATATTCCATGATGATATCAGATTCATAAAGCACCAACTCCCGATCCACTAGGGTCGGTAAAGTACCGTATGGGTTTAACTCCAGCATATCTTCAGGCAGGCTATCCAGCTCCACATGGCTGATTTCAACACTGACCCCTTTTTCTGCTAGTACGATACGTACCTGATGACTGTAGATATCATTTGCGCCCGAAAAGAGCGTCATAATAGAGCGTTTGTTAGCCGCAACTGCCATTGAATCCTCCGCAAATTATAAATAGGAACGGCAATGGAAACATATGCCCCATTGCCGCCCCTAGCTTTAGCTTAGACGATGTCTAATCAGTGTACGTCACGCCAGTATTCTCTTTTCAGCAAATATGCAATGACAAAGAAGATAGCCAGAAAGCCCAATACCCAATACCCGATACGGTGGCGTTCTAACTTAACTGGGTCACCTGAGTAGACTAAGAAGTTAACGATATCTAATACCGCATCGTCATACTCTTCCGCAGTTAGCTCCCCTGTACTATCAACCTGAGTACCGACAGCTACTTCGACTTCTTCACCTTTTACGGTGCGAGTCTCAGTAACCAGTACCGCACTACCTTGTAATGGCTCTAGCACATGAGGCATTCCCACCGAGGGGAATACCAAGTTATTGACACCAAAGGGGCGACTGTCATCCTTATAGAATGAACGCAAATAAGTGTATAACCAATCTGCGCCTCGTACCCGAGCGGTCAGTGTTAAATCAGGCGGTGGTGCACCAAACCAGTTCGCTGCATCTTTATCCGGAATGGCGTTATGCATTAAGTCACCAATGTCTGCACCAGTGAACATCAGGTTCGCCTGCATTACATCGTCAGGAATCTCCAGATCTTCTGCAACCCTATTATAGCGCTGGTATTTCGTACTATGACAAGCTGAACAGTAGTTCATAAATAGCTTAGCGCCATTTTGTAACGAAGCTTTGTCTGCCTGATCGTAGTTCGCCTTATCCAGCTTAATATTACTGGCAAACGCTAGCGCCGGTAAAAAGGCCAATGCGATAATGATAAACTTCTTCATTTGAATGTAACCCTCTCTGGCAGCGGCTTGGTTTTTTCGTTTTTGCTGTAAAAGAATAACAGCACAAAGAAAGCAAAGTAGCCAAACGAGCAGATTTGCGCCAACAGCGTTAGTGCCGGAGTGGAAGGCAAAGCGCCTAACATACCCAAGATAACAAAGCAGACTACAAACTGAGCAATGTTCAATAAGTGTAATTTGCTACGGTAGCGGAAAGAACGCACCTTACAGCGGTCTAACCACGGCAGTACAAACAGCACCGCAATAGACAGCCCCATCAAGACCACGCCTGCTAACTTATCAGGTACCGCGCGTAAGATGGCGTAGAAAGGCGTGAAATACCACACCGGAGCAATATGCTCAGGAGTTTTCAAGCTATCTGCCGCTTCAAAGTTTGGCGCTTCTAGGAAGTAGCCGCCCCCTTCTGGCATAAAGAAGATAAAGAAAGCAAAGATGAACAGGAAGCCTGCCACGCCCACAATGTCTTTTACGGTGTAGTAAGGGTGAAACGGAATCGCATCTTTTGGCCAGCCGTTTTCATCTTTAACTAGCTTGATATCGATACCGTCGGGGTTGTTAGAGCCCACTTCGTGCAGCGCAACAATGTGCAAGAACACTAAGATCACTAACACTAACGGCAGTGCAATCACGTGTAGCGCAAAGAAACGAGTTAGCGTAGCACCAGAGATAACATAGTCACCGCGGATCCACAGGGTTAAATCGTCACCAATTACTGGGATGGCACCAAACAGCGAAATAATTACCTGAGCACCCCAGAAGGACATTTGTCCCCAAGGCAACAAGTAACCCATAAAGGCTTCTGCCATCAGTACTAGGAAGATCAACATACCAAATAACCACAGCAATTCACGAGGTTTTTGGTAAGAGCCGTAGATAAGACCACGGAACATGTGTAGATAAACTACCACAAAGAACGCAGATGCCCCGGTACTGTGCATATAGCGCAATAACCAACCGTAGTCGACATCACGCATAATGTACTCAACGGAAGCAAACGCACCCTCGCCAGAGGGGTTATAGTTCATGGTCAGCCAAATCCCTGTTAGGATTTGGTTTACCAGTACTAGCATGGCTAACGAGCCAAAGAAGTACCAGAAGTTAAAGTTTTTGGGGGCTGGATACTGACCTACGTGTTTATTGTAGGTGGCGGTCATTGGAATCCGCTCATCAATCCAGGATACGAGTTTACCCAGCATGGTTAGGCTCCTTCCTCATCTTCGCCCACTAAAATAGTGGTATCGGTCATATAGTAATAAGGGGGAACTTCTAAGTTGAGCGGCGCAGGCACGTTTTTAAATACTCGACCCGCCATATCAAACTTAGAGCCATGACAAGGACAGAAGAAACCGTAGTCGACTCCTTCCACTTGCGCACCAAAGTTGCCCGGCATATACGTCGGTGAACACCCTAAGTGAGTACAGATCCCAACGGTTACTAATAACTCAGGTTTAATCGAGCGGTAGGTATTTTGTGCGTAATCCGGCTGTTGCGGCTCGTCAGAGTCAGGATCTCGTAGATCCTTATCAATCTTAGTCAACTCATCCAGTGTCTCTTGAGTACGTGACACCACCCACACTGGCTTGCCTCGCCACTCAATACGAATTAGCTGACCTGGCTCAATTTTACTCACGTCCACTTCTACGGGCGCCCCAGCTGCTTTTGCTTTAGCACTGGGGTTCCATGATGAAATAAAAGGCACAGCAACAAATGCCGCACCTACCCCACCTACAGCTGCGGTTGACCAGGTCAAAAACCTACGGCGACCGGTATCCACTGGCACATTGCTCATCCAAAAACTCTCCCATTTGGTCTCCGCGCGTTTTTTATTGTTCGTTCCATGCATTGAGACGTACAGTGACAACTGCGGCGGATATTATGGTTTCAATTGCCACATAAAACCCCGAAATTTTAAAGAAAAGCGAGGGCTTTTACAAGGACGGGGAAATGTATTAACAAACCGCCCATCAGTAGCATTATGTATGTTTAAACAACAATTTGTTAGTACACTTAAATAAGCTCGTATATATAAAAAAGCCCGGGGGACCCGGGCTTTGATATAAACGCCTGCTCCATTAACGCTTGGAGAACTGAGGACGTTTACGTGCTTTATGTAGACCCACTTTCTTACGTTCCACTTTACGAGCGTCACGAGTAACAAAGCCAGCCTTACGTAGCGAGCCACGCAGGGTTTCATCATATTGCATCAGGGCACGAGTAATGCCGTGACGAATTGCGCCTGCCTGACCCGAAATTCCACCACCTGCAACGGTGATGTACAAGTCAAAATTATCAGTCATTTCTACTAACTCTAATGGCTGACGAACCACCATGCGAGCTGTTTCACGACCAAAATATTCTTCAAGAGAGCGTTTATTGATAACGATATTACCGCTACCTTTCTTTACGAATACACGCGCAGTAGAACTTTTGCGACGACCGGTACCGTAGTATTGAGTTTCTGCCATTTGCCTAATCCCGCCTTAGATGTCCAGTACTTGAGGTTGTTGCGCAGCGTGGTTGTGCTGAGCGCCCGCGAAGACTTTCATCTTGCGAAACATTGCACGACCTAATGGACCACGAGGCAGCATGCCGCGAACGGCAGACTCAATGACCATCTCAGGCTTGCGCTCAATCAACTGTTCAAAGCTGACTGATTTCAGGCCACCGGGGAAACCAGTGTGAGAATAGTAAATTTTGTCTTCGGTTTTATTACCGGTTACCTGAACTTTCTCAGCGTTAATTACAACGATATAATCGCCACAATCAACATGCGGAGTAAATTCTGGCTTATGCTTACCACGCAGACGTACTGCAATCTCAGTGGCCAAACGACCTAGAGTCTTGCCCTCTGCATCAACAACATACCAGTCACGCTTTACGGTTTCTGGCTTAGCAACAAAAGTTTTCATGGATAAACCCAAATTACTTAAAATGAATAATACACTTGCGCACATGCGCAAAACACCAGCAAACATTGTACCCCTTCGAGTACGAGTGTCTGTTTACAGTGACGCCGTCCGTTAGACAGCAGTGTAACGTGGGCAGAGCGATTATAGATAAAGTTGCCGTAATAATCACCTACTAATTTTGATGCCCATCAAAGTTAGTCGACTCGCTCGCCCCTTCTCAGCATTATGCCCAAATACTGGGGTACGTATTTTGACACCCCCTATGCGCTAAAGAAAGGGAATTCTCGAACAAAGTGCTGCATATTCAGCACAAAGTGACGCTAGCCTGCTTTTCTATTCTACTTTCAATCATGCTAAGCGCTTAAGGCAGATGCTCTTTGGCCAGATATTCATGAGACTGCATTTCAATCAGTCGCGATAAACAGCGCTTAAATTCAAAATCCAGCAGACCTTCGCTATATAACTGCTCCATTGGCAGGGCCGCTGAGATAATTAATTTTACCTGACGCTCATAAAACTCATCCACCAGAGCAATAAAACGACGCGCCGCATCATCGCTACCCTGTCCCATCGGCTGCACATTCGCTAACAAAACCCCATGGTAGCGATGGGCCAGTTCAATATAGTCATTTTGCGAACGGGGCGTGCAGCACAGCTCTTGAAAGTCGATATAAAGCACACCATTGCCCTCAGCAATAGTCATTAGCTCACGATGGTTAACCCGGATCACCTGCTTGGGTTTTCCTGCTCCTTGGCTCAAGTTAGCAAAATAACTGTCTAGACTTAAGCGGGCCTGTTCATCTAAAGGAGTGTGGTAAATCTTAGCCTGCTCTAAGGTGCGCAATCGATAATCCACACCCGAGTCGACGTTAACTACTTCACAGTGCGCTTTAATAAGCGCTATTGCCGGTAAAAAGCGCGCTCGTTGCAAACCGTTACGGTACAGCTCGTCAGGCGGAATGTTAGAAGTGGCGACCAAAGTAATGCCTAACTCAAACAGATACTCAAACAAGGTACCCAATATCATGGCATCGGTAATATCGGAGACAAAAAACTCATCAAAACAAATCACCCGCGCTTCGGTGGCCAAACGCTGAGCCACTACCTGTAATGGATCCGATTGTCCTTTTAAGGTTTGCAATTCGTTATGTACGCGCAACATAAAGTGATGAAAATGAATCCGCATCTTTTGCTTAAAGGGCAGGCAGTCATAAAAGGTATCGACTAAATAGGTTTTACCGCGCCCGACGCCACCCCAGAAATAAACTCCTTGGATCGGTTCTACTGGTTCTGGCTGGCGGCTCAGCCATTTTTGTAACAGACTAGGCTTAGGCGCTGGCACGGAGGGTGCCATTAGCTCCTCAAATAAGCGCTGCAAATGAGCAACCGCCTTGGCTTGAGTCGCATCGTGTATAAAATCATCTCGCTCTAAGTCGGCTTGATACTTTTTAATGGGAGTCATGAAGTTCGTTATACCTAGCTGGCAATGTTAAAGATTGTCGATCAGTGTAAAGAGGCCTTGCACCACAGGGCAAGGACTCTCCTACGCTAAACACTTGATCTGGGCGACAAAAATCAACTTTAATAGTAAAAATAAATTTTACAGGCTCTATTGAAACTTATGTTATTCATCATACGTCATAATAATACGAATTAGCCTAGACAGGCCTTCACTTAGGAGCACTTATGAAACCTCGATTTCCTTTGCTATCCGCCGTGGCACTCAGTTTAAGCATGGCGCTTGTGCCTAACGCTCAAGCCGCGCTGCCTCCTGGCGCGGGTAGTGAGATTTATAGCCTAGCCCCAGTAGTGGAGAAAGTGACTCCAGGGGTAGTAAATATCTCAGTATCTGGAAAGAAAGTAAGCCAGCAAGCTATTCCGGAGCCGTTTCGCTTTTTCTTCGGTCCCGAGCACCCCGGCGCGCAAGTACAAGAAAGACCGTTTCAAGCCTTGGGCTCAGGAGTCATTATTGATGCCAAAAAGGGATACGTGATCACCAATAATCACGTGATAAGCGATGCCGATAAAATTTTAATTACCCTCATTGATGGCCAAGAATATGAAGCCGAGCTTATCGGCAGCGATAAACAAAGTGATATCGCCTTACTTAAAGTCGATGCTAAAGATCTGGTAGAAATTGAATTTGCCGACTCCGATCAACTTCAGGTAGGCGACTTTGCTATCGCTATTGGTAATCCTTTTGGTCTAGGACAGACCGTCACCTCGGGCATTATTAGTGCCTTGGGTCGCTCGGGACTAAATGTGGAGAACTTAGAAAACTTTATTCAAACCGATGCCGCCATTAATTCTGGTAACTCCGGCGGTGCCTTAATCGACTTAGAAGGTAAGCTAGTAGGTATTAATACGGCTATTTTAGGCCCTGGCGGCGGTAATATTGGGATTGGGTTTGCCATTCCTGCCAATATGGTGAAGAGCCTCACCGACCAAATCTTGGAATATGGCGAAGTACGCCGGGGGGTGTTAGGGGTGATGGGCAGTGAACTCACCTCGGATTTGGCGCGCACTTTTGGCTACAAGAGCCAGCATGGTGCTTTTGTTAGCCAAGTCATTGAGGGTTCTGCGGCCGAAAAAGCCGGGCTGGCGGCGGGAGATATTATTATTAGTATCGACGGTAAGCCAGTGCGTTCCTTTGGTGAGTTAAGAGCGAAAGTAGCCACCATGGGTGCGAATAAAACCGTCACCTTAGGTTTGTTTCGTGATGGCAAAGAACAAAAAGCCAAAGTAACTCTGGCTCGTGCCGATGAAGGAGACGTCTCGGCCAACAGCTTAAATAAAGCCTTAGATGGCGCCACATTAGCGCCCACCAGTGGCAATGAGTCCATCACGGGCGTTAAGGTCACTGACGTACTGCCTCGCTCGGTCGCCGCGAGAGCGGGCCTAGAGAAAGGCGATATTATCATTGGTGTGAACCGCAAACGGGTTAAAAACCTACGAGACTTGCGTAAAATCGTTGATAAAAAGCCCGAAGTGCTTGCCCTAAATATTCAGCGTGGCAGCTCTTCTATTTATCTTGTTATTAGATAAGTTCTTTAGCGCCCAGCCCTCTGGGCGCTAACATAAATATGTTATGCTTAGCCTCTTTTGTTATCGCCCTTAACTGAATCTACACCTTATGCGCCTAGCCTCAGCTATAAAATTCATCCTCCAGGCCGGAGTATTCGGTATTTTAATGGCGTTAATCCTGCTATTACTGTTTCCACAACTGCGCACCCAGCCTTTTGAGCACTGGTGGCGTAATCAGCAAGTAGCGATGTCGAGCTTCTCTTATGCAGCTAATCGCGCCGGACCGGCGGTGGTGAATATTTATAGCCGCAGCTTTAAGCGTGGCGAGCAAATTCCAGAGCTGAATGCCACTAGCCTAGGCTCCGGGGTTATTATGTCTGAACAAGGCTATATTTTAACCAACTATCATGTCATTGCCGATGCCGATCAAATTATCGTGGCGCTACAAGATGGTCGCATTGTAACCGGTGAAGTCACCGGCTTTGATGTACCTACCGATTTAGCGGTGCTTAAAATTAATGCCGAGCAATTGCCAGTCATTCCACAAGATAAAAAGCTCGCCCCACAGGTAGGAGATATTGTTCTCGCTATTGGCAACCCCTACAACGTAGGGCAAACCATTACTCAAGGTATTATTAGCGCCACCGGCCGTGCAGGTCTTTCTAGCATGGGACCAGATAGCAACGGCCGCCAAGACTTGCTACAAACTGATGCTGCTATTAATGCCGGCAATTCTGGCGGCGCTTTAATTAACGTTTACGGAGAAATGGTCGGCATCAATACCGCTTCGTTTCAAAGCCTAGCGCATCAAGAAAGCTACGGTATCAACTTTGCTATCCCTTACGCGCTCGCTCACCAAATTATGCAAGAGCTGATAAAAAATGGTCGCGTGATCCGCGGTTACTTAGGGATTGGTGGCGCTGATATCCCGCCTCTAATGGCACAGTTACTAAAGCTTGGCGATCGTACTGGGTTATTTGTAGAGCATATTAATGAGCAAGGTCCCGCGGCTAAGGCCGGCATTAAGCAAGAAGATGTGCTGTTAAAAATTGACGACGAGCCCATTGTTAATACTCGCCAAGCCATGGATAAAATTGCCGAAACCCGCCCAGGTACTAAAGTGCGTATTACCTTACTACGCGACGGTGAATTAATGACACTGCCGGTGATGATTGAAGAAGACAGCCGTTTTCAACGGTTACGCTAACCTTCACGCAGCCAACAATAAGCAATACAAAAAGCCCAGATGCACTGCATCTGGGCTTTTTATTTTCTCTGATCGCTTACAGCGAGATTTTAACCTTTGATGCGCTCTATCTTGCCGCCCAAGGCTGACAGTTTATCTTCAATTACTTCATAACCGCGATCGATATGATAAATGCGATCGACTATCGTGGTGCCATTGGCGACAAAGCCCGCTAATACTAAGCTTGCCGAAGCACGTAAGTCGGTGGCCATCACGGTTGCGCCACTCAACTGAGGGGTGTCGGCACAAATTGCCATATTACCGTTGAGCTCAATATTAGCGCCCATGCGATTGAGCTCTGGTACATGCATAAACCGATTTTCAAAAATGGTTTCAGTGACATGGCCCACTCCTTGCGCCACCGCATTCAACACGGTGAACTGTGCTTGCATGTCGGTAGGAAAGGCCGGATAAGGTGCGGTTTTAATATCAACCGGCTTGAGCACGCGATCCGTCATATTTAAGCGGATCCAGTCTTCTCCAGTCTCTACTAAAGCGCCTGCTTCTTTCAGCTTAACTAACACTGCTTCTAACAGATGAGGGTCGGTATTATGGCAGGTAATATCACCACCGGTTACCGCCGCACCCACTAAGAAAGTACCGGTCTCGATACGATCCGGTTGTACGCTGTAGCGACCGCCTTGTAGGGCTTCTACCCCGTCGATAATCAGAGTGTCTTGGCCTATGCCTTCAATTTTAGCGCCTAAGGTCACTAAAAAATTAGCTAAATCTACAACTTCTGGTTCACGAGCCGCATTTTCAATAATGGTACGCCCTTCAGCCAGTACCGCCGCCATCATCAGGTTTTCGGTACCGGTGACGCTCACCATATCCATCAGTATATGAGCGCCTTTTAAGCGGCCGTCAACGCGGGCTTTAATATAGCCATCCTCTACGCGAATATCGGCACCCATTTGTTCTAAACCATGAATATGCAAATTAACAGGGCGGGCACCAATCGCACAACCGCCAGGCAAAGAGACATCGGCTTTACCAAAGCGCGCTACTAGCGGGCCAAGTGCTAAAATAGAGGCACGCATGGTACGTACCAGCTCATAAGGAGCAATATGGCTATTCACCGCTCCCGAGATGGCCAGCACCTCACCTTCCTCTTGCACCGTCAAGCCCATGGATTGTAGCAACTGTAGCGTGGTATCGACGTCTTTTAGCTTAGGTACGTTAGATAAGTGGATAGGTTCATCACACAACAAAGTACCAAATAAGATGGGCAAGGCGGCATTTTTTGCCCCCGAGATCGTCACGTCACCAGCTAGGCGGCAGGGGCCCTGTATTTTAAATTTGTCCATTTCGGTTCCCGTTTAGGAAGGCATTATAAATTTGCGCTCGCGAACCCACTGTTCAGGAGTAAAGGTTTTTACGGTCAAAGCATGAATGGTATTATCAGCGATTAGATCTGCTAAAGGCCGCTTAACCGCCTGCTCGCGCTTTAATCGGCTTAGCTCAGTAAACTCAGCAGAAACAGCGATGACTTGCACATGGGTGCCTTCACTTTTGACATAAATTTCTTCTAACGCCAGCGTATCTCGTATTAGTTTTTCAACTTGTGCATTCAAATCCATGATGGCTCCCAGCCTTAGTATCATTTAATTCAAAATAAGCACCCACGCCATATAAGGCGGCTAGGGGCTTAAAGCTTGGCGGCGGTGACAGCAGGGTCAGCGGTCCTTGCTCTGCTCCCAGCGCCTGACTCCATTGCACCAAAAAGGCTAAGCCAATGGAGTCTAATTGCGACAAATCACTTAAGTCTGCCTGCCGATGGGCAAACAGCGCCTCGCGCTCCGCCCAATAGGCACTTAGATGTTCTCGGGTGAGTGCGCGGCTGAGTTTCATTCTTTTCTTTCCAGTGGTGTTACTGGCTTTTTAGTATGTGCTTGTAAGTCTTGGGTAACTTTATCAATACCTTTTTGACGAATTAAACCACTTAACTCTGACTGTTTCGCCGAGAGCAAGCTGATCCCTTCCGCAATCATGTCGAATACTTTCCACTCGCCAGTACGGCTATTTTTGCGCAGCTTAAACTCTAAATCGATAGCCGGCTTGTTAGGCTCAAGTACCGTCACTGGGATCGATACCAGCTTAGCATCGTTAGCTACTTTGCCACTGCCAATCTTGATGGTTTGCTCATCATAAGCGGCCAGTGCGTCAGCATAAGTCACGACTAAGTAATCGCTAAAAGCATTCACAAAAGCATCGCGTTGTTCTGGTGTGGTGTTATTTAGCTGCTTACCAATAACCCGAAATGCAGTAAAGCGCACATCTACCGCTGGTAACATTTCGTCTTCAACAATTTCACGTAAATATTTAGGATCGGCTTTAATTTTAGATTGTTCGTTATTTAAACGTTCGAAGGTGTTATTAGCCACCTCGTTCATTAGTTGATAAGGATCATCTAATGGCACCGCTACTGCGGCCGGTACCCAGCTGGTTGCCATTAACAACAGCCCTGACATCAATAATTTTTTCATTATGAGCTCCTAACAAGGAGGCGACTTATTTGTCGCCGATAGAATAAATAAACTTGCCAATTAATTCTTCTAACACCAGTGCCGATTGGGTGTCAGTGATAGTATCGCCGTCAGCCAAAATACCAATGCCCATCTCTTCATCAACAAAGCCTGGCGACAACCCTAGATACTGCTCACCTAAGAGACCGGAGGTTTGGATAGCAGCGGTGGTGCTTTCGGCTAATTCACCGGCACTGCGACTGACTGTTAATGTCACTACTGGGATTTGTTCGTTTTCATCGAGGGTAATATCACTCACTCGCCCTACCACGACTCCGCCAACTTTAATGGGCGAGCGTACTTTTAGGCCGCCGATGTTATCGAACTTCGCATAGAGGGTATAGCTTTCTCCTTGCCCCTTAACATTCACTCCCGCTACTTTAAACGCCAGCAACAATAAGGCGCCGATACCGGCCAACATAAAGCAGCCCACACTGAACTCTAACTTGCTGTATTTCATCGTCATTTACCCAAACATAACCACGGTGAGGACAAAGTCGAGCCCTAAGACCGCTAAAGAAGAATGAACCACGGTACGCGTCGTGGCCTGACTGATCCCAGCCGCTGTGGGCTTAGCATCAAAACCGTTAAACAGGGCAATCCAAGTGACTACTAAGGCAAACACCACGCTCTTTACAAAACCCTGCATGATGTCTTGCTTAAATTCAACCGCCGCCTGCATCGCTGACCAAAATCCGCCAGCATCGACCCCCAGCCAATCGACGCCCACTAATTTAGCGCCCCAAATACCCACTAGGCTGAACATCAGCGCAAGCAGCGGCATGCTAATTAGGCCTGCCCAAAAACGTGGCGCCACTACACGACGCAAAGGATCGACCCCCATCATTTCTAGACTCGACAGCTGCTCGGTGGCTTTCATTAAGCCCAGCTCAGCAGTAAGAGCCGAGCCGGCGCGGCCGGCAAATAACAAACCGGTTACGACCGGGCCTAGCTCTCGCAGTAAAGATAAGGAAACTAGTGGTCCCAACATGCCTTCGGCGCCAAAATCAACTAAGACGTTGTAGCCTTGCAGCGCCAGCACCATACCGATGAAAATGCCTGACACCAAAATAATGGCTATCGATTGCACACCCACTACATAGAGCTGCTCTACTAATAAAGGAAAATGTTTTCTCGGCTGTGGGCGTCCTATTAGGGCATGCATTAACATGATGCCGGCCCGACCACCGGCCGTCAGACTCGCCACACCCTTTCGCCCTAGTCGCCCTATTCCATCAATCAACATTGGCTAACGACTCCCTAAATGAGGGGGCAGGATAGTGAAAAGGCACCGGCCCATCTGCGTGCCCCTCTAAAAATTGCACCAATTGCGCATCAGTGTTATTTCTCAGCTCTTCGGGCGTGCCGGCGGCTATTACCTTCTTATTGGCAATCACATAGGCATAATCCGCAATGCTCATCACTTCGTCTACGTCATGAGTCACCACAATGGATGTCAGCCCTTGTGCCTTATTAAGCTCGGCAATAAGTTTCACCAGCACTGCCATACTAATGGGATCTTGGCCGGCGAAAGGCTCATCATACATGATTAATTCTGGATCTTGGGCGATGGCTCTAGCCAGTGCTGCGCGTCGCGCCATACCGCCTGACAGCTCCGCAGGCATCAGCTCAGCAGCGCCGCGCAACCCTACCGCTTCAAGCTTCATCATCACCATGGTGCGGATCATCTCTTCTGGCCAACCGCTGTATTCGCGCAGCGGAAACGCCACGTTTTCAAATACTGATAAGCCAGTAAATAAAGCCCCACTTTGAAAGAGCATACCCATGCGTTGGCGCAACTTATAAAGTTGTCCACGGCTAATATTAGGAATGGAGTGCCCATCAAATAAGATATCACCACTGTGTGGTTTTATTTGACCGCCTATCAAGCGCAGCATAGTGGTTTTACCTATGCCACTTGGCCCCATGATGGCAGTAATTTTACCTTTAGGGATCGCTAGGTTAATGCGATCATACAAGACGCGATCACCATGGCCAAAGCAAAGATCCCTTATTTCAACAAGGTTCTGGCTCAAACTGATTCCCCAATTAAAAGAAGGAATTGTATGAGTTCCGCCTACAATGGGCAACTCAAAAGCGCTGAAGTCCTAGGTTATCCTATGACAGCACCGTTTCTTTGGTCGCATATCGACGTCAGCTTTTCTATAATGGCGCCGCCACTGCCATGGAGAAGATAATGAGCACTGAATTTGACTATCGAGTAACTGCCCATCGCGTATTAGACATTGAAAAGGCCGCTATTGAAGGTTTATATCAATATCTAGATGTCAACTTTAACGAAGCTTGTCAGCTAATGTTTCACTGCTCGGGCAAAGTAGTGGTCACTGGCATGGGGAAATCTGGGCATATTGCCCATAAAATAGCGGCCACTTTAGCCAGCACCGGTACCCCCGCTTTTTTTATTCATCCCGGAGAAGCCAGCCATGGCGATTTAGGCATGATCGGCAAAGACGATGTGGTATTGGCCTTGTCTAATTCCGGAGAAAGCCATGAAATTATTGCTTTACTGCCGGTACTCAAACGCCGCGGCATTCCTCTTATTTGTTTGACTGGCAACCCGGCTTCTACCATGGCGCGCGAAGCCAAGGTGCATCTATGTACTCACGTTGAACAAGAAGCTTGCCCCCTCGGCTTAGCGCCCACCGCCAGCACCACAGCAGCTCTGGTCATGGGTGATGCCTTGGCGGTTTCATTACTGGAAGCGCGCGGTTTTACAGCCGACGATTTTGCACTCAGCCACCCCGGCGGTGCGTTAGGAAAGCGGTTATTATTACGGGTCGGGGATTTAATGCATCAAGGCGAAAAAGTACCTAGTGTGGGGCTTAATACCTTAATTATTGATGCCTTGACCGAGATTGGCCGCACGGGACTTGGCTTTACCGGGGTAGTCAACCACGATAATCAACTAGTGGGTATTTATACCGATGGTGACTTACGCCGCACCCTCGATCAAAAAGTAGATGTGCACCGCGCTACCATCGCTCAAGTAATGACTCCTCATTGCACTACCGTGCCTGCAACCATGCTCGCTGCACAAGCGGTGCATTTAATGGAAGAGAAAAAAATCAGCGGCTTATTAGTGGTTGATGAAAAAAACCATCCTGTTGGCGCTTTTAATATGCACGATTTGTTATTAGCAGGAGTGATTTAATGGAATTATCCAGTTTATATGGCCCTATTACCGCCCGTGTATGGCAACAACTCGCGCAAACTCAGCTGCTGATTTGCGATGTGGATGGCGTCCTCTCCGATGGGCTGATTTATTTAGGCAATGCAGGCGAAGAATATAAAACCTTTAATACCAAAGATGGCTTTGGCATGAGAGCCCTATTAAACGCGGGCATCGAAGTGGCTATTATTACCGGTCGCGAGTCGCGCATTGTCAGCGATCGCATGGCCGCCTTAGGAGTTCGTCATGTCTATCAAGGCCAAAGTGATAAAATGCACAGCTACCACACTTTATTAAACACCTTACACCTATCACCCCAGCAGGTGGCCTATATTGGCGACGACGTGGTGGACTTACCCGTCATGCTCGATTGTGGCTTAGGAGTCGCGGTGGCCGATGCCCATCCGCTGGTCCGCCAGCAAGCCGCCTATACTACTCAGCTTAACGGCGGTTACGGTGCGGTACGTGAGCTATGTGATCTGTTATTAGCAGCGCGCGGCGAGCTTGAGCAAGCCCAAGGAATGAGTGTATGAGCCGACAAACTTGGTGGTTTGGTGGCTTGTTTTTACTCGCACTGATCACTTGGCAGTGGTTTAAACCCAGCAGCCAGCTACCCGCTAATGAGCAAGATTATCAACCGGATTTTACCGCCGTCAATCTGCGTAGTGTGCAATATAACACGCTAGGGCTGCCCTACCGAGGCTTAGAGGCGGATTACGCCGAATACTATGAACCACTCGCGATGACCTTAGTAGAAAAGCCCGTTATGCTACTCTACTCTCCTGATGGTCAACCCCAGTGGCGATTAAGCAGCGACGAGGGCATTCTCAATACTAATGATAATGCGGTACTTAATGGTAATGTAGTGGGTAAGGGATTACAGCCCGATGCGGTAGTGCATAAGCTACTTACCGAATATCTAGAGCTCGACTTTATTAATAACCAGCTACGCTCTAACCAAGCAGTACAGTTAACGAGTCCCGAATATGAGGCCCATGGCCAAGGACTCTTAGGCAACATTGAACAACAAACGGTGGAATTATTGCATGAGACCCAGGCAACGTACTTTACTCCTTAGCATGGGTAGCCTAATGGCACTCGCTTTTAGTTCCGCCTACGCTAAGCAAGCTGATTATAGTCAGCCCGTCACTATAGACGCAGACCGTCAGCTTGTAGAGTTGGCGGAAAACAAAGTCACCTTTAGCGACCGGGTGGTGGTTAAGCAAGGCACCATGGATTTGAGGGCAAATAAGCTGGTAGTGACCCGTGATGACAAAGGCTTGCAGTCTATGACCGCCTATGGTTCGCCTGCTACCTATTACCAAATCTTGGATAGCGGCCAGCCAATTAACGCCCGTGCCCAACAAATTAATTACGATATTAAAAATCGTACTATCACGCTGCTTAACAATGCCGAAGTAAAACAAAATGACAATGTCGTGACCGGTTATCGCATTCGCTACTTTGTTGACAAGGAACAAATGGAAGCGCAAAGCCAAGGGGGTAAAGATAGAGTCACCACTACTTTCTTGCCCGAACAGCTGCAGAATATGAATAACGATAAGGCGAATAACTGATCATGGGCACACTGGAAGCAACCGGGCTGCAAAAGAGCTATAAAGGACGCATGGTGGTCGCCGATGTGAGCATCACCGTCAAAACAGGGCAAATAGTCGGCCTGCTTGGCCCAAATGGTGCTGGTAAAACCACCTCGTTTTATATGATTGTCGGCCTAGTACAGCGCGATGCAGGCTCTATCACCATCGATGGCCAAGATATTAGTCATCAGCCCATGCACCTTAGGGCCCGCGCAGGAATTGGCTACTTGCCACAAGAAGCCTCTATTTTTCGCCGCCTAAGTGTCGCCGATAATCTATTAGCAGTGTTAGAGACCCGAAAAGACTTAGACGCTGGCGGCCGAGAAGAAGAGCTAGAGCGCCTGCTCGATGAATTTAATATCACCCATATTCGTAATAATAGCGGTCAAAGCTTATCGGGCGGTGAGCGCCGGCGAGTAGAAATTGCCCGCGCCTTATCGGCAAACCCGCGTTTTATTTTGCTAGATGAGCCTTTTGCCGGAGTCGATCCTATTTCGGTGCTTGATATTAAAAAGATTATTTTACACCTCAGAGATCGGGGATTAGGGGTGCTAATTACCGACCATAACGTTCGTGATACACTGGACGTATGCGAACAAGCTTATATCGTCAGTCAAGGGCATGGTATTGCCGCCGGCACCCCAACCGAAATATTGGCCAACGAACAAGTCAAAAAAGTCTATCTTGGCGAGCAATTCAGTCTCTAACTGGCTTGACGATATTGCCTATGGTTGACATGGAAGGACTTTTTCAACGATGAAGCCAACTCTTCAGTTACGTATTGGGCAACAACTCACTATGACCCCGCAATTGCAGCAGGCGATTCGTCTACTGCAATTGTCGAGTTTAGAGCTGCAACAAGAAATACAGTTAGCACTGGATAGTAATCCTTTGCTTGAGCAAGAAGAGCCTGAGTCTGAAACAACCGATGCCGAGCATACATCCACTGAAGATCCGCAACTGACGGATCAAATGGGTGCCGATACCGCGATGGAAAAAAACCAGTTATCCAACGACTTACCGATGGATACTCACTGGGATGAAATATATACCGCCTCTGCCGGCGGTAGCGGTAGTGCCGGCTTACCAGAGGGTATGGAAGATGTGGTGTATCAAGGCGAGACCACCGAAACCTTGCAAGACTATTTATTATGGCAAATGCAGCTCACGCCCTTTAGTGATACAGATCAAGCGATTGCGACTGCCATCATCGACGCCATCGATGAGGCAGGCTACCTCAGCCTCACCATAGAGCAGTTACTTAACTCGGTGGATGGCGGTAGCCAAACCATTGAAGCGGACGAAGTAGAAGCTGTACTCAAGCGTATTCAGCACTTTGATCCACTGGGTGTGGCCGCGCGCAGTGTACAAGAGTGCTTGCTCATCCAGTTAGCAGCACTGCCCACAGAGACCCCGTGGCGCGCCCAAGCACAACAGATCATAGAGCACCATCTAGACTTACTCGGCAATCGCGATTACCGCACTCTGCAACGTAGCACTAAACTTAAAGAAGCGGAGCTCAGATCGGTACTAGAGCTAATCCAGCAGCTGGAACCTAGGCCAGGGCGTAGCATTTTACAAACCAGCGCTCACTATGTAATCCCCGATGTGTTTGTAACTAAGCGCCACGGACGCTGGGTAGCGGAGCTCAACCTGGAGTCCATGCCTAAAGTTCGACTGAACCAAACTTATGCTAATATGGCGTCACACACTAAAAGCAGCAGTGATGGCCAGTTTATCCGTAGCCATTTACAAGATGCTAAATGGTTTATTAAAAGCCTAGAAAGCAGAAATGAGACGCTACTTAAGGTGGCTAATTGTATTGTTGACCAACAACAGGCATTCTTCGAGTATGGTGCCGAGGCGATGAAACCGATGGTCTTAAATCAGGTTGCAGAAGTCGTCGAAATGCATGAGTCCACCATTTCTCGGGTCACCACCCAAAAGTTTATGCATACTCCTAAAGGAGTGTTTGAACTCAAGTACTTTTTCTCTAGTCATGTGGCAACCGATAGCGGTGGTGAGCGTTCATCTACCGCTATTCGCGCCCTGATCACCAAGCTGGTGGAGGCAGAGAGTCCGGCTAAACCGTTAAGCGACAATAAAATTGCTCAACTCTTAGCCGACCAAGGAATAAAAGTGGCAAGACGTACCATAGCGAAGTATCGTGAGTCGTTAGCCATTCCGCCCTCCAGCCAACGCAAGCGACTGTTTTAACAGGCAAATTATGGAGGAAGACATTATGCAAATAAATCTAACAGGCCATCATGTAGACATCACAGCGCCATTGCGTGACTATGTGAACCAGAAATTTGACCGATTAGAGCGTCACTTCGATAACATGACCAATGCCCATGTGGTATTAACTATAGAAAAACTGCAACACATTGCAGAAGCTAAAATCAATCTGAGCGGCGGAGAAATTTTTGCTACCGCTCAGCACGAAGACATGTATGCCGCTATCGACGCCTTAGTCGATAAGCTTGACCGTCAGGTCATTAAACATAAAGAGAAGCTGAAGCAAAAATAACTATGGAAGTCGCCGAGATATTAAGCAGAGACTGCACCCGTAGTGCCGTGTCCTGTACTAGCAAAAAGCGCGCGCTGGAAATCATCAGTGAGCTTGCCGCCCAACATCTTAATATCAGCAGTCAGCAGTTATTTGACTGTCTGTTGGCAAGAGAAAAAATGGGCAGCACCGGTATTGGGAATGGCATTGCCATTCCCCATGGCCGGATCAGCGATGATAACCAAGCTACCGCGGTGTTGCTCACCTTTGCCGAGCCCGTTGAGTTTGATGCGATTGATAACCAACCTGTTGGCTTAGTGTTTGCCTTGCTGGTGCCCGAAAACGAATGTAAGCAGCATCTTAAAACCTTATCTTTGATCGCAGAAAAGCTAAGCAATAAACAAGTATGCAAACAGTTACGTCAGGCTCGCAGTGATGACGAGCTTTATGACATTATGATTTCTTCCTAAGGAGAGTGTTATGCAGCTGGTGATCGTCAGTGGCCGTTCTGGATCAGGTAAAACCGTTGCGCTACGCGTACTGGAAGATTTAGGCTATTACTGTGTCGATAACTTGCCCGTTGAGCTACTTCCTGATTTGGTAAGCATGCGCCGCGATAAACCCGGCGAAGTGGCGGTGAGCATTGATGTACGCAACCTGCCCGACAGTACTGAAAAGCTGGTCGAGTGCTTAGAGCAAGTGCGCAACATGGAAGGTGTCAGCTTATCGAGCTTTTTTATTGATGCCGACAATGCCGCCCTGATCCGTCGCTTTGGCGACACGCGCCGCTTGCATCCTTTATCACGACTTAGCCTGACGTTAGATGAGGCTATTCGCCAAGAAACCCACTTACTGGCTCCACTGTCTTCAGAAGCCGATCTGCGGATCGACACCTCCGATCTCAGTATCCACGATCTCAGTGAAATTATTCGGGCACGCATTTTAGGAAAAAAAGAGCGGGAGCTAAACTGGGTATTTGAGTCTTTTGGTTATAAGTTTGGTATCTCGCAAGACGCGGACTTTGTATTTGATGCCCGCTTTTTACCTAACCCCCATTGGATTGCCGAATTAAGACCCTTTAATGGTACCGATGAACCGGTGGCCACTTACCTAAACAGCCAGCTAGAAGTCACTAAGTATTTATGGCAAATAGAAAACTTACTGGTGACCTGGATGCCCCACCTTGAGCGTAATAATCGTAGCTATGTTACCGTTGCTATTGGCTGTACTGGCGGCAAACACCGTTCAGTTTACTTAGTTGAAGAACTCGCGAAAGCCTTTAAAAAGATGGGTAAAAGTGTGCAATTACGCCACCGCACCTTAGAGAAAAATCCTATCGAAAGTTAATCGCTAACCCGCTACTCACCTAAAAAAATACCGACTCAATAAAGTCGGTATTTTTGTTTTAGCTGGTTCTGTCTGGCGAAATGTTATTGCCCGGCGATCTTCATTTCATCAATTAATATCGAACCGGTCAGTAAGCTAGAGCGGGTTTCAATATCATTACCAATGGCCTGAATTCCAGCAAACATGGTTTTTAAATTACCGGCGATGGTAATTTCTTCTACTGGATAGGCGATTTCACCATTTTCTACCCAAAAGCCCGCGGCGCCACGAGAGTAGTCGCCGTTCACGATATTCACGCCCTGCCCCATCATCTCGGTCACCACCAGACCGGTACCCATCATTTTTAATAGTTGGTTAAAGTCTTGGCCAGTGTCACTCACTTTCCAGTTATGAATGCCACCGGCATGACCGGTCAGCGGCATGTTTAACTTGCGCGCCGCATAGCTGGTCAGTAAATAGGTTTGTAAGGCTCCGCGCTCAATAATATAGCGTTCTTGAGTACGTACCCCTTCATTATCAAAAGGAGCGCTGGCGAGTCCGCCTTCTAAGTGCGGTTGCTCATAAATACTGAGCCAGTCAGGAAAAATCTGAGTACCTAGCGCATCTAATAAAAAAGAAGATTGGCGATATAAATTACCGCCACTGATCGCCATCACCAAGTGGCCAAATAAGCCGGCCGCCACATCAGGGTGAAATAATACTGGGGCATGGCAGGTGCCAATTTTGCGGGCACCCAGTCGGCCAAGCGTACGGCTCACCGCTTCGTCAGCTACCTGCTCGGGGGTCCATAAATCAGTGAAACGCCTGCCCGTAGTATAACCGTACTCTCGCTGCATATCGCCATCTTGCTCACCAATCAGTACGCAGCTCATGCCAAAGCGACTACCGGCATAACCTTTAATAAAGCCATGGCTATTGCCATACACTTTTATTCCTAGATTAGTCGAGAAACTCGCCCCATCGGATTGCTTGATCCGTACATCTCTATCTAATGCAGAGCGCTCACAGGCTAATGCCAGCGCTACGCCTTCTTCTGGCGCTACTTCATGAGGAAAGCAGAGCTCTAACTCAGGCGCATCCCAAGCTAAAGCATCGGCCGGTGCTAAGCCAGCAAAGGGATCGGCGGTGGTATAACGAGAAATATCCAGCGCCGCTTTTACGGTGCGGGTAATCGCCTCAGGCCTTAGATCTGAAGTAGATGCCGAACCTTTACGACCATCTTGGTAGACCGCTATCCCTAAGGCACCGTCTTTGTTAAATTCAATATTCTCAAGCTCGCCATTGCGGGTATTCACCGAGAGTCCAGTTTGCTTACTAATTGACATTTCAGCGGCATCGGCACCCAGTTGTTTAGCGCTCTCAAGCGCTTCTGCGATGACTTGTTCTAGTTGCTGTTGTTGAGTTTTAATATCTGCAGGGGTCATAGTCCACATCGTTAGCTCAGTTTGTAGTTAGCATAACAGACCACTGCGTAGCTTGGGAGAAGCTGGTAATATATAAACTTACCTCTTAATAGACACGGAATCGCTATGCGCCACCACGACGACGCCCCAGAGCAAGAAGAAGAAATAGAATGGGTCAGTAAAAGTGAGATGAAACGAGAAAGCCAAGCACTGCAAAAGCTCGGTGAATCACTAGTAAAGCTCACCCCCCATGAACTAGATAAAATCCCGCTAGATAACGACTTGTTAGAAGCCATTGAATTGGCTCATCGGCTACAAGGTAAGCGAGAAGGACTGCGCCGCCATATGCAATATGTCGGTAAATTAATGCGTACTCGCGATGTGACTGAAATCCAGAAAGCCTTAGCGGGCTTTGACCATAAAAATGCCGAAGTGAACGCACAGTTTCACAAGCTGGAGTTATGGCGCGATCGCTTAATAAAAGAAGGCGATAAAGGGGTGAATGCCCTGCTGGCTGAGCATCGCGACTTAGACCGCCAAAAGCTGCGCCAATTGGCACGTACTGGCCGCAAAGAGCTAGCAGCGGGGATCCCTCCCAAAGCGTATCGCGAACTGTTTCAATATTTAAAAGCGAATATTGACGTATAGAATGGTTGATGTGGCGCGCTAACAGCAAAACGCCGAGTCACTGACTCGGCGTTGGCTATTTAGTAGAGTAGGTTGGCTTTACTGAGTTCCACCCACGGTAAGCTGGTCTAATTTAAGAGTGGGTTGCCCCACGCCTACCGGTACGCTTTGGCCATTTTTACCGCACACCCCTACCCCGGCGTCTAGAGCTAAATCATTCCCCACCATTGACACCTGACTCATGGCCTCAGGACCATTGCCAATTAAGGTGGCTCCTTTGATGGGAGAGGTTAGCTTACCATCTTCAATGAGATAAGCTTCAGAAGCAGAAAATACAAAGCGCCCCGAGGTAATATCCACTTGGCCGCCGCCAAAGTTAGGGGCATAAATGCCTTTTTTCACGCTTTTAATAATATCTTCGGGTAATGCTTCCCCCGGTAGCATATAGGTATTGGTCATACGCGGCATAGGTAGGTGCGCATAAGACTCGCGGCGACCATTACCGGTGGGCGCAACCCCCATCAGGCGCGCATTGAGCTTGTCTTGCATATAACCTTGTAAAATACCGTCTTTAATTAAGACATTATAATCGGTAGCCGTCCCTTCATCATCGATGGATAAAGAGCCGCGACGATTAGCCATAGTGCCATCATCAACAATAGTGCACAGACTAGAAGCCACTTTCTCTCCCACTCGTCCTGCATAAGCCGAAGAGCCTTTACGGTTAAAGTCGCCTTCTAAGCCATGGCCCACCGCTTCATGCAGTAATACGCCCGGCCAGCCCGCGCCCAATACTACCGGCATAGTGCCAGCAGGCGCTTCAATGGCATCAAGATTAACTAATGCTTGGCGCACCGCTTCTTTTACATAGCCCATGGCTCTGGGCTCGTTATCCACTTCTTCTAAGAAATATTCGTAGCCTAAGCGACCTCCGCCGCCACTCCCGCCGCGTTCACGACGGCCATTGCGCTCTACCAGTACCGAGCAGTTTAAGCGCACTAATGGGCGAAAGTCGGTCGCTAAGGTGCCATCAGTGGCCATAACGAGTATTTCTTCATAAACGCCAGATAAAGAGGCAATTACTTGAGTCACCGCCGGATCTAGGCTGCGGGCAAAAGCATCCATTTGCTGTAATAGTGCAATCTTTTGCTCTCGGGTAAGACTATCTAGCGGGTTCACTGCCTGATAACGAGCAGTAACAGGCTGAGCTTTACCGACTTGAAAACGACCACTGCCACCCGTTTCAGCAATGCCTCTGGCTGCTGTAACTGCCTGCTGCAGGGCTGCGCTATTTAGTTCATCAGAATAGGCAAAGCCGGTTTTTTCACCGCTAATCGCTCGCACACCTACGCCTTGCTCGATGTTGTAACTTCCATCTTTAACAATGCCATCTTCTAGCACCCAAGACTCGTGCACACTATTTTGAAAGTAGAGATCGGCAAAATCAATTTGATGGCGGCTTAACCGCGCTAGTTGCCCTTCTAAAAATGCCATATCCAGATCATTGGGCACTAAAATACTGCGGTTAATTTGTTCAATACTCATTCACTTCTCCAATCCGCGCTAAAGCGGGCATGTTGGGCCACCGGCATTTGCCGGCGTATTTGGGCCAGCCGCTCTGGGTCGACTGAGGTCGAAATAAGTCCCTGTCCTTTTGGCAGACACGTTTGTATTTTCCCCCAAGGATCGATAATCACCGAATGCCCCCAGGTTTGGCGCTTTCCCTGTTCGCCATATAACCCCGCGGCCACCACATAACATTGATTCTCAATCGCTCTGGCCTGTAGTAATGGCAACCAGTGAGCTTCGCCTGTGGTACGCGTAAAAGCAGCAGGCACCATTAAAATTTCTGCATCTTGGGCTCGTAAGGCGCGATAGAGTTCAGGAAAACGCAAATCATAACAGATTGATAAACCCAACCGACCAAAGGGACTGTCGATCACGCTTAGCTCATTGCCCGGCGCATAAGTATCAGACTCTCGATAACTGCCTTGTCCATCGGCAACGTCGGCATCAAAGAGATGGAGCTTATGATAATGCCCCACTAAGGCGCCTTGCTCGTTATATACTAGACTGGTGGAGTGAAAACGTTCACTATCGGCAATACAAGTCGGCATTGAGCCCACTACTAACCAAATTCCTAGCTCACGTGCCCACTGACTAAACTGAGCTTGTATTGGCCCTTCGCCCACCGGTTCAGCATTCAGCACAATGGCTTTTTTACTACCAAACGTCACAGCGTTTTCGGGTAGCTGCACCAGTAGCGGGCGCTGTTGAGGTAATTGCGCCAGTAATTCGGTAATACGGGCCTTATTAACTTCCCAATCGGTTCCGGCGGTCATTTGTATCGCGACTAATTCCATTAACGTCTCCTTATCTAGCTACACAGTATCACTGGGCTAACTTGACTTGATCCTTGTCTCGCCCTTGTTCTGATACTACAGGATCATCTAGCGTTCCTGTCACATGGTAACGAATGCGAGTGAACACATCGACTACCGGACCTAATACTTTAGATAGCGCAAACACGTACAAACCGGTCACCGGGGTCACAGCAAAGGCCGCCACCACCGGTAAGTTGGCAGTTAAGTTAGGCAGTAGCTCTACATGATAATCTATCTGTTCAGTAGCAAAGTTAACCTCACCTTTGCCTTGTAAGTCGCCCGCCGCCCCTTTAAGCAATAAGTCATGGTTGTGTAAAATTCCATTACGCAACTTTCCGCTGGCGATAATACGATCAAAGTAAAAGCCTTTGGCATAAATATCCCGAAAATCTAACCGCAAACGGCGCATCACCGACTCTAAGCTCACTACTGATAATAACCCAGCGCCTTTATCGCTCACTTCTTTTAACACCCCCGCTCCCGTTGAAAGTGCCAGCTCACCATCCATAGTGGCCAGCTGAGGCTGCCAAGGCACATCTAGCCAGCGCACTTTTCCTTGTAGCTCTGCCGAGGTTTCACTAAAAGGAGAGTCTTTATCTAACGACTGCCACAGTCGCTGCAGCGATGGCGTACTAGTTTGCCACTCTAGGCGGCTTAAATTGCCACTGCTATGCTGTAGCCACTGACCATTGGCCTGAAGCGTCAGCAAAGGGCCGTCGATATACAAGTTGCGTAATGCGACGCTATCCTCTTTAGGCTGGGGCGCTAACTCAAAGTTAACTTTACCTAGGGCCAATTTTTGCCAGCGACAGTCCTCACAGCTAAATTGCACGGCAGGCACTTGCTGTGGCGAGAAAGTTGGCTCAGCTTGACCGGCCGCTGTGTTTTTTTCTTTATTAGGCTCAAGCGAGCTTAACCATAACCGCTCAAAGTTTGCTTGCAGCACCTGCTGACTACCAAACGTAACGCGCCCTTTAACTTGCTCAGCCTCTATATCAAGTTGCTGCATTTGATGGGCTGCGGGTCGCAACGATAGGTGCAATTGATTAAGGGGTTGTTCCCAAAGTTGGGCTCGACTGGCATGCAACGAGACACGATAAGGATGAGGCAAGCTAAATGAACTAGCCGAGCTCTGGGCCTTGCTAGCTGAGGTTTGCCATTGGGAAAGTTGTGCTAACCAATCATCTAGGGTGAGATCGGCTAAGCGCACTGCAATATCTAATGGTGCTCGTGCTGCAGTAGCCGGCTTGGGCCCTAAGCTTAACCATAAGCGGTCGACGGTTAACTGAGGCTCAAAGCGCAGTTGTGACTCCCCTTGAATATCGGGCCCCACTTTAAGACTAACCCCTGCACGTTCGTCATTGCCTTGCACCTCAAGGTGAGTCGCCCACGCTTGTGATTTGGTTTTTTTTAAGGGGGCGGGCAGCTGACTAGCTAAGCCCACTAAATCAGAGTCAGCTCTAAATTGATATTGGAGCGGCCCTTGTTCGGGCAGCGTTAAATCGAGCTTGCCACGCCAGCGTCCCTCACCGGAGAGGACATCTAACATGGGATAAGCATTTGCTAAGGCATCACTGTTTAGTTGGCCGCTTAAGTCGAGTTGAACCTCATAGCCATTCGGCACCTCTTGACCGCGATACGTCAACTGCAGCGGTTGTCCGAGCCAGTGAGCTTGCAGCTCATCAAAGCGGGTTTTCTGCTCATCAAAGTGCAAGCGACCACTAACTTTAGATAAGGGTAAGTCCAGCGGTTTAACTAAGACGTTGTTTTGCGCAAAATCCACATGGCCATTTACTAGCACTTCTCCCTCATTTAAGGGAATGGTTAAGGCCAGTTGGCCACTTAAGGGGCCAGTGACTTGCAGCTGCTCTAAAGTAATGCCGACCGAATCGGCCAGCGCCGAGCTTTGCAGATAACTGGTCACTGCCTCGCCTTCTCCCTGAATATGGGCGCTCAGCTCTAAGTTGGCATCTTCATCTAGCGGTACAATTTGTGCTTTAATCTGGCTGGCGGTGACCGAGCCCAACAGGCCTTCTTCGCCCTTCATATACAAGTTGTCATTTTCAAATAGCAAGTCGAGGTCTAAAGCGCTTAATGGTTGCCAGTCGGGATCAAAGCGAAACTGAGCATCGCGCAGCGGGACTTTGGCTTGAAAAATGCCTTGGTTGTCTTGATAAGGGAAAGCATCTAGCGCTCCATACCACATGACTTTTGCGCCCTGTGCTTGCCCACCCCGGATTGCGCCTTGTAAATAGTCGACTAAGGCCGAGCCCATCAGTGGCTCTGGGAAATAACGGTAGGCTTGCTCGGCTCTGAGTACGTCAGCATGCGCTGAGGCACTGAGCATAGGGGAGCCTTGCAATGGAATATGTAAGCTAAACCAACCTTGTAAGGCCACATCTTTCGTCACGACATCTAGCTTATCGCTCCACAGCCACCAGTCACCCGCCTTCTGCTGCTGCCAGCGCACTTCACTACTTAAAGTTTGCATGGGCCAAGGAGCACGAAACGCCTGTTGGTATTGCCAATCGCTGGCCGCCAGCTGCTCAATACTCAGCGCACCGCCGTTAGCACCAAAAGAGAAGTGGCCATTCAGCCCTTGGGTGGCCGGTACCCATTCAAACGCTTGAGTGCTTACTTCTAATAAATCACCTTGCCAGCGCCATTGCTTGCCATTTTCCACGGCTGAATAATAAAGATTTGCCAGTCGGCCGCTAGGGCGAATATTGGCGAGTTGATGGGCGAGGCTAGGCCAAAATACTTCTCCCCATTGTGCTACTAAGGCAAGATCGGTAAAGGTCAGTTGATCTAAATAGCCTACTAATTGTTCATCTTGCTTATCTAACTGAGCAGACCAGGCTAGCCAAGGTTCACCGTCCACCTTAATATCGATGTTTTGGCTGGCCAGCTGCCAGCCATGCTCGGTGGGCTGCCACTGCACGCGGCCACGGTCAACTTGGATTTGGTGGTGCTCATCAAGGCGTAAATAATTTTCACCAAGCTGCCAAATGCCGGCGCTAAGCTGGCCTTGTTGCCATTCCAGCCATAACTCAAAGTCGAGGCTCGCTTGCGTTGGCTGCTTAACTTGAGCGGGTAAACCGGCGTGACTAAATAAACTAGAGATATCTAACTCATCGGCTGCTAAATAAACCCCACCGGTTAATTGCTCACTAGAGCCCGTTAAATGGCCACGAAAATCCAATTGCTGCTCTGGATCGGGGCTCACTCCTAACCGGCCTTGGCCTTGATGTAAGTCGGGGCTATTTTGCCACTGCAAGTTAGAAACATATAAAGCAGACAACACTTGCTGCTCGGCGCTGGTAAACACCACTTGCGCTTGGGTAAGAGTAAAACGTTCCACTGTGGTGAGTACTAAGCGACGTAACTGTTGCCAGTCGATATCGGGCATAGAGGAGGCATCTCTCGAGACCTCAATCGGTAGATATAGGTCTTCTAAGATCAGTTCATTCAATACAGGTTGCCATTGGCGTAAGCTTTGCCAGAGCTGCATATCCACTAAGGCGCGCTCTAGCTTCATCGGTGGTCCGCTTTCGGGTACGAGCTGTACGTCCTTGACCACCAGTACCGGGCCAAAATCACGCCAGCTTAACCCTAGCTCACCAATGGTCACCGCCAGCTCACTGTTACTAAACGCCTTATCTACCCATTGCTGTTGCCACTGATTTAAATAAGGCGAACCAAAGCGCAGCACCGTGATCAGCAATGCCATTAGCACGGCCAATACCGCCAAGCTTAGCCAACCCCAGTTTAAACTGCGCCGTAACATCTGAGACACTACATCATCACCACATCAAACTGTTCTTGATTATATAAAGGTTCGCTTTTTACCTGTACTTGTTTGCCAATAAAAACTTCCAACTCGGCCAGCATATGAGACTCATCTTCTTGTAATGCCGATGACACAGCAAGGGCCGCATACACAACAAACTTATCAGCATCGTAGGCTTTATTGACGCGGGTAATTTCGCGCAGTATTTCATAACAAACGGTTTCTACGGTTTTAACCCGCGCGCGCCCATCACACTCTGGACATGGGCCACATAACACATGCTCTAAACTTTCGCGGGTGCGCTTGCGGGTCATTTCCACTAAACCCAGTTGCGAAAAGCCATTCACGTTGGTTTTAGCACGATCTTTAGCCAAGGCCGTCTCTAGGCTATGTAGTACCCGACGCTTATGCTCGTCGTCGTACATATCAATAAAATCAATAATAATAATGCCACCCAAGTTGCGTAATCTTAGCTGCCGAGCAATGGCCTGTGTGGCTTCAGTATTAGTATTAAAAATAGTTTCTTCGAGATTGCGATGGCCAACAAAGGCGCCAGTATTAATATCCACTGTGGTCATGGCTTCGGTTTGATCGATAATTAAATAACCACCAGACTTTAATTCCACTTTGCGATTTAGGGCACGTTGAATTTCATTTTCTACATCATAAAGATCAAAAATAGGCGAGCTGCCTTGGTAGTATTCGATTTTCCCACTGAGCTCCGGCACAAACTCATCAACAAACTGGCATAAGGTTTCATAGGTCAGGCGCGAGTCTACCCGGATACGGTCTAACTCAGCACCGACAAAGTCTCGCACAATACGACAACTCAACCCCAGATCTTCATAGAGCATCGAGCAAGAAGAGAGCTTGCGACGACGCTCTTGAATTTTGCGCCAGAGTCGATTTAAAAAAGCCGCGTCTTGCGCTAACTCGGTTTCTCCTACACCTTCGGCCGCCGTGCGAATAATATAACCGCCTTGCTCGTCCACATACTCACCTACAATCGCTTTAAGGCGCTCGCGCTCTTGCTCGGAATCAATACGTTGAGAAACGCCGACATAGGCGCTACCCGGCATAAACACCAGATAGCGGGAAGGTAAAGTAATATCGGTAGTTAAACGTGCTCCCTTAGTACCTAAAGGGTCCTTAACCACCTGCACCACGATATCTTGGCCTTGACGCACCAGCTCGGCGATATTACCCGTCTGAAAATGCGCCTGCTCTTTAGTCGCCACACATTCGGTGTGGGGCATAATATCGGAGGCGTGCAAAAATGCCGCCCGCTCACCGCCAATATCAACAAAAGCGGCCTGCATGCCAGGCAACACCCGACTGACTTTGCCTTTGTAGATATTACCGACAATCCCGCGCCGCGCTTGGCGCTCGACATGCACCTCTTGCAAAATCCCGTTGTCCACTAGTGCGACTCGGGTTTCTGCAGGCGTCATATTAATGATCAGTTCCGCCGACATACTTACATCACCTATAGGAGAAGTTAATGTCTTCTAAACTACCACAGAACCACAAAGAGATAAGAAATCAGCGAGATAAAAGGCCCGCTTTGCTGAGTAATGCCTCGGTTTCCACTAAAGGTAAGCCCACGACGCTACTGTAGCTGCCGTGGATCCACTGAACAAAGCGCCCCCCTAGCCCTTGGATGCCATAGCCACCGGCTTTATCTTGCGGCTCACCGCTCGCCCAGTAAGACTCAATATCCTGCTCGGTTAAGGTCCGAAAACACACCTCGGTACTCACTAGTACATCGCTTAACTGACCGTCGTTAAGCAGCGCTATCGCGGTTAATACCTGATGAGTGCGCCCCGATAACTGGCGCAACATAGCGAATCCTTCGGCCTGGCTGTTCGGCTTTTCTAACACCCTGTCATCGAGTACTACTATGGTATCGCCAGCCAACACCGGTAACGGCAAAGGGGCCATTAATCCACCGGCAAGCGCCTTATCGCGCGCCAGGCGGCATACATAATCACTGGCCAACTCGTGAGGCTGCTGCTGCTCGGTTACGTCGGGACGCACCACAGTAAAAGGTATATTTAGTTGAGTTAGTAGTTCATGGCGACGAGGGGAGCCAGAGGCTAAATATAAGCGGGGTGACATACTTCAACTCAAGATAAAGAAAATTGGCGCCGGCACTTGCGCAACAATAAAAATACCCAAGGCCAGAACACCATACTACTGACGATGGACCAAAAGTAATGATAATCCAGTTGAATATCACGATTCATGTAAGCCGCCCAAAAAATCAGTAATTTATTGAGCATCGCAAGTGCGCCAATCACAAAAGCTTGCTGCCATACCGAGTAATTGCGTATCCGTTGAAATTGCGTGGCCGCTAAATACACCGGGATCACCAGCGCTAACGCATGACCCCCAAGCACTGAGCCAAGCAACACGTCTAGCAGTAAGCCGGCAATAAAAGCGGTCCCCACATTAGCTCTGTGTGGTAGCGCGATAGTCCAATAGACCAAAGTAAGCAATAGCCAATCAGGCCGAAAAGGAGCGATCACTTCCGGAAGTGGTAAAATAGATAGGATCAGCGCCAGCAAAAGACTGCAAATAATCGCCAGTCGGCCAAGTAAAGAAAAGCGTCTCATTATAGGTCTGACTCTTCAGCAATAGCGAGTGGCTCTAATTCAAAATCCGCTGAGTCTACGACTAAGGCAGGAGACTCCGGCCATAGTAATAACAAGTAACGGATACGGTCTAAGGCGGCAAAAGGCTGCACATGGATATCAGCAAAAGGCTGACCTTCTTCATACCCTACTCGGCTCACTCGTCCTACGGGATAGCCTTCAGGAAAGCGCCCCGCCAGACCCGAGCTCAATAAGACATCGCCCTCTTTAATATCAGTATTGCGGGTAATATTATGCAGCAACAGGCGGTCTAGTTGGCCGCTGCCACTCGCAATGGCTCGAATATCATTTCGCGCCACGCGCACCGGTATACCATGGCTGGTATCGGTGATCAGCAACACACGACTGGTGGTTTTACCCACCGAGATCACCTGTCCTACTACTCCTTGCTCATTGAGTACCGGCTGCCCAGCAAACGCACCCGCCAGACTGCCTTTATCTAATACCACCTGATGAGAAAAGGGGTCGGTATCCACCGCCATGATCTCAGCTACTACGCGGCGAGTATCAAAGTGGACCGGTGAACCTAATAAATCCCGTAGCCGCTTATTTTCTTGCTCAAGATGGCGTAAGCGCAACAAATCGTCGCGCAGCAAAAACAACTCTTTCTCTAGCCGCTGCGATTGCGCCAATAAAGATTGGCTAGTCATCAACTGATTAGAGGCAGAGTCGAGCAGCAAACGAGGGCCGTTCGCCATATATTGCAGCGGGCTTACCAGTGAATTGAGATACACCTTCACCTCGGCAAAACTATGATAGCGGCTGTCGGCAACAATCAGCACAACAGATACCAGCACCGCCAACACTAAACGAATAGCAAGCGAGGGTCCACGGCCAAAAATAGGTTTCATAAGATGATCTGTAGACCGAGCCATTCGGCCTGCTCATTAATCGTAATGGAACAGATCTCCGCCGTGCATATCGATCATTTCCAGTGCTTTACCACCGCCTCGAGCGACACAAATTAAGGGGTCGTCTGCGACGACCACTGGAATACCGGTTTCTTCCATTAATAACCGATCCAAATCACGTAGCAGAGCGCCCCCCCCAGTAAGCACCATGCCGCGCTCAGAAATATCTGACGCCAGCTCTGGTGGCGATTTTTCTAATGCCACCATAATGGCACTGACAATGCCACTTAACGGCTCTTGTAAGGCTTCTAATATTTCATTGGAGTTTAAGGTGAAGCTACGCGGTACCCCTTCGGCGATATTACGGCCACGCACTTCAATTTCTAACACTTCATCTCCAGGATAAGCAGAGCCTATTTCATGCTTAATTCGCTCAGCTGTGGCTTCACCAATCATAGAGCCGTAGTTGCGACGAACATAGTTAGTAATAGCTTCATCAAAGCGATCACCGCCCACTCGTACTGACTGCGAATACACCACGCCATTAAGTGAGATAATGGCCACTTCTGTAGTACCACCCCCAATATCGACCACCATTGAGCCAGTAGCTTCCGACACCGGTAAGCCGGCACCAATCGCTGCCGCCATCGGTTCATCAATAAGATAAACTTCTCGTGCTCCCGCACCAAGGGCGGACTCTTTAATGGCACGCCGCTCTACTTGGGTAGAACCACAAGGCACACACACCAGCACTCGAGGGCTGGGGCGGAAAAAGTTATTGTCATGGACCTGCTTAATAAAATGCTGCAGCATTTTCTCGGTCACGTAAAAGTCGGCTATAACCCCGTCTTTCATCGGTCGAATCGCCGCTATATTACCGGGAGTACGCCCTAGCATCTGCTTAGCTGCCCCCCCAACGGCAGCCACACTTTGGCTGGCACCAGAGCGCTCTTGACGGATCGCCACCACAGATGGCTCGTTGAGCACGATGCCCTGATCTTTAACATAAATGAGAGTATTGGCGGTTCCTAAGTCGATCGACAGATCGTTAGAAAACATGCCTCTTAGCTTTTTAAACATACGCTGAAGGGGATCCTAGATTAAGAGACCGGAAAGTGCGGCTAACTTTATCAATGCCGCCCAATACAGGCAAGAAAACAAGCGAGATTAACACGGCAGACCAGCGGTTAAGAGTGTTAATAATGATATAGGTTCCCTACACTAAGTAAATTATCTTTTATATTCATTCTATTGTGACTTCTCTCTCTCTTTGGCAGCAGCTATATAGCGCCGTTTCGGCATCTACTCTAGAGCCGTTAGTACACCCCCTACTCACAGAGCAAGGGATAACACTGTATTGTAAACGCGATGATTTGTTACATCCTCGCTTATCGGGCAATAAATGGCGCAAACTTAAGTACCCGCTGCGCCAAGCACTGACGGAACACGCCGCCGGCATTCTGAGTTTTGGTGGCGCCTACTCTAATCATTTGCATGCCTTAGCGGCAGCGGGACAAGCGTTAAATTTGCCCACCGTCGGGATAGTGCGTGGCGAGGCAAGCAGTCATAATCCTACGCTCACCGATGTTCGCCACTGGGGCATGAAGATAGAGTTTGTTAATCGCCAGCAATATCGTCGTCGACAAGATAGCGACTGGCTAGCAGAGCTAGCTCACCGCTATTCGGGCTATATGCTGCTTCCTGAAGGTGGCAGTTGCCTCCTTGCTTTGCCGGGCGTCGCCGAATTATGGCAAGAGCTGCCCCCTCACGTAGAAGTGGTGTTACCCGTGGCCAGTGGGGGCACCATAGCGGGCTTATTATCAGCGCGCCCTGTGGGTGCAAAAGTGCGCGGCTATGCGGTATTAAAAGGCGACCCTTGGCTCGCGCAAGAAATAGTTAATTTATACCCAGCAGCGGCACAGGATAAACATTGGCAGCTAATCTATGAACACCATGGCGGCGGCTATGCTAAATGCAGGAGCGGCGATAAACAGGCGATAGCGCAATTAGCCACTGAGCTGCAATTGCCTTTGGAGCCCATATACAGCGGCAAAGCATTACTCGGTCTCTTTAAAGATATTGCTGCAGGTCAGTTTCAACGGGATAGTACCTTAGTATTTTTACATACCGGTGGCTTACAAGGGGCCAGAAGCCCGTCTGGTTAGCGCTTTTACTCTTCTTAAGAAGTAAAGAAATATCCCTGCCCACCATCAATGCCTAAGTCGACCAGACACTGCCACTCGGCTGCTGTTTCTACGCCGGTGGCAATGACTTTGGCACCGGCGACATGGCTGCCAATTAAGCTACTTACGGCAATTTGGTTAATGGTTTTACTCTCAATATCTCGCACTAAACTGGCATCTAATTTTAAATAATCAACACCAAAGTCTTTGATATATTGCGAGCTCACCACGGTTTTACCAACATGATCCGCCGTCAGTAAGCAGCCTAAGGCCTTAAGGGCATGTAGCGGCTTAGCTAGCTGCTGATAATGACAGCTAATCTCCTTTTCAGGAAACTCAATATTGAGGGTACTTAATAGAGGTTTAGGTAAAGACAATAATTCAAACATCAACCACTGATAAAAAGAAGACTGCAATAAGCTGGCAACAGAAAGATTCAGTGACAAAGGAAGCGATCGCTCTGGCTGTTGTAACTGACTCAGCACTCGCTGCACTATCGCTTTCTCTAAGGTCGCTAATAAACCGCATTTTTCTGCTTTTGGCATAAAATTAGCAGCGCTAAGCTTGCGGCCATGTTCATCTTCAATACGCGCATAGAGCTCAATCATGGCTGGCTCATGCGCTACGGTATAGGTCGTTTGTGGCTCTAAGAACAGTCGGTCTTTTTCTAAGGCGCGGCTAAGTAAGGTCCGCCAACGCACCGTGCCATTACCTAAAATATCAGGTGATGCTCCTTTATCGTACATAAAGTAGCCACTGTTAGTGTTTTGCAATGCTGCACTGCGCAGCGCCAACTCCGCCTCCTCCTGCACCTGATGTAATAACTCGCCAAAAGCAAAGCTCACTGCGCCGATAAACAGCGCGGGCTCGCGCACCGTTGCTGGCCACGGCAGCCGTTGTAGCGATTTTAAAATATAGTTAGCCGCTGCTTTCGCTTCTTGCTCATCGACATGAGGCAGCAAGATGGCAAATGTATTACTGGTATAACGCCCCGATATCGCATCGGCGTAGCGCTGCAAGGCATGCTCTAAGTGCAATGACGCTGCCAATAATAAAGCGTCTCCTTGCTGATATCCTAAGTCATGATTAATGTGATCTAAGTCTTGTAACTCCACTAACAACAAACTGGCCATCTCTAAATTTGGGTCGGATAAACTGGCCTCTAGTCTATTTTCAAAAAAGAGCCGATTACCAATCCCCATTTTTTTATCGACAAAGACATTAGTGCGAGTAAAAGTATCGAGATCACTACGCTGCTTGCTCGCTTGATACTGTTGTTCTTGCAGCTGAGTTAACGCTTGGCTGGCTGAAGTGGGACGCTCATCGCTGAGAGCATGGTCTAGGGCATATAGCCGGTTTTGTAAAATAAGCTGGCCGCGCACCGCGAGTAGCTCAACTCCGTGTAACTGGCGACGTAGCCACCACATCATCCCCCTGCCTAGCAGTAACACCACTATTAACCAGCATACGAAGATCACCGCTAAGCGTATTAGTGTTGCAGGGTCTTGCAGCGGTGAGCCTAAGCGCCACTCTAGGCTTAAATCAGTTGCTAACATTAATTTCTGAACCGGCTCGACGGGCAGAGCAAGCGACTCTACTGAGCGGGCAGGATAATGAAACACTAGCTGCTCGCCTTGGTAGATCTTCAGCTCGTTAATGTTGCTGTTTTCTAAAGCAGGGGTGAGCCAAGTACTAAGATCGGCATTAGTCTTTCGCTGCTCATCCATTTTAAGCAAAGGTGCTAGCCATACTAATTGTCGCTGCTGATAAGCATGGTGTGTCTGATAGAAGCTCAAGCTAGTGCCTAACCATATCATCAACCCAATGGCGAAGGTGCCTAATAGCGCCCCACCGATAACCCTGTTACTTAACGTCATGGATAATCCCTGCATCTACCGAAACCGTCCGGCCTTCTTCCTTGTATACCCTGGCAGCCTACCCTAACCCTACCGACAAGTAGCCCTTATATTGCGATCTGCGTTAGAGAAGTCTGTCCTGAGCATCGCCTCCAATGATAATTACCATTAACATTAAACAGGAATAATAAACGCGCTATTAGCATTTTTAGCTAGCGGTGTAGGATGAGGCAAGAGAAAATGCGAGCCTAGTCACACTTTACACCACCCTAATTGAGATGGAACTCTGGCGAATGCTTATGAATATTTGGAAGAAATACCAAGCCACATCTTTGGTTATTAAAATGTCGAGCGGCTTTTTGCTCGGTATCTTAGTGGCGGTGCTATTTAGAGAGCAGGCCGAGCTATTAAGCCCGCTCGGCACCATACTCATCCGCCTACTGAGCTTAATTGCCTTACCGGTGATTTTTCTCACTGTGGTACTGGCCATCGGCAATATGAATATTCGACAAATGGGCAAATTAGGCGGCAAGCTTATTCTATATTATGCCGCCACCACCGCGATGGCGGTGTTCATTGGGGTGTCATTGGCGCTATTTTTTAGTCCCGGAGCAGGGTTGACGCTACCTAATATAGAAGTCAGTGCACCCGATGTACCCAACGTAGCAGATATTTTTATTCATATCGTTCCCAACAATATCTTTGCCGCCTTTGCGGCTGGCGATTTAATGTCGATTATTTTTCTCGCCATTATTATCGGCATGGCGATCTCAGGGATGAGCTATGCCAGTGATGAAAAACTGCAAGCCCAAGGTGTCTTTCTAGAACGTTTATTTAGTGCTTTAAATGCCTTATTTTATAAAGTTTTAGAAGGCATTTTACTCTATGCGCCACTTGGGGTGTTTGCTATTAGTGCCTCTACATTTGGCATGCAAGGTTGGGCCACCCTTAAATCTCTCTTTCTCTTTACTGCAGTTTTTTATCTTGGTTTAGCTTTCTTATGGTCTGTGGTTTACACTTTATTTCTTAAACTGTCCGGTAATAATGTGTTGGCCTTCTTTCGCAATACCAAAGAGGCTTATAGTACCGCCTTCTTTACCACTAGCAGTATCGCCACGCTCCCCATTGCCATTGCCGCCGCCAAAAAAGCCGGCATCTCTGATAATACTGCTAACTTTGCCATTCCCTTAGGCGCCATTTTTAACTCCGACGGTGGTGCCTTACGCATGGGTGTTTCCTTAGTCTTTGCCGCTAATATTATGGGGCTGGATCTGGCTTGGAATGATTTTATTATTATCGTGGTGATTGGCACTTTACTGTCTATTGGTACTGCGGGGGTGCCGGCCGCCGGCTTAGTGACCCTATCAGCCGTATTAAGCGTATTTGGCTTACCCCTTGAAATAGTGGCTTTAATCGCCGGCGTCGATGCGCTACTCAGCATGGGAGGCACCGCTTCTAACGTCACCGGCGATATTGTTGGCGCTGCGGTAATAGACGACAAGCAAGCCGCGCCCACTCCAAGCTGAGCCACTTTTGTGCCCTCCCGTTAAGGCCGACGCTTCGACAGTAGGCCTTAACAATATTTTCATGTTATTCTGCGCGCCCCAATTAATGGGGCCATAAATTCTGCATTCGCCTTAGGCGGTCGAGTTTTTCATCAGGCTGTCCACTACTTCTGGGCAAGTATCCTGCCATTTTTAAAACTGGATAGAATATGAATGATACAGCGCCACTCATACTCAATAGCTATTACACCTTAATTGCTGCCACCTTAGTGTTACTTATGGGTCGGGTGCTAGTGCACCGGATCCGCGTGTTAAACGAGCTAAATATTCCGGAACCAGTGGTGGGGGGCCTGCTTGCCTCGGGCTTGATCATGTTGCTGCACCAGTTTAGCGGCTTTTCTATCAGCCTAGAGCAAGGCATGCAAGACGGCTTTATGTTGATGTTTTTTGCCTCTATTGGCCTAAGTGCCGACTTTTCGCGACTAAGAGCCGGTGGTTTGCCGCTGATTTTATTTACCCTGCTAGTAACCGCTTTTATCGTGGTGCAAAACATAGTGGGTATCAGTCTTGCCAGCGCCTTAAATTTACCCCCCTTAACTGGCTTATTAACCGGCTCAATTACTCTGGTAGGCGGCCATGGTACGGCTGCTGGCTGGGGACAGGTATTTGAGCAAGAATTTGGTATTCAAGGCGCCACTGCGTTAGCGCTGGCCTGTGCTACCTTTGGCTTAGTGGCTGGGGGACTACTTGGGGGACCGGTAGCTAAGCGGCTGCTCAAAAAAGTGAAAACACCGGATACTGCCGAAGACTTACATCTACATACCACTTTTGATCAACCCAATGAAACACAGCTGATTACACCCACCTCGGCCATTGAAACGCTAGCTATGTTTGCCGTTTGTCTGTCCGCTGCTTCTTTTATGACAGAATTTATGGCTACCCACTTTGCCGACTCTGGGGTGATTATTCCGACGTTTGTCTGGGCGCTTGGCGCCGGAGTAGCGGTGCGTAATACGTTAGCCATTGTGTTTCGGCTCGCTATTTTTGATCGCTGCGTCGATGTATTTGGCAACGTTTCCTTATCACTATTTTTAGCCATGGCCCTGCTAAGTTTAGAGTTATGGACCATAAAAGAGCTTGCCATTCCTTTAGTGATCATCTTGTCGGTGCAAGCACTGATCATGGTGTTATATGCCTACTTTATCGTCTTTAAAGTGATGGGCTCTAACTACGATGCTGTGGTGTTGTCCAGTGGCTTTTGTGGTTTTGGCATGGGCGCTACGCCCACGGCAGTCGCCAATATGCAAGCAGTCACCGCACACTATGGCCCTTCTTATAAATCGTTTTTAATTGTGCCTATGGTGGGCGCTTTTTTTGTCGATATTATTAATGCTTCTTTATTATCGGCAATTACCTCATTACCTTTCTTACAATAAAATATCATAACCGCTTGCCTAGCTAAGCGAGCGGACTTTTTGTAGACAGAGCTATCACTACCCCCTCTTTAGATACATTCACGCCACAACAAGCAACACTTAGATCACACTTTCGCTAGAAATTGCTAACAAAATGTAAAAAGTTGGTGTTAAAATATCCTCGCTGACTAGGCTGATGCCGTTAGTCTCGTACAAGGAGAAACCTACCTTAGGTTTCAAGTACAACATAAGATGTATTCGCTGCCGCACTTGCGCAGTCCATTAGGGAAGATGTGAGATGTTATTTTATGGTTTTTGTGGACTAGCCTACCTACACCGTTATCAACATCATCGTTAGGGTTCTGAATAACGAACTTTATTAGCTATTTATTTCACTTAATTCAGTCTTTAGCATGAGAATATCTATGAACAGCAATCGTTATGTATCCGATGATTTACAGCAACACATTGAAAGTGAACTCGCCACGCTAACACCGCCCGTATTAGATGGCCGTATGGAGCCGCTGCAATGGTGTCAAGATATGATCTCTCGCTGTATTAGCCCAGAATCTGCCGCCGCCTATTTAAAGCGCTACCACGGCATTGATGTGACCAACGCGCTCAGCTGCTAATAACGAGCAAACAAAAAGGCTCCCAACTAGGAGCCTTTTTTTATCGCTATCCAGTGATAAAAAACCCTGCTTTGCAGGGTCTTAAATACCTAACATTAAGCCTCAATTGAAGTCATTAGAACGGAATGTCGTCATCAAAGTCCATTGGCGGCTCATTATAGGTTGGCGCGGGGGCCGGCTGCTGTGGTGGCGCCGGTTTATTTTGTTGCCCGCCGTACTGAGGCTGTCCTTGCGGTGCTGCTTGCTGTTGTTGCTGAGCGCCCTGTTGGCCCCAATTACCTTGGCCGCCTTGCTGTTGGCTCCCCTGAGGTTGGCCCCCTTGTTGGCCCCATCCGCCTTGAGTTTGTTGTCCGCCGCCTTGGCCACGGCCACCGAGCATTTGCATGGTGCCGCCAACATCGACCACAATTTCTGTCGTGTATTTATCTTGGCCACTTTGGTCTTGCCACTTACGGGTTTGTAAGCGCCCTTCTACATATACTTGAGAGCCTTTACGCAGGTATTCACCGACAATTTCTGCCAACTTGCCAAAAAATACCACGCGGTGCCACTCGGTACGCTCTCTCTGCTCGCCGGTTTGCTTATCACGCCAAGACTCACTGGTCGCTAGGCTAATGTTAGCCACCGCATTACCGCTGGGCATATAACGCACTTCAGGATCTTGTCCTAAGTGACCGATCAAAATAACTTTATTAATGCCTCTATTGGCCATAACTCGCTCCGTACTTACAGATTTATCAAGCGCTGAGCCTGATCCAATTCAAATATATTCGCATCTACTTTCAAGTAGGCAGCTCCCTCTTCGGGAATGATTAACGCCTCTCGCACGCCAGGTAACGCTTGTAGTGATTTCAGCAATTGAGTGCGCTGCTCGTTACCTTCTATATTAACACCGATAGGCAAGATATGAGACTGCACTTTGCTGACATTTGCCATTCCTAGCGAAACCCAAAACCAAATCATCATGGTCAGTGCGATTAACACAAACACGCCGACACCACCGACGGCCTCAAACAACAAGCCCCCTAAAATACCACCCAAAAAGGCGCCCAAAAATTGGCTGGTGGAGTAAATCCCCATCGCCGTTCCTTTAGCTCCGGCCGGTGCTAGCATCGATAAAAAAGCTGGGAGCGAGGCTTCCATAAAGTTAAACGCGGTAAAATACAGCACCATGGCCAACGCCAATGCGGCAAGGTGCCCGCTGCCGACCGCCATCAATAACAAAGCGGCCATCATCACTAAAATCGCAGCCTGAAAGATTTGCTTATTCATATTGTGCCGCGCACCGATAATCAACAATGGAACTATTAGTACAAACGACAGTAATAAAGTAGGCAAATAAAGCCACCAGTGGTGTTCAGCCACTAAGCCGGCATCAAGCAGCGTCAGCGGAAAGGCTACAAATACTGCGGTTAAAGTCATATGTAACAGCAAGATACCAAAGTCTAGTCGCAGCAATTGTTTATCTTTTAACAGGCGGCCAAATAACTCAGGAGTGGCGGTTACATCGCGGATCTGTCCACGGCTCACCGATGGTGGTAATAAAAAATGCACCATGGCCATCGCTAGCACGGCCAACAAAGCGGTCACCCAGAATACGCCCGACAAACCAAAAGCCGAGGCCAAAATGGGACCCAGCACCATGGCAATGGCAAAAGAAATACCAATACACACCCCAATGATACCCATCGCCTTGGTGCGGTTTTCTTCTCGGGTTATATCAGCAGCAAGCGCTAAAATAGCACTGGCAATTGCACCGGAACCTTGTAGCACGCGGCCCACGGCAACGCCATAAACCGAGTCGGAAAGCGCAGCAACCACAGAACCCAATGCAAACAGCGCTAAGCCACCATAGATAACGGGTTTACGACCAATACGATCTGATAACCAGCCTGCCGGTATTTGTAATATCGCCTGGGTTAAGCCATAGACACCAATCACGATGCCTACCCACAACGGGGAAAAGCCGATTAAGTCCTGACCATAAAGTGCAAATACCGGCATTATCATAAATAAGCCCAGCATGCGTGTGCTAAAAATACCCGCTAAGGTAAATGAGGCCTGCCGTTCACGGCGGCTAAAGCCTTGCTCGTCGCTCATAGATAACCTTTCGCCGTTAGTAAAATATCAAGGGGTTTAGTCTAACACGGAGGCCCAGTCAAGATTAATCCTTATTCTGGCTTGGCTGACTATACATGCAGTGCCATACTAGCTGGTCGACTTAAACAGCTAGGTGATGTTGCAGATGAAGAAAATCGAAGTACGCGGAGCCAGAACCCATAACCTGAAAGATATTAGCTTGGATCTCCCAAGAGACTCCTTGATAGTGATCACGGGTCTATCTGGATCGGGCAAGTCGTCACTCGCCTTCGATACTCTTTATGCAGAAGGCCAACGCCGCTATGTGGAGTCTTTATCTGCTTACGCCCGCCAATTTCTATCTTTGATGGAAAAGCCCGATGTCGATCATATCGAGGGCTTATCGCCAGCGATTTCTATTGAACAGAAATCGACCTCACACAACCCGCGTTCAACGGTGGGTACCATTACCGAAATTTATGACTACTTGCGGTTATTATTTGCCCGCGTCGGTGAGCCACGCTGCCCTACTCACTCCTTGCCGCTCACCGCGCAAACCATTAGTCAAATGGTCGATAAAGTATTAGAGCAGCCCGAGGGCGAAAAGCTCATGTTACTGGCGCCAGTGGTGCGCGATCGTAAAGGCGAACACCTTAAGTTGCTCGATAGTTTGTCGGCTCAGGGTTTTATTCGTGCGCGTATCGACGGTGAAGTCTGCGACTTATCGGATCCGCCCACCCTAGAGCTGCAGAAAAAACACACCATAGAAGTGGTGGTCGATCGCTTTAAAGTACGCGATGATTTGGCATTACGCTTAGCTGAATCATTTGAAACCGCCCTTGAGTTATCTGGTGGTATCGCTTCTGTAGTGGCCATGGATGACGATATCGATACCGAACTGGTGTTTTCGGCAAACTTTGCTTGCCCACAATGCGGCTATTCCATCGCCGAGCTAGAGCCCAGAATTTTCTCTTTTAATAACCCGGCCGGTGCGTGTGGCACCTGTGATGGCTTAGGTGTTCAGCAAATCGTTGATCCCGATAAAGTGATCAGCAACGCTGAGCTGAGTTTATCGGGCGGAGCGATCCGTGGCTGGGACAAGCGCAGCTATTATTATTATCAAATGCTCAAATCGCTAGCCGAGCATTACCAGTTCGATCTTGAAGCGCCCTATCAGTCGTTACCTGAAGAAGTACAGCACGCCGTGTTGTACGGCTCGGGCCGCACCAATATTGAATTTAAATATATGAACGACCGCGGCGATGTGCTGGTGCGTAAGCATCCTTTTGAAGGGATCTTGCACAATATGGAGCGCCGTTATCGAGAAACCGAGTCTAACTCGGTACGCGAAGAGTTAGGTAAATACCAAAGTCATCGCGCTTGCCCTAGCTGTAACGGCGCCCGGCTCAAAGAGGGCCCGCGTAATGTGTTTGTGGCTGACCATACCTTACCGCAAATCGCAGACATGGCGATTGGTGAAGCTCACGCCTTTTTTACAAAAATGGAGCTATCAGGGCAAAAGGCCCAAATCGCGGAAAAGATCTTTAAAGAAATCGTTGCCCGCTTAGGCTTCTTGGTTAATGTGGGTTTAAATTATCTCACCCTGTCACGCAGCGCCGATACGCTATCGGGCGGTGAAGCACAGCGTATTCGTTTAGCCAGCCAAATTGGTGCCGGCTTAGTGGGTGTGATGTATGTATTAGATGAGCCAAGCATTGGTTTACACCAGCGCGATAACGAGCGCTTGCTAGAAACCTTGGTCCACTTGCGAGACCTTGGCAACACCGTGATCGTGGTGGAGCATGACGAAGATGCCATTCGCGCCGCCGATCATGTGCTAGATATCGGCCCAGGCGCCGGTGTTCATGGCGGGCATATTGTGGCTCAGGGCACGCCTAGTGAAATTATGGCTAATCCCGACTCATTAACCGGCGCTTACTTATCGGGTAAAGAGTCGATTGCAATCCCCCCCTCTCGCACGCCGACTCACGATGGTAAGTGGCTCACCTTAACCGGTGCTCGCGGCAATAACTTACAACAGGTAACGCTGGATTTACCGTTGGGGCTGATGACGTGTGTGACTGGGGTATCGGGCTCAGGAAAGTCGACGTTAATTAATAACACCTTATTTCCGATTGCTCATCGGGAGTTAAATAAGGCCACTATTAGTCAGCCTGCGCCCTATGACACCATCACGGGTATGGAGCAACTCGATAAGGTAGTGGATATTGACCAAAGCCCCATCGGACGTACCCCGCGCTCTAACCCCGCCACTTATACTGGGATTTTTACGCCGATCCGCGAGTTGTTTGCGGCCACGCAAGAAGCGCGCTCGCGGGGTTATAAACCGGGCCGTTTTTCTTTTAACGTAAAAGGTGGGCGCTGTGAAGCCTGCCAAGGCGACGGTTTAATTAAGGTAGAGATGCACTTTTTACCCGATGTGTATGTGCCTTGCGATGTCTGCAAAAGCAAACGTTACAATCGAGAAACCTTAGAAATACAGTACAAGGGCTTGAGCATTCATGAAGTACTAGAGATGACTGTAGAAGAAGCCAGCGAGTTTTTTGCACCGGTGCCGGCGATTGCCCGTAAGTTACAAACCTTGATGGATGTGGGCTTGTCCTATATTCGCCTGGGGCAATCGGCGATTACCCTGTCGGGTGGTGAAGCTCAACGCGTTAAACTGGCTAAAGAGCTGTCTAAGCGCGACACCGGACAAACGTTATATATTTTGGATGAGCCCACCACTGGCCTGCATTTCCATGATATTAAAATGCTGTTAACAGTACTGCATCGACTGCGTGATCAAGGTAATACCGTAGTGATTATCGAGCATAACTTGGACGTGGTAAAAACCGCTGACTGGATCATCGATATGGGCCCCGAAGGCGGCAGTGGCGGTGGGCAAATCTTAGTCACCGGCACGCCGGAGCAAGTCGCGGCTCATGAAAGCTCTTATACCGCCCGTTTCTTGCGCCCCCTGTTAGAAGCTAAAGCTAACCGCTAACACGCCAACCCCAAGCCGGCCAACTTGGGGTTTTCTTTTTTTACGGCTGTCTTTCCTGCCAGATCACTTTAAACAGTTTAGGCCATAGCTTACCGGTCACATAAAAAGCCTTGGTGTGCTCATCATAGGTAATGCCATTAAGTACCGCCTCGCCATCGCGAGGGCGGCCACTGCGTGCTACTAGCTCACTAGCGTCAATCTCTGCAGCAATATTGCCGCTGTATTTGTTTATTTTGACTAATCTTGGCTCTTTCCAAATATTGGCATAAATATGCTCACCCACACAGGCTAAGTCATTAAGCTGAGCTTGAGGTTGCTCTGCTAACTGTACGACAATCTGTTCTAACAGCGCAAAGCTTTGAGCATCACGGCGATATAAAGTCGCTGAGCCATCACTCATCCACAAATCTTGGCCATCGAAACACAACCCCCAGCCCTGTCCCTGATAAGAATGGACGTTTTTTACAATAAAGCGGTCCAGATCGTAAACGAAGGCTCGGCCTTGCTGCCAGGTGAGCTGAATTAATTGTTGATCGACTAACGCTAACCCTTCGCCAAAAGCATTATCGTCTAGCGCTTGCTGCTGTAGCACCTTGCCGGTGGTTAATTCCACCTTTCGCAGACTACTGCGCCCATATAAGCCGGTACTTTCATATAAGTCACCTTGATGGAATACCAAGCCTTGAGTAAAGGCCTGCTTATCGTGGGGATAAGTAGCCAGTATCTTAGGTACTAGCTGAGGGACGGTCGAGGCCTGCACTGTAGAAGCTAAGCTTAAAAATAAAAGTCCCAGTGCGAATACGGCGCGATTCTTCACTTGCTGGTGATGCCACATACGGGCTCCATGGTTAAGTAATACGTTAATAATCATAAGGATGTCGAAGCTTGTCGCAATGTGAATATGATTCGAATGAAGCTAAAGCATTGATGGATAACGGTACTTGTTCACTCTTTTACTATCAGTTCACTTGATAATAAAGTGAACTCCCTTGCTATTATTATTGTTTACATGAAAACTCTGCATCGTAAGCACTAGGCTCTCACCTAATAATGGCGTCACCACAAGAGCGGAGAGATATCTCATCAGCCCGACGTTAGTTTTTTATTCTTTTATTTTTACTGCCATGGAGCAACACAATGAAGAAGTTATTCAGCATCTTAAATCCCCTCCTTATTTTATCTTTACTCATGGGTACTATGCCGCTCACGGTACAAGCTCAACCCAGCCAGTTAGTATCGACTCAAAGTGCACTGGATGCGGTAAAAGTAACGGCCGATCGCGAGCGCATTAATGACTTATTGGCCCGTACCGATGTGCAAGAGCAACTGGTTAACTATGGTGTCGAGCTAAACGAAGTGGAAGCACGGGTTGCCGCTCTTTCTGATCAAGAAGTTCACGACATGGCCGAACAGCTAGACAATATGCCTGCCGGTGCTAACGCGGTAATTGGTGCTTTATTAACGGTGTTTATTGTATTACTGATCACTGACTTGTTAGGCCTGACTAACGTTTACCCCTTTACTCGCTAATCATGATGACATTAATTAGTTTCACCAAGGCCCGCCTCGCGGGCCTTTTGGTCTTATTGTGGCTGCTAAGTGGCTGCGCCAGCCAACCTGAGCTGTCGGCCGATACAGCGTCGGCACTACCACAACAGTCTTATATCAGCGGCGTTCCCTTTCATAGCCAGCGTGATTTTCAATGTGGTCCTGCTTCATTATCAATGGCGCTGGGTGCCAGCGGCGTAGACGTAGACGTAGATGAGCTGATCCCGCAGGTATTTCTACCCGGCCGAGAAGGCAGTGTGCAGCCCGAAATGTTGGCGACCGTACGCCGCCATCATAGGATCAGCTACCCCTTAAACGGCAGCTTTGATGCGCTACTTAGCGAAGTTAATGCCGGCAACCCGGTGGTGGTCTTACAAAACTTAGGGCTGTCTATTTTGCCGATGTGGCATTACGCCGTGGTGATTGGTTATGACCGAGCGCGCCAGCAATTAATATTGCATAGTGGTGAGCAATCACGACAGGTAATGGAAATGAGCCGCTTTGATGCGACTTGGGCTCGTAGTCAGCGCTGGGCCATGGTGGTGCTGCCACCGGGGGAGCTGCCTGCGACGCTAACCGATACCGAGGCGATAGACAGTATCTCGGCGTTTGAGTCGGCTAACGATGTAGAACAAGCCTTACCCGCTTGGCAAGCCGTCGTTGAGCGCTGGCCCGAATCGGCCCTTGGCTGGTTTGCACTGGGAAATGCTAAACATGCTAATGGCGACACTCAGGCAGCTCTACTGGCCTTTAAACAAGCAACCGAGCAAGATCCTAAGCTGGCAGCAGCTTGGCTTAACTTGGGGCTAACCCAGCAGGGGTTAGGCCAAACGGGTGAAGCTAAACAAAGCCTACGTAAAGCGGCAGCTCTACCAGGGCAATGGCAAGCCCAAGCTCAAGAAGCGCTCGCTACTCTTTAACCTTATTCGCCGCCGTCCTGTAACGGCGGCTCATTAATGCAGCGGATTATCCAACGTTAACATGCGCATTAATCGACGCCGAGTGACCAACCCTTCCCCGAAACGCGCAGTAGGCAATAAAAAACCCGCTACCTCTTCCTGCTGTTCTAAGCTTTTCAAAGCGGTTAATAAAGAAGCGTCGGTATCGAGCTTTTTAACGACCCGATTGGCCGTTAACAGTGGCGTTAACATTTCAGCCACCGTTAAGGTCAGCGACTGTTGCTGATAATCTAAATAAGCCTGCTCTAGTCCCTGCTTTGATAATAAATAACAGGATTGTTCTTGATGAACCACTATCCAAGGCAGTGGCAGTGCTAATACTCGCTCTAAGTGCTCAGCATCTACTTGTGCGATATCTAATTGCGCAAAGCGAAAGCTCACTAACTCTGAAAGGTAACGTTGGGCTAGTGCCGTACGCAACGGGTGAGTTTCTAAAAAGCGTCCCCGTGCTTTAAGCATGGTGATCATCAGCGAGGGTTGGCGAAACACGTATTGGCTGATCATAGTCGCAGTCAGCACTACTGTCATCCCTGGAAACATCACTTCGGCACTTAAGGATAACTCCAAAATAGTAGCTAAAGCTGCTAACGGCGCATGCAGCATGGCGGCCATCATCGCGGCCATGCCTAATAAAGCATATAAGCCGGCAGGAGAGTCCCCCGGTACCAAAGCGCCCGCCAAGCCACCTGCACACACGCCCAGTACTAACATAGGGGCGATTTGGCCCCCCGGCACCCCAAGGCCAATTGCCGCTGCCGTCGCAATGAGCTTGGCCGCTAAGATAACCAGCAACCAACTCCAAGGTATTTCACTACTTAAAGTGGCATTAATAGTGTCGTAACCTGAGCCTAAGATCTCAGGTGCTAATAGCGCTAAACTGCCGGTGATAAGCCCCGCTAGTAATAACTTAATGGCGCGCGAGGGAAGCGGAAACCGTAAAAATAGCCGTATTAACTGATGAAATAATACCGCTATTAACCCAATCCATACGCCAGTGAATAATAAGCTAGGAATATCGCCGTAATCAGCAAGCGCTAAACGAGTGGGAGATAATACCGAGTTAGGCCCCAGTAAGATGCCCGTAAAGGCAGAGGCACTGATCGCGGCAGCAATAATAGGCGCAAAGCCCAGTATGCTGTACTCCATTAGCACCACCTCCATGGCAAATAATACCCCAGCTAAGGGCGTATTAAAGGCCGCAGAAATAGCCGCTGCAGTGCCACACCCCACCAGTAGACGTAATTGGCTGGGAGGACGATGGGTATATTGGCCGAGCAAGCTGGCAATGCCAGAGCCTAAATGCACCGCTGGACCTTCTCGCCCCACACTGTGGCCCGAGCCTAAGGAAATCAGCGCTGCAAAAAATTGAAAAACCGTATTCTTCCAAGGAAAGCGCCCGCTGCCATAATGCAGTCGTTCTAATACATAGGGTAAGCCGGCCACTTGTGCGGTGCTAGGCGTAAAGCGATACAACAAAATTAATAAACAACTGCCTAGTACCGGTAAACCAAAGCGCCAGCTGGGCGTCAATGACTCAAAGTCTTCTAACGAAGCGCCGTTTAATAATCCTAATACCAGATTGAGCAAAGTTACAAAGCTGGCCATCACGATCCCAGCCACCACACCTACCACACAGCCTAATAACACCAGCGGTATGATGCTCTGCGAGTTGCCAGAAAATGCCTGTACTAGTAACTTTTTGGCGCCCTTCATCGATTAACGATCTCGCGTTGTCTTCACGCTCAAAAGCCAGGTCAGCAGCTGCTGTGATAATTGTTGTTGCGCCTCGCCAAATGCCGCTACTACAGCTGCTGCATCAGCACTGGCGGGCACTTGCTGGCTCGAAAAACGCTGGCTGGCCAAGATGCGGCGACTGCGTGGATCGATGAGTTGCGCATCAAATTGAATATGGACTTTTGGCTGCCCTGCATGATATTCAGTATGAAAAGCCCTTAGCGTGCCACCTAACTCTAGATCCACCTGTAAGGCTTCAGTATCACTACTAAGATATTGAATTTTCCCCGTCTGTGCCCAAGTATCCATTAGATTATTACGCCATAAAATAGGCGCAGGGGCTTCCCAGCGGACACCTTGATACACACTTAATTGGTTATCATCAGGCAGCACCACAATGCGCGCTCCCGCTAATAAGCCGTCGGCATTAGGCTGATTAATTCGTAAACTCATGGGCAATGACGGTGAGCTGTGTAACTTAGCCGGTAGCGTTAGGCTGGTGGCTGGCAGCCGATAGTAAGTTACCGGCTCCACCGGCGGCAAAATACTACAAGCTGCCAGCCCACTTAAGAGCAATAAACCCATCACCAGAGTGGATATTTTTTTCATGGCTGAAACTCCCTCACATCTTCTCCGCCCCGCAAGAATCGACTGGGCTCAGCATCTAGTTTACGGGCCATATCACCCAAGGTCGCTAAAGTACTCCGTAACTCCCTTAAGGTAGGCTCAATTTCCATCATCCCTTGTAATCCAGAATTCAATGCCTGTTGGTTATTAGTGAGCAGCTGATCTAGGTCGTTACTTATTTTCGCCAGTGATGCCAAGGTACGATCCGCATTAGTGAGCACCTGCTCCCCTTTGGTATTAAGCTGACCCTCTAATTGACTGAGCATACGCGCTGCCTGACTCATGGTGTCATTGATTTGCTGGCTAGCTTGCGTCAGGTTTTTTATACCTGCACTAATATCATCTTTTTGCTCTGCTACTATACCAGTGGTGGCATTTAAGTTAGCCAGCATCTGACTGAAATTCTCGCCATTTTCTTTGGAGAATAATTGATTAGCATTATCGAGCAACGACTTAAAGCCGGTAATCACCTCTTCGCTATTAAGCCGTAACTTAGCAAAAGGAGAAGGCTCGGCAATAATCAGCGGTAACTGCCCTTCTGGTGCTTCTAGATTAGGACTAGTGGGCGTACCGCCACTAAGCTGGATATTAGAAGCTCCGGTAATATTCGCTAAGGCTAAGCGCGCCTTAGTATCTTGTTTAATAGGAACCTGCTTAGAAATTCGTACTTGGGCTAATACCACCGCAGGGTTATTGGGGTTAAGCGATAAGCGCTCTACTTCCCCCACCCGAATACCACTGTACTCAACGGCGCTGCCCACCGTTAAGCCGCTGACCGCTTCATGAAACTCTACGCTGTATAGGCGGGTGTCTTGCTGACTACCCGATTTCACCATCCACAAGCTAAACAATAAAATAGCGACCGCCACTAATAAGGTAAAAGCACCAATTAATATATGATGAGCACGAGTTTCCATTTATGACTCCTTAGCCAGGATCTGATCCTGCTGGTACGCGACGGCGCGGCCTCTTGGCCCATGAAAGTAATCTTGGATCCACGGGTCCTCTGTCTTCGCCACTACGGCTAGAGTATCTTCTACTAATACCCGTTTTTGCGATAATACCGCTACCCGATCGCAGCAGGTATATAAAGTATCTAAGTCATGGGTCACTAAAAAGACCGACAAATGCAGCGCATCTCGCAAGGTCAGCAGTAAATGGTCAAAAGCGGCGGCAGAGATAGGATCCAACCCCGCGGTAGGCTCATCTAAAAATAACACATCCGGATCCAAGGCAATCGCGCGCGCCAGAGCTGCTCGTTTAACCATGCCACCCGATAATTCTGAGGGATATAAAGCCGCCGCCTTAGTAGGCAGCCCTACTAAGGCTATCTTCATGAGTGACAGCTCTGCGGCATCCGCACGAGCGAGCCCAGCTTGTTCGATCAGCGCGAGTTCTATATTTTCTTGGATGGTCAACGACGAATAAAGGGCTCCTTGTTGAAACAACACCCCCATGCGCCGCTGCAATTGGCTGCGCTTAGCATCATTTAAGGTTAGTAGGTCTTCTCCTAACAGGCGCACCGTGCCGGCTTTAGGCTGTAGCAAACCGACAATAGCACGCAATAATACCGACTTACCGGTACCTGAGCCGCCAACCACTCCTAATATTTCTCCGCGATAGACCGTTAAATCCAAATGCTCATGAACCACATTAGTGCCAAAGCTATTATTAAGTCCTTCGACTTGGATCACTGTATCTGTGGCCTGCTTCACACACCCATCTCCATTAAAAATAGCGCGGCAATGGCGTCTAATAAGATCACCACAAAAATTGATTGCACCACACTCGAGGTAGTGTGCTCTCCCACTGATTGAGCGCTACCGCTGACCTTAAAACCTTCTAAACAGCCAATTAACGCAATAAGCACAGCAAACAGCGGGGCTTTAGCCAAGCCCACCACAAAGTGCTTAAACGGGACTTGCTGCACAATCGCGATATATTGAACCACTGGAATATCTAGAGAGATTAACGACACCATAGCACCGCCGAGTAACCCACATAAAATGGCAATAAAAGTTAATAGCGGCAAACTGATCACTAATGCTAACACTCGGGGGATCACCAACAGTTCAATAGGATCTAGCCCCTGGGTGCGCAGCGCGTCCAGCTCTTCATTTACCTTCATTGAGCCTAATTGGGCGGTAAACGCACTGGCGGTGCGCCCGGCTAGTAAAATCGCCGTCAGTAATACCCCAAACTCACGCAAAAAAGAATAGGCAACTAAGTCCACTGTATAAATAGTGGCACCAAAGTTTGCTAAAACGGTCGCGCCTAAAAAGGCCACCACGGCGCCCACTAAAAAAGTCAGTAGCGCCACTATCGGCACCGCATTAAGGCCACATTGTTGTATTTGTGCCGTCAGGGCAGTGATCCGCCAGCGCGAGGGACGCCAACATAAACTCAGCCAAGTGCTGAGCACTTGCCCCATAAACCCTAATAGCGCAATAAACTGCAGCCAACCACTTACCACCCGCTCACCTAACCCCGCGAGCCTATCAATCCAATGAGTGGGAGACGTTACTAACGGCTTAGCCTCTGCCTTGGCCTCTACGACCGCCAACAATAAGGCTTGACGCTCTGCAGACAAATCACTGTGGTCGGTTACTAACGCTCGCAGCTGGTCTACACCCAACAGTTCAACTAGCACTGCGCCACCGGCGGTATCTAGGCTAGTCATTTGGCTTGCATCTAGTCGCTGGAGCGATTGCGCCTCGGGAACCAATTGACGCCTTAGCTCTCCATAGTGAGCTAAGGTCCAATCGCCGTGTAACTGAATGCAACCCTCACTTACCTTAAGTGTAGGACGCTGATTATTCATGGGTTTTGCCTTATCAAAGGGAGCGAACTATTCTTTGCTGCGGTAGCGCTTAAAGAGATAACCACAACAAATAGATGGGTTTATGCTAAAGTATTTTCTATTTTTATCCATATTAAGGAAGCCCAAAATGAGCTTAAAACAACAATTACTAACACGTAGCGGCCAAGGTTGCGAGCTATGCGCGGCGGCAGAAGGGTTAACCCCTTACGCTATAGCCCCGTATGCCGATGAAAGCCTTGAGCACAATGCGCTGCTGTGTGCCACATGTCAGCAAGAGCTGGCCACTCCCAGTAATGCTAATCACTGGCGCTGTTTAAATGACAGTATGTGGAGCCAAGAGCCAGCTATTCAAGTATTAGCTTGGCGCATTCTCACTAGTCTCGAAAGCGAACCTTGGGCACAAGATCTATTGGACATGTTATATCTCGATCCTGAAGTACAAACCTGGGCCGAATCCGGCCAAGCCGCAGAGGAAGAAGAAGGCGAAGCGCTGCTAGACAGCAATGGCACTCGCTTACAGGCTGGCGACTCTGTTAATATAATCAAAGACTTAGATGTTAAAGGGGCCGGCTTTACCGCTAAGCGGGGAACTTTAGTTAAAAATATTAATTTAAATGCCAGCTTACCTGGCCACGTGGTAGGTAGAGTCAACGGCGTGCAAATTCAGCTTGTCGCCGCATTTTTGAGAAAGGTTTAATTTGACGTTATAACTATTAAATAAACCGCTATTTTATAAGTAGCGGCGTTAACCTTCATTTCACTGCAGCAGGAGGGCTCCTATGTATAAGTTGGTATTCTTTGTGCCTGAAACCCACTTAGAATCAGTAAAAAGCGCCGTGTTTGCTACAGGGGCAGGAAAAATAGGCGACTATGAACACTGCTGCTTTGAAACTCGTGGCACGGGGCAGTTTCGCCCTCTTGCCGGCGCCAAGCCTTTTATTGGTGAAACTGGAAAAGTGGCGCGTGTAGCAGAAGTAAAAGTAGAGTTAGTTTGTAGTGCCGAACTACTTAGCGATGCCGTTAGCGCCCTGCGCACCGCTCACCCTTACGAAGAACCTGCCTTCGATGCTTGGCCTATCATGAACCTATAAGGAGCTAAGATGCGAATCGAGTGTACCTTTGCCAGCCCCCTAGGACGTTTGCGTATTGCGGCCAACGATACGGCTATTACCAATGTCGATTATGACGATGAACATCAGCACTTACCCGCTATTGCACCACGCAGCTTATTACTTCAACAGGCCTGTCAGCAACTAGCGGAATACTTTGCCGGTCAGCGCCAGCTGTTTACCCTACCCTTAGCGCCCGTTGGAACTAATTTTCAGCAAGCCGTCTGGCACGCCTTACAAGCTATTCCGTACGCTGAGCACCGTAGTTATAAAGAGATTAGCTTAGCCATTAATAACCCAAAGGCAATGCGCGCCGTGGGCGCCGCTAATGGTCGCAACCCTATTACTATTGTTATCCCCTGCCATCGGGTCATTGGTGCCACTGGCAAGCTAGTAGGCTATACCGGCGGGGTAGATCGTAAAATATGGCTGCTAGAACATGAAGCCAAAACCCGCCAATCACAGTAAAGCGATTAACTGATCTCACTGACATTAGCTTTCATTTCTAACCACTAAACAGTCTATTCCTTGGCGCGTTAAGCGCTCACAAGCAAGCTTAGCCTGATCTTGCTGCAAGCCCACTAGCTGAGCACGGTATAAGGTGTTATTGCTAATCTGTACTTCATTGATCGCAACTTGCTCGGACTTTACGTCATCTAAACGGCGGGCTGCTTCATGTGCTCGTTCACGCGCTTGCTCTGCTCCTCTAAATGAACCTACCTGTACCGCCCACTGGCCAAGGCGTGCCACCTCAGGAGTGGCAGCAACAGCCGGTGCTGGTCTAGGTGCTGACACTATTGGCTTAGGCTCGGGCTTTGGCGCTGGCTTAGCTTCAGGTTTAGTCACTTGACGCACAGTTTCAGTATTCACTACCAGCTTATTATCCATCTTTGCCGCTTGGGGTGAGGTTTTAGCTATTTTTTTCGCTTTTACAAATCCCGCATCTAACAGCTTAACCATTTCTGCATCACGAGACTGGGCGGTTTGCCCGCCCATCACGACACCAATTAAACGCTGATTATTACGCACCGATGAAGTGGCTACGTTAAAGCCAGAAGCACGAATGTAGCCGGTTTTCATGCCATCTGTACCAGCATAGTTTTTTATCATGCGATTATGGCTATGGTAAGTTTTGCCTTTAAAAGTAAAAGATAAGGTAGAAAAATAATGATAATAATTAGGGTGATCTTTCATTAGTCGCAGCGCTAACACTGATAAATCTTTAGCGCTGGACTTTTGAGCCGCATCGGGCAAACCGGATGCATTACGAAAGGTGGTGGAGGTCATGTTTAATGCTTTGGCTTTATTGGTCATCATGACTGCAAATTCACTTTCAGTCCCGCCTAGGGCTTCAGCAACCACCACCGCCGCATCATTAGCAGAGCGTACTACTAGCGCCGGAATTGCATCCCGTACCCGCAGTCGGTCGCCTTGTTTTAAAGAAATATTGGTTTGCGGCATCGACGCTGCATGAGCCGAGACCGGCATTGCTGTGTCTAGTGTCATTAACCCCTGCTCCATAGCATCAAATAGCAGATACAGGGTCATCATTTTAGTTAAAGAGGCAGGATAGCGTGGTGCATTAGCATGAGCAGAGTGTAAGACTTCTCCACTGTCGGCATGAACAATAATAGCGGCATAACGAGGGTTGGCCTGCACCTGTACTAATAAAGAACTGAGCATGACTACCGTCAGGAGCAGCCACCTTGCTTGCCCATTATTTTTTCTACCCCACATGCCTAGCTCCTAACTAATAAAATAAATATGGCACACCGTACATAAAAGGCAGCACTTAGCTCGCTTTCCTAGCACAGCTCCTCCTTGCTACAAGAGGTATCCCTTGCTGGCACAAATTCTCTTAAGCATACCCTTTTCTCATCAAAAATGAGTATGAAGAATACGTTTTTACAAAAATGGCGCCAAAGGCGCCAGTATTATTTAACGATAACGAAGTTATGACCATTATTAAGCGCTTAAGTTCGGCGCCAGCCATTTTTCGGCTTCTTCTCTAGTCATCCCTTTACGAGCTGCGTAGTCCAATAATTGATCTTCTTGGATCTGCGCTACCGCAAAGTAACGGGTATCAGGATAGGAGAAGTAAAAGCCGGCGACAGCCGCGCCGGGCCACATAGCATAGGACTCGGTTAGCTTCATGCCAATCCGCGACTCTACGTCTAACCACTCCCACAGCGTCCCTTTTTCAGTATGCTCAGGGCAAGCTGGATAACCTGGTGCTGGGCGAATGCCCACGTATTTTTCGCGTACTAATTCATCATTCGTTAACTGCTCATCGGCAGCATAGCCCCAGTATTCACGACGTACTAACAAGTGTAAATACTCGGCAAAAGCTTCCGCTAAGCGGTCCGCCACCGAGCCGGCAAGGATAGCATTATAATCATCTTCCTCGTCTTTATAACGACGAATAATGTCATCTTCACCGATACCGCCGGTCACGGCAAAGCCACCGATATAATCTGCTTTGGTTCCTTTCGGTGCCACATAGTCAGCTAAACAATAATTAGGAAAGCCGTCTTTTTTCTCTGTTTGCTGGCGCAGAAAGCGCAAAGTCTGTAGTACTTCACTGCGCGACTCATCAGCATAAATTTCCACATCATCACCCACACTGTTTGCAGGAAACAAGCCAATCACTCCGGCACAACTTAGGGTTTGATCCTGCTCTAGCTTATCCAACATGGCTTGGGCATCAGCAAATAACTTGGTGGCCTCCTCACCCACTACTTCATCCTCTAAGATGCGAGGAAATTTTCCTGCTAATCCCCAGGTCATAAAAAAGGGCGACCAGTCGATATATTCACGCACCACGGAAATGGGAATATTATGAAACTCATGTACTCCCAGCTTAGCCGGTACTGGGGGGGTATAAGCCTGCCAGTCGATATCGACTTTATTCGCTCGCGCATCTGCTAAAGAGATAGGTTTAGTACGTGGTTTTTTTCGGGCATGCTGATCGCGTACGGTGTCGTACTCTTTGTTTAACCGCTCTACAAAAGCCGGCTTATTCTCTTTGCTCAGTAACGTTTGCACTACCCCCACCGCACGCGAAGCATTAGAGACATACACTACCGGCTCATCATAGTTTTGCTCAATCTTAACTGCCGTATGCGCTTTAGAGGTAGTGGCACCGCCAATCAGTAACGGAATAGTAAAGCCTTGGCGCTGCATTTCCTGCGCCACATTCACCATCTCGTCTAGCGACGGCGTGATCAGCCCCGACAAGCCAATCATATCAGCATTCGTTTCACGGGCCGTTTGTAGAATTTTTTCACAAGGCACCATAACGCCTAAATCAATGACTTCGAAGTTATTACACTGCAGTACTACGCCAACGATATTTTTACCAATATCATGCACATCACCTTTTACCGTGGCCATCACTACTCGACCGTTGGTTTGTCCCACCTCTTTACTGGCTTCAATGTAGGGGTTTAAATAAGCCACTGCCCGCTTCATTACCCGAGCCGACTTAACTACTTGCGGTAAGAACATTTTACCGGCGCCAAATAAGTCGCCGACCACATTCATACCATCCATTAGCGGCCCTTCAATCACATCGAGCGGCCGAGCTGCAGCGAGACGAGCCGCTTCCGTATCTTCTTCAATAAAGTCGGTCAGCCCTTTAACCAGCGAGTGCGACAGTCGTTCATTTACTGGCCACGAGCGCCATTCTAAATCCCGAGGATCCACCGCTTCGCTACTACTGTTACGATAGCGTTCAGCGATTTCTAATAGAGCTTCGGTGGCTCCTTCATTTTCATTGAGCACTACCGCGATGACTTTTTCTTTTAGCTCAGGATCAATGTCTTCATAAATCGCCAGCTGACCGGCGTTAACGATCCCCATATCCATGCCGTTTTTTACGGCATGGTATAAAAACACGGAGTGGATAGCTTCGCGCACTACTTCGTTGCCACGAAACGAAAACGACACGTTAGATACTCCGCCCGAGATCATGGCATGGGGCAGGTGTTGTTTAATGTCTTTAATAACGTCCAGGAACTCTATCGCATAGTTATTATGTTCTTCAATGCCGGTGGCGATGGCGAAAATATTGGGGTCAAAAATAATATCTTCTGCTGGAAAGCCCACTTCATCAACCAAAATCCGATAGGCACGCTCACAAATCTCAAACTTACGTTCACGGGTATCAGCCTGACCTACTTCGTCAAACGCCATCACGATTACGGCAGCGCCATAGCGGCGCACGAGCTTGGCATGTTCAATAAACTCATCGACGCCTTCTTTCATCGAAATAGAGTTAACAATGCCCTTGCCTTGAATGCATTTTAAGCCGGCCTCTATTACCTCCCACTTAGAGGAGTCGAGCATAATGGGCACCCGTGAAATATCAGGCTCACCGGCAATCAGATTTAAGAAGCGAGTCATACACGCCTTTGAATCCAACATGCCTTCATCCATGTTGATATCAATCACCTGTGCCCCATTTTCTACTTGCTGTAGTGCCACTTCTAGCGCTTCATCGTACTTTTCTTCACGGATCAGCCGCTTAAATTTAGCAGAGCCAGTGACGTTAGTGCGCTCACCCACGTTAACAAACATAGTGTCGGGCGTGATAACCAAGGGCTCTAAGCCCGATAGGCGACAAGCAGGCGCTAGGGTGGGCAAGACACGAGGTTTAATACCCGCTACGGCTTCAGCCATCACCCGAATATGCTCAGGAGTCGAGCCACAGCAACCGCCGACTAGGTTTAAGAAACCACTTTCAGCCCATTCGCGAATATGCTCGGCCATTTCATCGGCTTCAAGATCATATTCACCAAAGGCGTTGGGTAAGCCGGCATTAGGGTGAGCCGAGACATAGGTTTCACTGATCCGTGACAATTCTTGTACGTACTGGCGTAGCTCTTTAGGGCCCAATGCACAGTTTAAACCAAACGACAGCGGCTTGGCATGGCGTAACGAATGATAGAAAGCTTCAGTAGTTTGCCCAGTTAAGGTACGGCCAGAGGCATCGGTAATAGTGCCGGAAATCATTACTGGAATACGGATGTTTTGCTTATCGAACAAGGTTTCAATCGCAAATACCGCGGCTTTAGCGTTAAGGGTGTCGAAGATAGTTTCTATCATCAACATATGTGCGCCACCGTCGATCAAAGCTTGAGTCGACTCAGTATAAGCCTCTACTAACTCATCAAAACTCACGTTTCGATAGCCGGCATCATTCACATCCGGTGAAATAGAGGCGGTGCGGTTGGTCGGCCCTAATACTCCAGCCACAAAGCGCGGTTTATGAGGCTCTTTTGCAGTCCACTCGTCGGCCACGGAGCGAGCTAGACGTGCCGCCTCAAAGTTTATCTCTGCCGATAGCGACTGCATTTGATAGTCGGCCATAGCAATTGGGGTGGCGTTAAAGGTATTAGTTTCAATAATATCAGCGCCCGCCGCAAAGTAGTCGCTATGAATTTGCGAAATCAACTTCGGCTGAGACAGTACCAATAAATCATTGTTACCCTTGACGTCTGACGCCCAATCAGCAAAACGCTCGCCTCGATAGGCGGCCTCATCGAGTTTATAGGACTGGATCATGGTGCCCATGCCCCCATCGATGATCAAAATTCGTTCGGCTAATGCCTGTTCAAGCTGGGAAAATACGGGGGATCTGGACACTGCTGACTCCTGTAACGACCTAATTCCTTTACGCGACTCCCTATCTTACCACAAGCGCGGCATGGGATGCCTAGCCATCTGTAATGGTTGGCTAGTAAAATACCGGCTACCAATGAAGGATAAAAGCATCGCTTTTTACTAGGGCTGCGCCCCAGATTGAGGCACACTATATCCCACCCACCAAGCGTGGTAACTAAGCTTACTTCAATAATAAAATATTAACCCGGAACAGCTGCTATGAGCGTCTACTACACCCTGTGTTTTTTGGCGGCAATCGCGATCACTATCGCTTTCGTCAATCAATACATCATGAAAATCCAGACCACCATTGCCATTACCTTCGGTGCCCTGCTGATCTCCATCATTATGCTAATTCTCGGCAAAACCGCTTGGCCAGAGCTCGAGACCCATGCCATAGAGGTGATCAAGAATGTCGACTTTGGACAATTCCTACTGCAAGGCATATTAGGTTTTCTGCTATTTGCCGGTGGCTTAGGCATCAACTTGCCTGCAATGAAAAGTCAAAAGTGGGAAATATCTACGCTAGTAATTGTTGGGGTCTTGATCTCGACTTTTTTAGTAGCCATCGGCTTATGGTTGCTCGCATACGCGGCCGCTATCTCACTGCCTTTTGTTTATTGCTTATTATTTGGTGCCTTGATCTCTCCCACCGACCCGATTGCGGTGCTTGCGATTGTTAAAAAGCTAGGCGCGCCAGAGCAGATTGCTATTCAAGTAGAAGGTGAGTCGTTATTTAATGACGGTATTGGCCTAGTAGTATTTCTAACTATTTTTTCGGTCGCCTTTAGTGGCAGTGAATTCAGCATTGGCGCTGTGCTTAGTCTATTCGCACAAGAAGCGATAGGGGGCATTTTATTTGGTGCCATACTGGGCTTAATCGCCCACATTATGATTAGCGCGACCGACGATGGATCCATGGAGCTGCTCATTACTCTGTGTATTCCTACCGCCGGTTTTGCCCTTGCTAACTTACTCGGAGTATCTGGCGCGCTGGCGATGGTAGTCACCGGTATTATGATTGGTAACTGGACGCGCTACACCGGTTTTTCAGAGCAAAGTAAACACTATTTGGATGAGTTTTGGAGCCTGCTCGATGAGTTTTTAAACGCCTTATTATTCTTGCTTATTGGCTTGGCCATGATGCTGGTAGAATTTCATTGGCAAGCTTGGATCTTGGTATTGTGCAGTGTCCCTCTTGTGTTACTTGGCCGCTTTTTTAGTGTCTCTGTTCCTTATATGGTATTTCGCCACTTTCGCAGCTACAACAAATACTCGGTACGCATTTTAACCTGGGGCGGATTAAGGGGCGGCCTATCGTTGGCTATGGCGCTGTCTATCCCACCTGGTATTCGACTCGGATCAGAGGGTCAGTTTGAGTTACGGGACTTAATACTAATGATGACCTATGCCATTGTACTATTTTCTATCATCGTCCAAGGCATGACTATTTCTTCTATGATCAATAAAGCCAAAGCTGCCGAAAAGTCTGGTTTTCCTATTGAGTAATACGGTGAGGCGTGAGGAGTAAGATGCGAAAGGTAAACATAAGTCGGTCTCTTTATGGCCAAGGTGCTGGCTGCTCCCTTAGCTATTTATTGGCTGTGTAACGACCAATGTTTTACCCTTCACTCCTCACGCATTCAATCTCTGGTCAACGACTCGCCGGCAGCATTCAAGGTTTCAAGGTTGTAAGGCGTTAGCTGATAAACATGGTAGTTCAACCAGTTAGAAAACAGCAAGTGACCATGGCTACGCCAAGTGGCTCTAGGTGTCTGGTTCGCATCATCGTTAGGATAGTAATTAGTCGGCATTTTAGGCGCTATACCTACTTCTAAGTCACGACGATATTCGTTACCGAGTGTATCCGCATCGTACTCTGGATGTCCGGTGACAAATACTTGGCGCCCATCAGGACTGACCGCTAAATAAACACCTACCTGCTCGGAGGCAGCTAAGATCTTGAGATCGGTTTTCTTTTGTATTAAATCGAGTGGAAAGTCAGCGTAGCGTGAATGGGGTGCCAAGAACACATCATCAAATCCCCGCATTAACGGATCATACTGATCTAAATTTTGATGCTCATACACCCCAGATAACTTCTCAAGCCGAGTTTGCTTATCGATATCGTATAACAGCTTTAAGCCCGCCTGTGCCGCCCAACATAGAAAAAGCGTAGAAGTCACATGGCTTTTTGCCCACTCCACTACCTGAGCAATTTTATCCCAATACACCACATCGCTAAAATCCGTCAGCCCTAGCGGTGCTCCGGTAATAATAAGTCCATCGTAAAACTGATCTTGGACTTGCTCAAACTCATGATAAAAGCTTTCTAAATGAGACTGAGGTGTGTTTTTTGAAGGACGATCGTCAATGCGCAGCAAGTCCACATCAATTTGCAGTGGGGAGTTGGATAACATGCGTAGTAACTGAGTCTCAGTTTCAATTTTTTTCGGCATCAGGTTAAGCAAGAGCATGCGCATCGGGCGGATTTCCTGATTAACCGCTCGGGTCTCTGACATCACGAAAATATTTTCCTGAGTCAGTACATTAGCCGCTGGCAGGCGATCTGGGATTCTGATGGGCATTGCTTACTCCAACTACAGCATAATTAAGAAAGTCTAGACATCTAGAAATCTACAACAAACTAACGGCACTTGTCATCCTCGACGTGTGCCAAAGTACCAAGATAGGGTAAAATCAGTTCAACGCTCGTAAAGGAAGATTATTATGGAACCTGTTATTGAATTAGTGAGTACCGGTGATGAAGTATTAACCGGACTAATCACCGACACTAATACTGGCTGGTTGTCACAACTGCTATTAGAGCAAGGCTGGCAAGTGCGACGCCGTTTTACAGTCGGCGATCGCAAGGCAGATCTCGTTGAGCTGTTTGAACAACGCAGTCATCAAGCCGATATTATTATCGTCAATGGGGGATTAGGCCCAACCTCCGATGATGTATGTGCAGAAGCTATGGCTAACGCTGCGGGTGTTCCTCTTGAGCTTAATCAACACTGGCTTGATATTATGCAGCAAAAGTACGCCAGCCGTAACCGTACTATGCCCACTAGTAATCAAAAACAAGCCATGCTCCCCCAAGGAGCCGAGTTAGTAGATAACTCTACGGGCACGGCCTGTGGCTTTGCCATTAGGCACAATCGCGCGACGTTCTTTTTTACCCCCGGCGTGCCTTCCGAATTAAAAGTAATGATGAACGATGAGATCTTGCCACGCATGCGAGCCAAACTGGGTCAAAATGGCCGCAGTCAAGTACGACGCTTTTTTTTATTTGGACTGTCAGAATCTGGGCTTAGCGATCGGTTAGATAATTTAACTTGGCCTGCTGGTATTGCGCTAGGATATAGAGCTAATTTACCCACCATAGAAATGAAACTCATCATCGACACCGAAGATAATGAAGCCATTGAACGCGCTGAGGCTCAACTGTTAGCTGAAGTAGGCACTCACTTAGTCGCGCGTAATGAAATGAATTTCACCAAGACTCTGGGCCCAGCACTTGCCGATAAAGAGGTCATCTTATTTGAAGAAGCCAGCGGTGGTCGTTTAACCGATACTATCAGTACCATTATTAGTGACTTTGAAGGCCACTATATTGCCGGTTTGCCCGACAGCGCCGAAGACTTAGCTCGCTGGCTACAAAAGTCAGCTCGGCCTTTATCACTCGCGATTGGCGCTAAAGGCCCACAAGGGATCCCAATTGCCTTAAATACCCATCAAGCCTGTTACGCCCAGACACTGCAGATGCACTTTCGTGATTCATTAGCTCAACGTCGTTTATTAGCGTTTGCCGCCCTTGATATGTTACGCCGATATTTAGAAGAAGAAACCGTGATGGTTGATTACGATATCATGCCTTGTAGCGAACGTTTTACGACCGCCGTTTTATAAGCATAACGAGCGTTGCTCACAGTTGCGACGTTCCCTTATTAGCCTTGTAAGCGCCACTTCAGCAATAACTTTTCTACCGGCGTGACAATAGACTCGGTCAGCCAATGTGCCAAGGGGGTATGAAATAACCATGCTCCCGTAATCAGCGCTAAAGGGATTGAGCCACAAACAAAGTCAGTAAACCAATGGGCGCCGGACATCACCCTAGGCATGGCTAATATAAATACGAGCGGCGCGACTACATATAAATAACGGCGTGGAAATCGGTAACAGGCAAATAGTAAAAACGTAGCAAAGCCAATACCGTGATCACTAGGAAAGGAGTTATCAGAAGCATCTTTGGCTTTAATGTCCGGCGCCAATTGGCTTACCCGAGCCGCATCGGTATAGACGAGAGTGGGACTATGGCGCTCTATCGGTAAGGCTTTACCTGCCGCAGCCTGTAAAGAAAAGCACCCTGCCATCAATAAAATAAGACAGCCCATCTTTGCTCGCTCTCGACCCGTTACTTTGAGCGCATGATGCAGTACAAAACTGGCCATTAATATCGCCACTGCACCGTCCACCCAGCGCTGGTTAATTATCGCCACAAACTTAGGAAAGCCAGGCACAGTGGTAAGCAGATTATTGAACCACCAAAAAATCCCTTTATCTAAGGTTTGCCAGTAGCCCAATACCCAAGAAAAAAACAGCACAAATGCCAATATCTGTAACGCTGCCCAGCCTTTAATATCCCACTTCATGCTTACTCCGCCTAATAAAAACTAAAATTGCTTTTTATAACAGAAACCATTGCTCATTTCATATTTAACGCTTAGCTGTGCTAGTTCATTACTATATATTTTATAGACGTAAAAAAGCCCTTCACATTGGTGAAGGGCTTTTTGAATTTGGCGCCTGGCAGTGACCTACTTTCACATGGCATCTGCCACACTATCATCGGCGCGGCTGCGTTTCACT
>JAAYRH010000248.1 GCA_012518835.1 Aeromonadales bacterium | reverse complement strand
TTTATTTCGATTTTTTGTAGAGCAAGAAGTGTATTTAGATTATGCCGAGCGTTTTTTACCACCAACACAAATAGACGAGGTAAATAAAGAGGCCCTATTTAGTAAGCTGTAACCACTCCCGCTAACGGTGAGGCTAGCGGCTAGCGTGCTTATTTTAGGCGCAGATAGGCTAAGCCGATGATGCCCGCACCCACTAATAATTTATTTCTGAGCTTGCGGGGCATATTGGCTAAGCGCCATACCATGCCCGCTTTAGGGAGTTGTGTAGCCAAGTCTAATAGACTACTCGATTGTTCTTGAGCACGGCGCATTTGATTACTTAACAACTTTAAGCGCAGCGCTTCTGCTTGTAACTCTAAAAGCTTTTTTTCATGTTGTAAGGACTTATGCATGCCCTACTCCTTAAAGGTCCGATCCACTAAGCTTCTTTTGCCTTGCACATAAGCAATGTCTTCTTGGAGCTCATGCAAGGTATCACTTAAAAAGCGGCGCTGATTGGCTAAGTTACGCATGATGCTCAAGATGGCGACTATCATCAGCAGCAATAAGGCGACGGTTAAACCAAAATACACCCACACTTTATTCTCGGGCGTAAGCAGTACGTTTAATCCAAACAGCAGGCTAATATAAGACATAAAAAAGAGCATCACGGCAGCTAATGCGAGAATACCCAGACGCACGACTCGCTCTTTTTGCGCAACAAACTCAATTCTCGCTAATTTAAAGCGCACAAAAAGCAAATCTGTAACAATATGCAATAGCTCTTTTAATGAATTGATTTGACCACTCATCAATAATCGTCCTTGCATAAATGACTGTCGGGGCAAGAAACTTGCTCCCGACAGTCAGTAAAGCAGAGTGCTAAGCGTTAGCGCCTAAACACCGTGGGTTATTATCGGCCACAACGGCTTAAGAAAGCACCTAATACCACACCGGCTAGAGCTGCGACACCCATAGCATAGTAAGGCTTTTCATGAACCAGATCGTTAGTTTGTGCGGCCGCTTCTTTAGTGCGCTCCACCACGGTTTTTTCTAATTCATTATATTGCTGCTGGGCTTTATCTAGCTGTGCTTTGAGCTTTTCTTTCAGCTCTTTACCCTCTTTAGTACCATCATCTACAGCCGCTTTATAGAGAGCTTCCGCATCTTTTAGCACTTGTTTAACGTCATCCATTAACACTGCTCTTTCTGCTTCATATTTCTGGCTCATAGCGCCTCCTAAAGGTAAGTAATAGTAACTATACTGCTTAACCGTTACCCATTAACTGTATCCAGTAACTTCGCACTTGGCTAGTGGCAAAAGAAGATTTCTGTGCTGCTGAGACCAAACTTGTCTCTATTACATTAAAAACCTTGTTTATCAGGCACTTAATAAAAAAGCATTCACTAACTTACTCTGCGTCTATGCCTTCTTGATAGCCTTCAGCGTCTAATAACTCTGCTAAGTCAGTTTCATCGGCTAAACGTATCCGAAATAGCCAGCCATCGCCATAAGGGTCTGAGTTGATTAACTCTGGGCTATCTTCTAGCTCTTCATTAATCGCAATCACCTCACCGCTGACCGGCGCATAGATATCTGAGGCCGCTTTTACTGACTCTACTACCGCACACTCTTCGGCCACTTCTACCCAGCGCCCTAGCTCAGGTAGCTCAGCAAATACCACATCGCCTAATAAGTCCTGCGCATGCTCAGTAATACCCACCACCACTTCACCTTGCTCTTCGCGGCGCACCCATACATGGGTTGGAGCATAGAACAGTTCAGTAGGAATAGTGCTCATTAGTCGTTCCTCTTTAAAAATTAAATGTTTTCTAAATGAATAATAGTCATGTTAGGGATGTATTTTCCCAGCCGCCTGAGCCGCTAATTTACGCTTTAAGGGCGTACAACGATCGGTAAAGTTAAGCCCTAGCCCTCGTAGTCCTTTCACTAAGGGATGAGCATGGCCAAACAGCCGCTTTAATCCTTCCATGGCGGCTAGCAAGGTGGCCGCCTCGGCTTTGCGCTCCCGCTCAAAAGCGCGCAATTGGGCCAGCTCTCCAATATCAGCACCTGTGGTCTGAAGTTGACTAAGTGTATCGGCAAGGGCGCTTGCATCGGCGATCCCTAAATTTACGCCTTGTCCTGCTAAAGGGTGCACCGTATGAGCAGCATCGCCAATTAGCGCCCAGCGCGGGCCACAAAATTGCTGACTAAAGCGCGCCGTTAGTGGGATCGCCATTCTTGGCCCTAACACTTGGCAGCGCCCAAGGCGCATATCAAACCCATGAGCGAGTTGCTGATTAAACTCAGCGTCGCTTAATGCTACTCGCTGAGCGGCCAACTCTGGGGCACAAGACCAAACAATAGAACATTGATGAGTATCTGCAAGGGGTAAAAATGCTAAAATATCGTCGCCGCGAAAGATTTGGCGGGCCGTATGTTGGTGTGCTTCTTCTACCGCCACGGTGGCCACTAACGCACTATGATCATAATCCCACTGTACCATGGCAGGCTGCAGCTGCTCACGCAGCCAAGAACGAGCGCCATCGGCGCCCACTAACAGGCGCGCCGTCATCGGTAAGCCATTATCTAGCAGCACAAAAGCGCCTTGTTCACTGGCCGATACAGTATTTGCTCGTCGTCCGAGTAGTAGTTGTATATGAGGTCGGGTGCGCGCTTGGGCCAATAGACTTAATTGTAATAACCGATTTTCAATAATATGCCCTAGATGCGAGGCCTGCATCAGCTCGGCAGAAAACTCGATGCGCGCCGAACTGTCAGCCTCCCACACTTCCATTTGCTGATAAGGCCCCACTCGCTCGGTTTGGCTAGGCCACGCATCGAGCGAACGTAGTAAGGTTTCCGAGGCTAGATTAATGGCACTCACGCGATTTTCGGGAATATCAGGTAACTCTGGATCCGGCATTTGCCCTTCGATAACCGCTACTTTTAAGCCACTGTGCTCTAAAGACAGCGCCAAGGTTAATCCCACTATGCCGCCACCAATGATAATCACATCTGTTGCTTGCATCTGTTATTCCTTGCCCATAGCCCGCCAGGCCAATTTGTTTTTAAGTAAAGGGCAGACAGCCAAGGCCATCAGCCCCATATTTCGTGCCACCGCCAACAGCGGATCTGAGTTAGAAAAAACCAAGGTCAGCGCGGTCGTCGCCGTTACTATGGTGTGTTGATCCGCCACTCGACCTTCCCTGTAGCCCGATAGACTGCCGTAAGCACCGATATCTTGTTGTTGTGCGAGGGCTTGATTAACTTGCTTAATAAGCGCGGCAACGTCTCTTAGCCCTAAATTAAACCCTTGCCCAGCAATGGGATGCAGTAAATGCGCTGCATTGCCCACCAATACCACGCGGTGATGCCAAGGGCGTACAACTTCATCTAACAGCAAAGGATAGTGATGGCGAGCCCCCACTTGGGTTATTTTGCCCAACCGATAGCCAAATGCGTGTTGTAGTTCTTTAATAAAAGCGGCGGCATCGAGAGTCATTAATGACTGAGCACGGTCTGCGCCGACACACCACACTAAAGAACTACGCCCCTCAGACATCGGCAATAAGGCCACTGGCCCTTCACTAGTAAAGCGCTCAAATGCCGCTCCTTGATGAGGCAAGGCGGTGGTAATGTTAGCTATAATGGCACTTTGCTGATAATCAAATTGACGGCGGGCTAAATTAAGCTGTTGGCTGACGATTGACTGACTGCCATCAGCGGCTACCAGTAAAGTAGCGCTCAGCGCACGATGATCACTCAGCTGTATTTCTACCTGTGCAAGCTGCTGCTCAAATTGGACTATCTCAGTCCCAAGGTAGAGGGTGATATTTTTTATTTGCTGTAGCTTGCGATACAGCGCTTCTCCCGCGCTACTCAGCTCTACTACATACCCTAAAGCATCGACGTTATAATCTTTGGCTCGCATGGGCAGCTGACCAACATGGCCCTGATCGCTAACCTGAATGTGGGTAATGGGGGTGACTAAGGGAGCAAAAGCCGACCACAGCCCTAGTTGCTCTAATAAGGTACGACTGTGGGCGGCCAGTGCAATACTGCGCGCATCAAAACCGGGATGTTGGCCAAATGTTGGCGTGGTTCTCTCAATAAGCGCAATGCGCAGCTCCTCGCCACTGGCGTTGCGCAATTGGCTTAAACCTAACGCCAGCACACTACCTGCCATGCCACCGCCATTAATTACTACATCATAATGGGTCATGAGTCAGTACTACTGTAATTAGTGAAGTGTAGGTCGTTTGGGCTGAGGTAAGCCTTTACCAAACTCTTCAAAAGCTAAGGTAACGCCCAGCTTTAAGTGCTCATAAAGCACCACGAACGCCACTTCACTTTCTTCATCTTCTTGATCAAAGTCACTAGAGACGCGGGTGATGCTACTAATATCTTGGATCATTTCTTGTAACTCAGTCGACGCTTTATTTAGCTCTTGCTGTACTACGCCAAACGCGGCTAAAAAGGCGCCCGCCCACTCCATCATGGCTTCTAAGCGCTCATCGAGGGGTTCATCATCATCAGGCATCAACAGCTCAAAGGGCCCTTGATTGAGTAAGTCATCGTGTACGCGAGAAAATAATAAATTCACCGCTTTTTGCACTTCACTTGGTAAGCCAAAACCATCATTTAGCAAGGCATTAAAGTGCTGTTGCCAGCGCGCATCATTTTGGGCCATGCCGCCGCCAATTAAGCCACAGATAACCCCATGGACTTCGGCGGGCGTCACCACCATGTTATGTTGTTCTAATAAGGTCACAAATGCATCGTAGTTAAGGCGGGGCTTGTCGTTCATTGTTTGCTCAATTCGTCAAAAGGTGTCATTTATTATGACGAATCCTAGCATTGTGACTAAGCTCAAGCCAGCCAACCCTTGAAACTTATGGATGTGCGCTATATAGTCGCCAGAATTTCATCGCCTACTGCAATCGTCCATTTGAGGACCAATATGACCACAGCGGCAATCGACATCATTATTTTAGGACGCTCTTATAAGGTGTCCTGTCCTGAGGGGCAGGAAGTTGCCTTGCAGCGGGCGGCGGAAATGCTCAATGAACGCATCGCTCGTTTTAAGCAAAGCGGAAAAAGTGGCTCTAACGAGCAAGTTGCTGTTATGCTAGCCCTTAATATCTGTCATGAGCTAGAACTTGAAAAAGACAAGAACTATCAATATGCTGATGCTATGGATAAGCGAATAAAAATGCTACAACAGACCATTGAAGAAGCGTTAGCGAATAAGGTAGGCTAATATTAGCTACTAACGCAGAGCTAAAAAAAGTCGTTAGCTTTAAATATAATAAGGTTTCACTTTCCCTGGGGTGTTCGTCTGTTGATGACGTCCCTGAGCCGATATCAATAGCAAAGGAAAGCCGTGTTACTTACTATTGCGCAAGCTTGGTTCGACCGAGAAGCCTACGGTAGGTACCGGATTTCCGCCTTGAGCCGACGGGTTCAAGGACCAACATCAGCGACGGCATCCTGGGGATCCTTATTAACTCATGCAAAATCCTGTTATCCTTCCCTTCTATCTTCTTATTATTATGTTATTTAATGACTCAACAACCTAATAATCCCCTGCATGGTATTACTCTAAAAGCGCTGCTTACCGAGCTAGTTGCTCGTTATGGCTGGGAAACCTTGGCGACTAAAGTCAATATCAACTGCTTTAGACACGAACCCAGCATTAAGTCTAGCCTCGCGTTCTTGCGCCGTACCCCGTGGGCGCGTGCTGAAGTAGAAGCTATTTACCTTGAACTATTACAAGGGCCGTGGGGCAAACGCTAGCCTCTCGATATACACAATGACTCGAGCCCATCTTCGCCAACACATCCGCCACATGCGACGCCAGCTTAGCGCCACACAACAACACCTTGCCGCCCAGCAAGTCGTCAATCAAGTCGCTTCCAGTCCGGCATTAGCTCAAGCAAAAAAAGTGGCTTTATATTTAGCAAATGATGGCGAGCTAGACCCACAACCGCTTATTAATTGGTATTGGCAACAAGGGGCTCACGTCTACCTGCCGGTACTGCATCCTTTTTGTAAAGGCTACCTGCTGTTTTTTCGCTATCACGCCAGCACCCCCCTTATTACCAATCGGCTAGGCATTGTTGAGCCACAATTAGATATTCGCCAACTGCTACCCCAAGATCAGCTAGATATTATTTACACGCCGCTCGTGGCTTTTGATGATCAAGGTAATCGCATGGGCATGGGCGGGGGATTTTACGATCGCACTTTAGCCAGCACAAAGCAGGCGCCTACTCCCCGCGCAGTGGGATTGGCTCATGATTGTCAACAACTTACTTCAATTCCTACCGATAGCTGGGATATTCCCTTACAAGAACTGATTACTCCTAGCCAACATTGGCGCTGGTAAAAGCCTGAGCAAGCGCCTTGCTCTTTGCTATAATGACGCCCTTTATTCATTACTTTATTATTTGCCACTCGAGATAGCCAGAGAAGCCACCATGACCCAAGATGAAATGAAAAAAGCCGCCGCTTGGGCCGCTTTAGAATACGTTAGCCCAAATAGCATTGTCGGTGTAGGCACCGGCTCTACGGTTAACCACTTTATTGATGCCTTAGGCACCATTAAGCACCAACTAAAAGGCGCTGTTTCGAGCTCAGATGCCTCTAGCGCGCGGTTAAGTGAGCTGGGTATTCCTTTATTTGATCTTAATGAATTAGAGCATATTGACGTTTATGTCGATGGAGCCGATGAAATAGATGCCAGCATGGCCATGATCAAAGGCGGTGGTGCGGCACTAACCCGTGAAAAAATTGTCGCAGCTGTGGCTAAACAGTTTATTTGTATTGTTGATAACACTAAACTGGTGAGCACCTTAGGCCAGTTTCCGCTGCCGGTGGAAGTGATCCCTATGGCGCGAGAGTACGTTGCGCGCCAGCTAACCTTGTTAGGGGGAGAACCCCGTTATCGTGAGGGCGTAGTCACCGACAATGGCAATCATATTATTGATGTGCATGGCTTAGTGATTACTGAACCCAAAGAATTAGAACAACGCATTAATGCCATCGTCGGGGTAGTGACTAACGGTCTGTTTGCCGAGCGCGCAGCGGATATATTGCTTATGGGCACGCCTCAAGGTGTCAGCCGCCAGCAGCACGTATAACCCCTCTTTACTCATCACATAGCGCGCTTACCCTAAGCGCGCTATGGTTAATAACGCCCATCACTCGAGTCGTTTTACTATTACCTAGCTCAACACTTCACTCACACTGAATTTAAATCCAAAACACGAGATTTGAATCAAAGCACGCACTTCGCCACAATAATGTAATTACTTTTAAAGGGTATCCCATGGATTTGGAATTACAGTTAAGTTTATATAGCCAACAGCAACTGCTAGTGAACCCAAGACGAATACGGTTATTAGAGCAAATCCAAAACCACGGCTCTATTAGTCAAGGCGCTAAAGCCGCCGGCATCAGTTATAAATCAGCTTGGGATGCTATCAAGGCGATGAACGATCTTTTTGAGCAACCCGTGATCACCAGTGAAGCCGGTGGCAAAGGCGGCGGCGGTGCGCAACTTACGCCTTATGGCACTCGCTTAATTAAAGTTTATGGTCTACTTAATCAAATTGAGCGCATGGCGGTGGATGCCCTACAAGATGAGCACACTTCGTTAGACAGTTTATTATCAGTAGTCGCTCGCTTTTCACTACAAACCAGTGCTCGCAATCAGCTATTTGCCCACGTTACTCAACTTAAGCCTGTCGATCTTAGTCATACTGTAGAGTTACAGCTCAAAGATGGCTCCCGGCTTTATGCCGATATAACAGAGCGCAGCTGTGCCCGATTAAACTTAGCCGTTAATAAAGAAGTATTAGCCTTGATTAAAGCGCCTTGGGTGACGCTATCGGCACCCTCAGACTCCCCCGCCCCTGGCAAGAACCAGTTACTTGGCGCGATCAGTGAGATTGTGCTGGGCGACGAGCTAGACGAATATTTAGTGCAACTCGACTTAGGTGAAACCTTGTGTGCTTTATTAACGAAAGAACAAAGTCAGCAACGTACGTTTGCTATCGGTGATCGGGTGCAAGCCAACTTTGCTCCCTCACACGTCATTTTAGCGACTCTAGAATAAAATAAGCCGCTCCTGTTACAGGAGCGGCTTAAACTCTACACCATTAACTACTTTTAATTAAGCCAGCATTTTACGCAATACATAATGCAAAATACCGCCGTGTTGATAGTAAGTTAGTTCGTTACTGGTATCGATTCGACAACGTACCTGACACTCTTTTTTGCTGCCATCGGCGCGTTCAATCACCAGCGTCAGCTCTTTACCGGGAGATAAATCATTTAGCCCCTTGATACTTAGCAATTCATTCCCCGTTAGCCCTAAGCTACTTGGGGTATCATGAATAAACTCCAGCGGTACTACCCCCATACCGATGAGATTAGAGCGGTGAATTCGCTCGTACGACTCAGCAATCACAGCACGCACCCCTAATAGCAAGGTGCCTTTAGCGGCCCAGTCACGGCTTGAGCCGGTACCGTATTCTTTTCCAGCAATCACCACTAACGGCACCTGCTCTTCTTGGTAACGCATCGCCGCATCGTAAATAGGCAGTTGTTCGCCACTCGGGTAATGGCGAGTTTCCCCCCCTTCTACCCCATCGAGCATGAGGTTGCGGATCCGAATATTGGCAAAGGTACCGCGCATCATCACCTCATGGTTACCACGGCGTGAGCCATAAGAGTTAAAGTCTTTTCGCGTTACCCCTAACGACTGCAAGTATTGCCCTGCAGGACTATTGGCCTTAATACTCCCCGCCGGTGAAATGTGATCCGTGGTGACCGAGTCACCTAATATGGCTAAAATCCGCGCCTGTTTAATGTCTGCTACTGGTTCTGGCGTTTTTCCCATGGTTTGAAAAAACGGCGGATGCTGAATATAGCTGGAATCCGCCTGCCAATTGAAGGTGCTGGTATTGGCGACCTCAATGGCGCGCCATTGCTCGTCACCTTCAAATACCGCCGCATATTCTTTATTAAACATCTCACTGGTTACCAGCTCGACGGCCTCGGCAATGTCGTGCTGAGAAGGCCAGATATCTTTTAGATAGACTGGCTGCCCGTCTTTATCTTCCCCTAACGGATCTTTAGTTAAGTCTAGGTTCATGGTACCAGCCAGCGCATAGGCCACCACCAAGGGCGGCGAACCCAGCCAGTTTGACTTTACTAACGGGTGAATACGCCCTTCAAAGTTACGGTTACCCGATAACACCGCCGCTACCGTTAAGTCCTTATCGGTAATGGCGTCTTCTATAGCATCCGGCAGCGGGCCCGAGTTACCAATACAGGTCGTACAACCATAGCCCACCAAATAAAAGCCCAGTTGTTCTAAATAAGGCATAAGGCCAGCGGCAATTAAATAATCGGTCACCACCTTAGAGCCAGGCGCGAGGGAGCTTTTTACCCACGGGGCGCGGGTTAAGCCCTTTTCAACGGCAGCTTTCGCCAATAAGCCGGCGGCCATTAGCACACTGGGGTTTGAGGTATTGGTGCAAGAGGTAATAGCGGCAATGACCACAGCGCCATCTTCTAGCTTGTGCCATTTACCGTTTAAAGAAAAATCAGCACTGAGTGACTGTTTTACCGCCACCGCCGTTTGCCCGCCTTCGGACTCCAGCTTGTCTTCTTGCTCTTGATCAATTTCTCTATTCATGACCAATTGATGGCTCAAGCTAAACGCAGAGGGCACACCTGATAATACCACTCGGTCTTGAGGGCGCTTAGGGCCAGCCAAACAGGCTTCAACTTGACTCATGTCTAAGCTTAAGGTGTCGGTAAACATCGGCTTATCACCGGCATTACGCCATAAACCTTGCGCCTTAGAGTAAGCTTCTACCAATTGAATTTGCTCAGCACTGCGCCCAGTCAGGGTCATGTAGCGAATAGTTTCTTCATCTACCGGGAAAAAGCCACAGGTAGCACCATATTCGGGCGCCATATTGGCAATGGTGGCGCGGTCGGCCAATGGCAAAGAGGCTAAGCCATCGCCATAAAACTCGACAAACTTACCTACTACCCCTTTTTTACGTAACATTTGTACCACCGTCAGTACCAAGTCGGTGGCAGTAATCCCTTCTTGTAACTCACCGGTTAACTCAAAGCCCACTACTTCTGGGATCAACATCGACACCGGCTGCCCCAACATAGCGGCTTCGGCTTCAATCCCCCCCACGCCCCAGCCTAAAATGCCGAGGGCATTTATCATAGTAGTATGGGAATCTGTGCCCACTAGCGTGTCAGGGCAAACCACAGTTTGGCCATCGGCGTGCGGCAGTTGCCATACCGTTTGTCCTAAATACTCTAGGTTAACTTGGTGACAAATACCGGTACCCGGTGGCACGACTCTAAAGTTATCAAAGGTTTGCTGGCCCCACCGTAAAAAGGCATAGCGCTCACCATTACGCGCCATTTCCATAGCCACGTTGGTGTCAAAGGCGTGCTCATTGGCAAATTCATCTACCATCACCGAGTGGTCAATCACTAAGTCTACCGCTGATAATGGGTTCACTTGCTCGGCGTCACCGCCTAAGCGTTGCATCGCATCACGCATCGCCGCTAAATCCACCACTGCCGGCACACCGGTAAAGTCTTGCATTAACACTCGTACTGGGCTGAAGGCAATTTCACGAGTGGAAGCGCCTTTATCTAACCAGGCTAGCATTGCCTCGATATCGGCTTGCGTCACTGTATCACCGTCAAGATTACGTAGTAGATTCTCAGTGAGTACTTTAAGAGATTTTGGTAGTTGGGCTAGCTCTTGGCTTTGCGGCAGTTTTTGTAAACTGTAATAAAGATAAGATTGCTGACCTAAGGTCAGAGTATCGGTACAAGAAGAAGCTAAAATTTCTGTCATCATTTCCCCCTTACGTTGGAAACGGTTGATATATGAAAGACCAACACAAAGATACACCCCATTTATACACATCCCCAGCCACAAAGAAAGCCCCCGATAAAAGCGAGTCAGCGAGTGAGCATTAGGTGGCGTAATCATAAGCAATGCCTGCTAAAGTGGGCTCCTATGAATTTATTTATCGTCGAGCCAACTATTTTTTGTTGGCGCTGTTGTTAAGGATAGCGTATTAAACTGGCTTGACTAGTGCCTCCACTTTCTGATTAAAGAGAACCATACTCCCTAATGAAAATCGCCATTCTCTCTCGCAATGCCACACTTTATTCTACTCGTCGTCTTAAAGAAGCCGCCGAGGCTCGTGGCCATGAAGTGCGTATTATTGATGCACTAAAGTGCTACATGAATATCAATGACAACCAACCATCGATTCACTATCAAGGCGCTGAGCTGGAACCCTTCGATGCCATTATTCCCCGCATTGGCGCCAGCGTGACCTTTTATGGTTGTGCGGTATTACGCCAATTTGAAATGATGAATTGCTACTCCCTTAACCATTCGGCAGCCATTGGTCGCTCTCGAGATAAATTACGCTCCTTACAATTGTTATCTGGCCAAGGCGTGGGCATGCCGGTCACCGGTTTTGCGTGCAAACCCGATGATGTGCCAGACTTAATTGACATGGTCGGCGGCGCGCCGCTTGTGATTAAGCTATTAGAAGGCACCCAAGGTATTGGCGTAGTGTTAGCTGAAACTCGCACCGCCGCCGAAAGTGTTTTAGAAGCGTTCATGGGTTTAAAAGCCAACATTATGGTGCAAGAATTTATTGAAGAAGCCGATGGCGCTGATATTCGCTGTTTTGTGTTAGGTGGTAAGGTCATTGCGGCAATGAAACGCCAAGCAAAAGAAGGTGAGTTTCGCTCTAACCTGCACCGCGGTGGCGCGGCTCAGTTAGTGCGTATTAGTCCAGAAGAACGTAAAACCGCCATTGCGTCAGCAAAAGCCATGGGCTTAAATGTGGCCGGGGTCGACTTGCTGCGCTCAAAGCGCGGCCCACTGGTGATGGAAGTTAACTCCTCCCCCGGTTTACAAGGGATTGAAGTGGCGACAGGCAAAGACGTCGCTGACTTAATGATCCAGCACATTGAAAATAACTTTCATAAAAAGTCTAACACCCGAGAGCGTGGTTAATGGTCAGTCCTTTTGAGCTAGCCGGTTACCAAATACAGCCGGGCGAGCGTAAAGTGCTGCAATTAGCGTTAGCGCAGCTTTATACGCAATCACCACTGACGGTGCCCTTAGAAGTAGTACACGGAAAGCGCCCGGGCCCGGTATTATTAATCTGCGCCGCGATCCATGGCGATGAGCTTAATGGCATAGAGATTGTTAATCAGGTATTAGCAAAAGTTAACCCTGCTCGACTCAAAGGCACTTTGATTGCGGTGCCGGTAGTAAATGTGTTTGGCTTTATCCATAAGTCTCGTTATCTTCCCGATCGGCGAGACTTAAATCGCTGCTTTCCAGGCTCCGATAAAGGTTCACTAGCCTCTCGGGTTGCACACTTTTTTGTCGATAAAGTCGTCAATAAATCAACGCACATTATTGATCTGCATACCGGCGCTATCCATCGGTCTAACTTGCCACAAATTCGTGCCCAACTAGACTGTGTGGTCACTCACGCCATGGCCCTGAGCTTTGGCGCGCCGGTTATCTTAGATGCCAGTATTCGTGATGGCTCGTTGCGAGCGGTAGCAGAAAGTCGCAACATCCCTGTGCTGCTATATGAAGCAGGCGAAGCATTGCGTTTTGATGCCGCCGCTATAAAAGCCGGTACGCGTGGAGTACTGAATGTAATGCGTACCTTAGGCATGCTAAACGCCAGTAGCGCCAAAGCTCGTATGCTCCCCATGATTGCTAAGTCCAGCACCTGGGTGCGGGCTAATCAAGACGGACTTTTACATCTAAGTGCTCATTTAGGCGATCGGGTGGCTAAAGGCCAGCAATTAGGCACTATTACCGCTCCGTTAGGCGCCGAACCAAGCCCAGTGCTAGCGCTTAAAAGCGGTATTATCATTGGTAGTCTCACCATGCCGTTAGTAAACGAAGGAGATGCGGTCTGTCATATTGCTACCTTCGATGCGGTGAAAGAAGCCGAGCACAGTGTCGAGCAGTTTGTCGACGAGCTCGCCATTACTCCGCAGACATTCTAATAAAAAAGGGGCCAACTTGGCCCCTTTTTCGCTTGCTGCAGTATGGCATTAATGCACGATACGCGCTCGTATGGTGCCATCAATGCTTTTCAGCTTCGCTAGCGCCTGTTCACTTTGTCCGCACTCTACTTCAATGACTACATAACCAGTTTTCGGTGTGGTTTGTAAGTACTGAGAGGCAATATTAATATTGTCGACAGAAAATGCCTGTACTATCTGGCTCAAAATACCGGGTTTATTATGATGGATATGTAATAAACGGCTGGTACCGGGGTGCTCAGGTAGTGCGACTTCAGGGAAGTTAACTGCCGATAACGTAGAGCCGTTATCAGAATACTTAATGAGCTTACCCGCGACTTCGTAACCAATATTCTCTTGTGCTTCTTGAGTAGAACCACCGATGTGCGGTGTTAAAATCACGTTATCGAACTCACGCAGCGGTGAAATAAACTCTTCATCGTTAGACTTTGGCTCTACCGGGAAGACGTCAATTGCCGCACCAGCCAGATGCTTGCTCTTTAAAGAAGCCGCTAGCGCGTCAATATCAACGACGGTACCCCGTGAGGCGTTAATAAGAATCGCCCCTTCCTTCATCATCGCCAGCTCTTCGGCGCCGATCATATTCTGAGTTTGTGGCGTTTCTGGCACATGCAAAGTGATAACATCAGAGTTGCTTAGCAGCTCTTCCATGCTATACACCTGAGTGGCATTACCTAATGATAATTTATTTTCAATATCAAAGTAAGAAACCTGCATACCAATGCTTTCAGCAATTATACTCAACTGAATACCAATATGACCGTAACCAATAATACCTAAGCGCTTACCCCGAGCTTCAAAAGCATGGTTTGCCGTTTTCTGCCAAATACCACGGTGTGCCAGGGCGCTGCGCTCGGGTACCCCACGCAGTAACAATAAGATCTCACCTAATACCAGCTCCGCCACACTGCGAGTATTAGAGAAAGGGGCGTTAAATACCGGAATACCGCGCTCTTCGGCGGCAGCTAAATCCACTTGGTTGGTGCCAATGCAAAAACAACCAATAGCCACTAGCTTCTCTGCTACTTCCAACACCGACGCGGTGATTTGGGTACGAGAGCGCAGCCCTACAAAATGGACGTCTTTTATACGCTCTTTGAGATCTTCATCGGACAGTGAGGTTTTAATATAGTCAATGTTGCTATAGCCGGCGTTTTTAAACATTTCTACTGCGCCGGGATGCACACCTTCAAGCAATAATATCTTTATTTTATCTTTATCTAGAGAGTAATGCGCCATTACTGGGTCCTTTATGACAACTAGGTTGGTATCTACTTAAAGTATCAAAAACCGTTGAGTTAGGGAATGAAAGTCACTATTAGTTAAGGTAAAACACCACTTGTACTTGATCTGTGAATTGGATCTCATTTTGTACATAGCTGGCATCGAGTGCTTCTTCTGAGGCCATTTTGGCATTCATCATTCCATAATGGCGGGGCGCAGCAGTGGTTTGATATTCGATAGCATAAATATCTCCTACTTCGCTACCTGCCGCCTCAGCGAGTTCATCGGCGATTTGCTTCGCGTTTTTTACCGCGGCCTGTCGCGCTTGTTGGCGTAGCTCATCGGCATTATGACGGTCATAGCGCACTTGCTGAATATTCTGGATGCCCTGCTCTAACACTTTATTAAGTGTTTGGCTTAACACATCTAAGTCGTATAAGCGCACATCAATCTTGCGCTCGGCTTGATAACCCTGCAACTTAGGACTGCCGCCGTTTTTTGAGTAGTGATAGTTAGGACGCGTGATCACGTTACCACTGTCGATGTCTTTCTTGCTGATCCCTAAATCGGCTAAGCTGCTAAATAATGCGGCCACTTTCGTATCCACTTCTTCTTTAGCCTGTCGGCTGTCATCTTTTAAGGACGTGACCATCACCGATAGAGTGGCCATATCGGGTGCAACTCGAATTTCTGATTGCCCTTGCGTCACTAGGTGGGGCTTTTCTGGAACGGCCACGGCCGCTACGCTGCCAGTCAGCAATAAAGAGAGCCATGCTAAACGGTTTAAAGAAGGTATTTGCATAGTAATGCCTTATGTACAAAACAAAATGAGGTTCAGCACTTATTTGGCTGAGCTAACCACTATACACAGGCTGTGAGCGGGATGCAGCCACTGTCACGGTTCTTAGCCTGAATGCTGCGACAAGAGCGGCTGACTCAAATACGGCAATAATAATAAGCGCAACCCTACCCCCAATAATCCCCATACCAGTAGTAGCCCTATTATCCCCACTCCAGCTAAATAACGCATCTGATACCACAATTGCTGATACAGTGACTCAGCATCCGCGACCAAGGTCAGTTCGGCCAACTGCAACCAACCAGAAGTAATAGTATGGCGATAACTTGTGTTCTCAAACCAACCTAACTGCACCAGCCAGCGGGGGGCTTTGCTCGGCTGCACCGGCAACTCTTGTCGAATATGAAATTCATTAGCAAATACGTGCAGCACAAGGGTGTGATAGCCCCCTTTTTCAAACACGGTATGCACAACCCTCTCAAGGGCGGAGGAGTTATCGGTTTCTAAATAAGGCGTTAGCGCTAGGCCAGCCGCGCTGGCATGATGATGAATAGTCGCGGCTTGTTGCTCCGCTAGCTGGTTACGCAGCAGATAAATGTGTAAACCGTACATAACAGTAAATAGCAGCATAAACAATAATAAAGCCATCACTACTAACTGGCGATATAAGCTCATAGTGTTGCTCCTTT
>JAAYRH010000032.1 GCA_012518835.1 Aeromonadales bacterium | reverse complement strand
TTAGCTGAACGGTTAGGATCATACTCAATATGCTCTACTTTAGCGGGTACATCATCTTTGTTGCGTTTGAAGTCAACCAGACGATAGTGCTGCTTGTGTCCACCACCGATGTGACGAGTGGTAGTACGGCCACCGTTGTTACGACCACCAGTCTTGGATTTTTTCTCCAATAAAGCGGCGAACGGCTTGCCTTTATACAGTTCCGGGTTGCTGATCTGAACTACATGACGGCGACCCGGAGAAGTAGGCTTACATTTTACAACTGCCATTTTAAATTACTCCTCTCTTACTCGGCGCCGATGAAGTCGATATCCTGACCTTCTTTCAAGGTCACGTAGGCTTTTTTCCAATCGGAACGTTTGCCCATGCGGTTACCGGTGCGCTTGGTTTTACCCTTCACCACTAACGTGCGAACATCTTTAACTTCGACTTCGAACAGCTTCTCGACCGCAGCTTTAACTTCTGCCTTGGTAGCGTCCGTGGCAACCTTGAACACGATAGTGTTGCTTAGTTCGGCAACCAGGGTGCTTTTCTCTGAGATATGCGGCGCCTTAAGAACTTTATAAATACGCTCTTCACGGATCATGCCAGCATCTCCTCGATTTGCTTAACTGCATCAGCAGTTACCAATACCTTGTCGAACGCGATCAAAGAAACTGGGTCGATACCGGCTACATCACGCACGTCTACCTTGTACAGGTTACGAGCAGCGAGGAACAAGTTTTCGTCAACTTCGGCAGTAATGATCAGCACATCAGTCAGATCCCATTGCTTTAGTTTGTTCAGCAGTTCTTTTGTCTTCGGCGCTTCCACACCGAACTTCTCAACCACGATCAGACGCTCTTGACGTACCAGCTCAGACAGAATGCTTCTGATTGCGCCACGATACATCTTCTTATTGACTTTTTGGCTGTGATCTTGCGGCTTAGCTGCAAAAGTCACACCACCACCACGCCAAATAGGAGAGCGGATGGTACCGGCACGGGCCCGGCCAGTGCCCTTTTGGCGCCACGGTTTCTTACCGCCGCCAGACACTTCGGAACGGGTCTTCTGAGCACGAGTACCTTGACGAGCACCGGAGGCATAGGCTACAACAACCTGATGCACCAGCGCTTCGTTGAACTCACGCCCGAAGGTAGTTTCGGAAACTTCAAGAGCGGCTTGCGCGTCTTTCATTACCAATTCCATTACTATCTCCTCAGACGTTACGCTTTAACGGCAGGTTTAACGATCACGCTGCCGTTAGTCGCACCTGGTACTGCACCTTTAATGAGCAGTAAGTTACGATCAACATCAACGCGAACCACTTCTAGGTTTTGCGTAGTAACACGCTCAGCACCCATGTGTCCGGCCATTTTCTTGCCTTTGAACACTTTACCTGGTGATTGGTTTTGACCAATTGAACCAGGAACACGGTGTGATAGCGAGTTACCATGGGTAGCGTCCTGCATGCTGAAATTCCAGCGCTTAACAGTACCTGCAAAACCCTTACCTTTAGAAGTACCGGTAACGTCTACTTTCTTGACATCATTGAAGATGTCTACGTTCAGCTCGGAACCGACTTCGATACCTTCGCCTTCGCCTGAACCCAGACGGAACTCCCACAGTCCACGGCCCGCTGCCACGCCTGCTTTAGCGAAAATGCCCGCTTCAGGTTTGGTGGTGCGAATCGCTTTCTTAGTGCCAGTGGTCACCTGAACGGCTTGATAGCCGTCCTTTTCCAGTGTTTTCACCTGGGTAACACGGTTGGCATCTACTTCGATAACGGTGACTGGGATAGATACCCCGTCTTCGGTGAAGACACGGGTCATACCCAGCTTACGACCTACTAGACCGATTGCCATTGATAAAACCTCTTTCCGTTATTAGCCCAGGCTGATCTGGACGTCGACACCAGCAGCCAGATCCAGACGCATCAGTGCATCAACTGTTTTATCAGTTGGCTGAACGATGTCTACTAGACGCTTGTGAGTACGAATTTCATACTGATCACGTGCATCTTTATTCACGTGTGGAGATGTCAGTACGGTATAACGCTCTTTGCGAGTCGGTAGCGGGATTGGACCGCGAACCTGGGCGCCAGTGCGCTTAGCAGTTTCTACGATCTCAGCTGTAGACTGATCGATCAGACGGTGATCGAACGCCTTCAGACGGATACGAATTCTTTGGTTCTGCATTACCAGAGCTCCAATTGGATAAAGAACATAAATCAGCACCGCCTGCATTCTACATAAGAATGGGGGTGTGATTTAACAACGATGCCACCCAAATCGGGGGCTTGTATGGTCAGGAGCTACCTGACAAAAGCCAATACCTATATTAAGCAAGGCCTGCTTAGTAATCTACCAAGCGAGCGCTATTATACTTATCTGAGGACGAGGTGCAAGGGACTATGAGTTATTTTTCACCAATTTCTTTATTTGGTCTAAAAACCCCACCCTCTGCAAATTTGGCTATAAGTCCTACGCCGTACGTTATACGTTATACGTTATACGTTATACGTTAAGGATATGCCGACATCTTGTGTTTATGTAGGCACTGCTTTAGCTGTGCAATGCGGTAAAACCGCACTTTTGCGCGGATATTTCATATATCTTCGATATTAAGAATCAGTACATTGTAACAGGTAAGTTTTGTGCATCAGAACCTGCGAGGCAGGTTTTCGCGGCTAAAGCACGCGGCTACATTCGTGTACCCTATGTGCTCTCCAGCGATATCTCAGGCAAAAAAATACCGAGCAAGCTCGGTATTTTCATCAAGTGATAGGGTGAGTGATGTTATCTTTTAACTCTTATTCCCCTCACTTTATATATTAATTAGCTGCAGTTTTTAGTATCGCTTGGTCTTTCAACAAGATTTCTAGCGCTACTTCATCACAGGCATGGCGGCGTGGGCAGATATCGCAATCTTTCATGACTTTTTCAGGCAGCATGGCTTTGCTGGTCAGGGTAAAGCCCAGCTTCATAAAGAACTCTGGCACTCGTGTGAGCACGATAACGCGATCAATTGCCATGTCTTCGGCTTTTTGTAGGACCTTTTCTACTAAGGCGCGGCCTTGCCCTTGTCCCTGAAAGCCCGGCTCTACACCCAAAGAGCGTACTTCGGCAAGACCGGTGTCATAGACATATAAAGAAGCACAGCCGGTAATTTGCGCTTGAGTTTCGACTACGGCAAATTCACCAACGGCTTTAACTAATTCTTTACGATCCCGTGGCAGGTTTTCACCAATGTTGGCCCAATAGTTCACCATTCGCTCAATGGCGTCTAAATCGGTGAGACGCGCACTTCGTACATGAATACCTGAGGTATCACGCTGGGCTAAACGGCGCTCGGCACTGCTCAGCGCAAACTCTACTTGATCTGGCCCTACCCCACCTAACGCACAGCGGCTGGCTAAACTCGACTCTAACGACAGTTTGTCATAAACATCGTCTTCAATTAGCGCATTAAAGTGTTTAAAGTCGGCCATAGGCAGTTCTTCCATAGGCAGCTTTTTACTAATCGCATGCACCACGATTTCACCGACAATATGGTGCGCTTCACGAAATGGAATGCCTTTCGATACTAAGTAGTCGGCCATTTCAGTGGCGTTAGAATAACCACCTTGCGCCGCCTCACGGGTTTTCTCTTCGTTCAGCTTAATATCATGCAATACCATCTCGGCCATTTCTAAGCAGTCGTGCCAAGTATCGAGGGCATCAAACAGCCCTTCTTTATCTTCTTGCATGTCTTTGTTATAAGCCAAAGGCAGTGCTTTTAGGGTCATCATCATGCCAGCATAAGCACCAAACACTCGGCCAGTCTTACCGCGGATCAACTCTAGGGCATCGGGGTTTTTCTTTTGCGGCATTAACGATGAGCCCGAGGTCACCCGATCTGACAACTCTAAAAAGCCCGACTCACCGGAGTTATAGAAAATAAGGTCTTCGGCAAAGCGCGACAAGTGCATCATGGAATTCACTGCACAGTTCATCAGCTCTAATACGTGGTCACGGTCTGATACCGAGTCTAGACTGTTACGGGTCGGCGACGAGAAACCCAAAGAATGAGCCAGCTCATGGCGATCGATAGGAAAACCGGTGCCCGCCAAGGCGCCGCTACCTAATGGACAAGTGTCCATACGCTTTTGGGCATCTTGTAAACGGGTGAAGTCACGCTCAAGCATTTCTACATAAGCTAAACACCAGTGAGCAAAAGTCACCGGCTGGGCACGCTGCAAGTGAGTGTAACCTGGCAAAACCGTCCCTTGTTGCTGGCGAGCTACGGTAATAAGCTGCTTTTGCAGGCCATCAAGTTGCGCCAGCAAGGGCGGAACTTGTTGCTTGCACCACAATTTAAGATCGGTGGCTACTTGGTCGTTTCGGCTGCGACCGGTATGCAGCTTCTTACCTAAATCGCCCACCGCGCTAATCAACTGGTTTTCTACCCAAGAGTGAATATCTTCGGCATCCGACTGTAAAATTTGGCTAGGGTTTTCCATGACTTTTAATTTTAAGTCGTTTAGTGCCCACTCAATTTTTTGCTGCTCGTCCTCGGTGAGTACGCCAGCTTTGCACAAGGCTTGCGACCAGGCGATAGAGCCGACAATGTCTTGCTCAGCCAGACGGTAATCAAAACGCAATGAGTCATTAAATTGCTTAAACTTGGCATCCGCCGCTTGACTAAAACGCCCACCCCAAAGTGCCATAACCTTGTACTCCTAAACGACATTGCAAAATTTATTAGTTAGCCGCACCAGTGAAACCTCAGCGGGCTGATTATTGGTCGATATTATACTTAAAACAGAGCGGTAAGCGGTAAGCTTTAAGCTATCAGCTAAAAATAAACCCTAGATCACAAGCGGTAAGCTTTATGCTGTTCTATTGTTATGCGGCCCTTTTCCGTCTTTGCGAGCGTAGCGCGGCAATCCATGATGTTTGGCTTTTTAACTTACAAGCTAACCGCCTTAAATTCCTAGATTGCCGCGTCGCTGCACTCCTCGCAATGACGACGGAGTTTGGCTCTGGCTGCTGTTCTTCTTTAACTTATAGCTTACGGCTTATAGCGTACAGCTGCCCGAAGGGCCTTGGCTCAAAAAATAAAGGGGGCCTAAGCCCCCTTTTGTTTTTTCGAAGCTTATTTTTTAAGGCTGTTCAGCGCTTTAATACGGCTCGCCAAAGAATACAAACGGATAAAGCCTTCAGCGTGGCTTTGGTCGTACACTTCATCTTCACCAAAAGTAGCAAACTCTTCTGAGTACAGGCTATTTGGTGAGGATTTTTGAATCGCCGTCACCTGACCTTTGTACATTTTCAGTACCACTTCACCGGAGACATCTTCGGCAATGGCATCAGCAGACGCTAACAGTGCCTTGCACAAGGGGGTGAACCAGCGACCGTCATACACTAAGTGAGAGAATTCAGCGCCTACTTTTTCACGCCAAGCACGAGTTGGCTTATCTAACACTAGTTCTTCAACGGCACGCAGAGCTGCCATCATCACAGTACCGCCTGGGGTTTCGTAACAACCGCGAGACTTCATGCCAACTAAGCGGTTCTCTACAATATCTACACGGCCCACACCGTGCTTAGCAGCGCGCTCGTTCAAGTGAGTAAGCACTTGGTAAGGGCTCATTTGCTCGCCATCTACTGCCACAATACGACCTTCTTCGATGGTCAGCGACACAGTCTCTGCTTTATCTGGCGCTTGCTCCGGTGATACAGTCCACGTCCATGCCTGCTCTGAAGGCTCATTCCAGGTGCTTTCTAGCTCGCCACCTTCGGTGGAGATATGCCAAGCATTAGCATCACGAGAATAAATCTTAGTGGCACTGGCAGTGGTCTTAATATTGCGCTCCGCCAAGTAATCCAATAAGTCTTCACGGCTGCGCATATCCCAAATACGCCACGGGGCAATAATGTCGATTTGAGGAGCAAGCGCGGCGACTGCACCTTCAAAGCGCACTTGGTCGTTACCTTTACCGGTACAACCGTGAGCAATGGCTTCGGCACCTTCAGCCAGTGCCGCTTCGGCCATGGCTTTAGCAATAATAGGACGCGCCATCGAAGTGCCTAATAAATAAGTGCCTTCATAAATAGCGCCAGTTTTTAAGGTAGGATAGACGTAATCATTCACAAACTCGTCTTTTAAGTCAGCCACGATACACTTTACGGCACCCGACTGGAGGGCTTTTTCTTCAATACCCTCTAACTCTTCGTCACCCTGACCTACATCACCGACAAAGGCGATGATTTCACAGCCTTCATAGTTTTCTTTTAGCCATGGAATGATGGCTGAAGTATCTAAACCGCCAGAGTAGGCCAGCAGAATTTTTTTATATTGGCTCATTAGTGCATATCCCTGTTAATCAATGTCAGCAGCACGGCATTTTGCACATGCATGCGATTTTCAGCTTGGTCGAGAATAATAGAAGCGGGGCCATCCATTACTTCAGACGTTATTTCCATTTCACGGTGGGCAGGTTGGCAATGTAGTACCTGCGTCGCCCCCGTGCTATCGAGCATCGCCTGATTAATCTGATACGGCATAAACACTTCAATCACTTGCTCTAGTGGCGTGTCATCGCCCATCGACACCCAGGTATCGGTATAGAGGACATCGATATCGGTGAGACCCTCTAAGCTATCGGCCACTTGTACCTTGCCACCACTCAGTGCAGCAAGCGCTTCCGCTTCTTTTAATACCTGAGCGTCTACGTTGCGCCCACGCGGGCACACCGAGGTCACAGTCGCGCCTAAAATTGCGCCCAGCAGCAACAACGAGTTAGTCACATTATTGCCATCACCCACATAAGCTAAGTGAACTTTGCTCAGATCATCATGATGTTCGGCAATGGTCATAAAGTCGGCCAAGGCCTGACAAGGATGATACAGGTTACACAAGGAATTGATTACCGGAACTTTGGCATATTCGCTCATTTCCACCAAAGTTTGATGATCATAAACCCGCGCTACGATGGCATGAGCCCAACGTGATAAGTTAGCAGCAAAATCTTGCACACTTTCGCGACTGCCCATAGCGCCATTTTGGCTGTCTAAATACACCGCATGACCACCGAGGCGGTTAATACCAATATCAAGGGTTACACGAGTACGCAGTGAAGGCTTTTCAAACAGCGTAATCACGCTTTTCCCTTTCAAAGCGTCGCTGTATTTATCTGGATTGGCTTTTAAGTCCTTAGCCAACGCCAAGATCTGTTCAACTTGCGATTTGCTGTAATCTTTTAGGCTGAGTAAGTGCTGCATGCTCTCTCCTTTATGGAACGATCCTTAGTGGGAAATCCGAGTGCCAAACTCAGACTCTCCGGCGAGCAGCGATAATAACTGTTCCGGATTACGCCAGCTGCCTACGGCGACTGGCTTGCCCAATGTTTTAGTGGCTTGTAGTGCCGCTTTTACTTTTACCGCCATGCCGTCCTTAATCACGCCTTCGGTCATTAAGGTTTCGGCGCTGGCAGCAGTTAACTCACTAATGCGTTGCTGCTTTGCATCTAAAATGCCGCTCACATCAGATAACATCACCAGATCGGCATTTAAAATCTCGGCAATCGCCGTGGCCGCTTGGTCAGCATTGACGTTCATCAGCTGACCATCAAAAGTAATGCCAATTGAGCTCACTACAGGCATAAAGCCGCCGGCCAGCAAGCTGCTAATTAAGGTCGCGTCGCCGCCTTCAATTTTGCCAACCGCGCCCAACTCTGGATCTAGCTGACTAACTCGGCATAGACCACCATCGCCTAAACACAGGCCAACAGAGCTAATATTATGAGCAATGGCTTGGGCGAGTAACAGCTTATTCGCGGTGCCTGCCAGTGCACCGGCGATCACCGGAATATGCTCGACGGGCGTAACTCTTAAGCCATCTTTTTTAGTGGAGGTAAGACCCATGGCGTTCAGCTGATTATCCACCAAGACGCCGCCGCCGTGGACTAACACCAAGGGCCGCTTTAGTTCATCAATAAATTTCTTAAGGGTATTAAACAGCGCCCCTAGCGCCGTCTCACTTTCTAGTAAGGTACCACCCAACTTAATAATGAGCGGTGTTGGTTGACTGGTCATCCGTTATTACTCCTGCACCAAGCCCGCGACGGGCGAGAATCCTTGGTGGATATTAATACATTGAATAGCTTGGCTGGCGGCACCTTTTAATAAATTATCAATCGCCGATACCACAATGAGTTGGTTACCGTCCCGCGCCCAGTGCAAGTCACAAAACGGCGTGCCAGCAACATCGTTAATCTGTGGCCAGGCACCGGTTAAACGCACAATTTTTTGGCCGTCATAAGCACTATGGTAAGCCTCAGCAATTTGCTCATCGGTGACCTTGTCATTTAGCTGCACATAGATAGTGGCTAAAATACCACGAATAAAGTTACCTAAATGAGGCTGAAATACCACTGGATTATTATCTAAGTGATAACTAATTTCTGGCTGATGGCGGTGATTCAGTACGCCATAAGGTTTAAAGCTAATTTCGCTAAAACTGGTAGCAAGGCTGGCTTTACGACCCGCCCCTGTCACCCCCGATACCGCACTAATAATTGGCTTATTATTGGCCGCGATCAGCCCCGCTTTTTGTAACGGCTTAAGCGCAGTTAATGCGGCAGTAGGGTAACAACCCGGTACGGCGATAAGTTTAGCCCCGCGAATATCCGCTTGGTTCCACTCGGCTAAACCATAAGCAGCTTTACCCAACCAATCTTGATGCTGATGCTCAAAGCCATAAAAGCGCTCATAAAAATCACCACCGGGCACCCGAAACGCCCCCGACAAATCAAATACCGGCAAACCTTTAGCTAAAAAGCCCGTGGCTAAGTCGTGGCTCACTTCATGAGCCGTTGCTAAAAACACCACATCGGCTTCAGTATGAATACGACTTAGCGCTTCTTCATCTAATGGCAGCAGCGGCAGGTCAATTAAACCGCGCCAGCGCGGATGTAAGCTAGAGAAAGGCTTATGAGCATCTAAGCTATTGGCTGAAACGTAGAGGCCTGCCAAAGACAGATGAGGGTGAGCTTGGATTAAACCGGCCAGCTCGGCTCCGGTGTAACCACTGGCACCAATAATTGCAGCTTTTAACATGGGATATCCGTTATTTTTGAAGTCGGTTTAATGAAATAGAGATAGGCCTCAGCCTAGCGTGTTTTAAGGGCTTATGTCACCCTAGATAAATGGCTTAGACGAGCGGTCGTCGTCGCTGAAAGATAGGAAGGAAAAACATGGCCATTGGTTACGCTAGTTACCTAAAAAAGAACAAGGTGTAAGCCTAGCAACATACAAATAGTTATGCAATTGTAGTGAATATAAATTTTATATCTTTTTTACGGAGACACTATGACGTCGCTTAAACTTATGGATATGTATCGCCAAATTATCGCGATTCCCTCTATTAGTAGTACTGAGCCAAGCTGGGACCAAAGCAATGAGCAGGTGATCCGTTTGTTAGGGGATTGGTTTAGTCAGTTAGGTTTTTCAATAGAAATCACCGAGCTTTCCGATGTGCCAGGTAAATTTAACCTCATTGCCACCCGTGGTGAAGGTGAAGGTGGCTTATTACTGTCGGGCCATACTGATACCGTGCCCTACGATGCGGGCCGTTGGACAAAAGATCCCTTTACCTTAACCGAAGAAAATGGTCGGCTTTATGGCTTAGGCGTGATCGATATGAAAGGCTTTTTTGCCTTTATTGTAGAAGCGCTAAAAGACATGGACTTAAGTAAAATTACTAAGCCAATCCGTATTTTGGCTACCGCCGATGAAGAAACCTCCATGGCGGGGGCGCGTGCGATTGCCAGCGCCATGGCTATTAAGCCTGACTACGCAGTGATTGGTGAGCCTACTGGCTTAGTGCCAGTAATGATGCATAAAGGCCATATGTCAGAAGGTATCCGCATTACCGGTAAAAGTGGCCATAGTTCCGATCCCGCTAACGGCGTAAATGCGCTAGAGATTATGAACCAAGTGATGAGCCGTTTAATGGACTTACAGCGCCAGCTAAAAGAGCGCTATCACAGCCCGCACTTTAATGTGCCCTACCCTACGCTGAACTTAGGTCATATAGGTGGCGGTGATAGCGCCAACCGTATCTGCGCTTGCTGTGAGTTACACTTTGATATGCGCCCAATCCCCGGTGTGCCACCTGAAGAGCTAATGGGATTATTGCATCACGCTCTTGAGCCGATAAAAGAACAATACCCTAGCGCTATGGAAATCTTCCATCTACATGAGCCTAACCCGCCTTTTACTACGGACATCGATGGGGAGTTAGTAAAAGCTGCCGAAGAAATGACCGGCACGCCCGCGCAAGCGGTGAACTACAGTACCGAAGCGCCCTATATCAATCAGCTGGGTTGTCAAACTATTGTGCTGGGTCCCGGTCATATTGCTCAAGCTCACCAGCCCGATGAGTATTTAGACTTATCTTTTGTGAAGCCGACTATTTCGGTGTTACAGCAATTAGTACAACGCTTTTGCTTTGCACCCCAGTCGTAAATACGCCTTTCAAGAACGCGCGCTGTTATACGGCCACCTAACGGGTGGCCGTTTTATTTCCTTACTCTTTTCCTGCTATATCCTAGTATTTAGCGAACCAGATCCCAAAATAGCCCGCCAATTTTCGACGAGATTGACCGCTAAGCCGAAAGCGGGTTAGATAATATTTAATGGCAACTTAGTGCCAATCACTTATATATGAGGCAGATATGGATAATCATGCACCGCTTAGGGCTAACGTAGGCCTATTGGGGCAATTGCTGGGCGACACCATTAAACAACACCATGGGCAGAGTTTTCTCGATAAAATAGAAACCATTCGCCAACTCGCCAAGTCGGCCCGCCAAGGCAATGACGATGATCAGCAACAGCTAGTGCATACCCTCAAGCAGTTGAGTGATGATGAATTATTACCGGTGGCACGCGCTTTTAGTCAGTTTCTTAATCTGGCCAACGTGGCCGAGCAATTTCATACCATTTCTAAAGGCTACCAACAAAGTACCGGCTTTAATCCGCTACAACAGGTATTTGAAAGCTTAAAAGCGGCTAACCTTGATGAAAGCCGTATTAAAGAAGCGGTCGCCGAGCTCGATATAGAGCTGGTACTAACCGCTCACCCCACCGAAGTGACTCGTCGAACTTTTATTCATAAGCATGTACAGCTTAATGATTGCCTAGCGGCGCTGGAATTAGACTTATCAAAGGAAGAACAAGAGCAAGTACTCACTCGTATCGAGCAGCTAATCATGCAGGCCTGGCACAGTAATGAAATTCGTTCACAGCGCCCAACGCCAGTCGATGAGGCCAAATGGGGCTTTGCGGTTATCGAAAATAGCTTGTGGCCTGCCTTGCCACAATTTATGCGCCAATTAGATAAAGAGCTTCATGCCCAGCTGGGTGTGGGCTTGCCCTTAGATGCTGCCCCAGTGCGCTTTGCTTCTTGGATGGGTGGCGACCGGGACGGTAACCCTTTTGTGACCGCTAAAGTCACCCAAGAAGTGTTATTGCTGGGCCGCTGGGTGGCCAGCACGTTATTCTTAAATGACCTTCAAGAGCTGGTGTCTGAGCTATCGATGGCAGAGGCCAATGCAGAGCTACAGCAGCTAGCCGGCGACAGCGACGAGCCCTACCGCGCTGTATTACGCAGCTTGCGGGAAGAGTTTCGCGAAACCCTGATGAATCTCAATGCTCGTGTCCAAGGACAAAGTACCGACGCTCGTGATCTCATTACCACCACTGAGCAGCTACGCCAGCCTCTAGAGCTGTGTTATCGCTCCTTACAAGATTGTGGCTTAGGCAAAATTGCCGATGGTTTGTTATTAGACGTGATCCGCAAGGTAGCCTGTTTTGGTATTCACTTATTAAAGCTAGATATTCGCCAAGACGCCGAGCGTCATACTCAAGCCATTGCGGAGATCACTCGCTATTTAGGACTAGGTGATTACGCCAATTGGAGCGAAGCCGACAAACAGGCGTTTTTGCTCAATGAGCTTAATTCGCGCCGCCCCTTGTTACCTCGTTACTGGCAGCCCAGTGCCGATACCCAAGAAGTACTAGACACCTGTGCCGTAATTGCTGAGCACCCTGAAGAAGCCTTTGGTATTTATACTATCTCGATGGCTGGCGCCCCGTCCGATGTGCTAGCAGTACAACTGTTACTGAAAGAAGCCGGCGTTACCTTTAATATTCCCGTCGCTCCGTTATTTGAAACTCTAGCAGACTTAAACAACGGCGCCGCCGTGATTGAGCAGTTATATGCGCTGCCTTGGTATCGCGGTTATATGCAAGGTCGTCAATATGTGATGATTGGCTACTCCGACTCTTCTAAAGATGCCGGCATGATGGCCGCCGGTTGGGCGCAATATAGCGCCATGGAAAAACTGGTGGCGATCAGTGAGCAAGAACACGTCAAACTCACGCTGTTTCATGGCAGAGGCGGCAGCTTAGGCCGCGGCGGTGGTCCCGCCCGCCAAGCGATTTTAGCGCAACCGCCGGGTTCCACCTTGGGTGGCTTACGCGTCACCGAGCAAGGGGAAATGATCCGCTTTAAGTTTGGTTTACCTAAAGTGGCCATCGACAGTTTAGCGCTCTATGCCAGTGCAGTCTTAGAGGCCAACTTACTGCCGCCCCCCGAGCCTGAGCCCGAGTGGCGCCAGCTGATGGAGACCATGAGTGAAGTATCCTGTGCTCATTATCGAAAGCTTATCCGCGACGAACCCGACTTTGTGCCCTACTTCCGTGCGGCGACGCCAGAATTAGAGCTAGGTAAACTGCCATTAGGCTCACGGCCGTCGAAGCGTCGACCCGACGGTGGTGTAGAAAGCTTACGCGCGATCCCATGGATTTTTGCTTGGACCCAAAACCGCTTAATGTTACCAGCCTGGTTAGGGGCGCATAAAGGATTAGAAGCCGTGATTGACCAAGGTCAGGAGCAAACCTTAAGGGCCATGGAAAATGGCTGGCCGTTCTTTCGCGCGCGTCTAGATATGCTAGAAATGGTGTTTCTAAAAACCGATTTAGGACTGGCTGCTTATTATGACAGCCGTTTAGTGCCCGAAGAGCTTAAGCCGCTAGGCAAGCGACTGCGTGATGAGTTACAAGCCAGTATGCAACTGATCTTGCAGCTTAAAGAAGAAGCCGAACTCTTATCCACCGAGCCCTGGGTAAAAGAGTCGATTAAGTTGCGTAACCCCTATACCGACCCCCTTAACGTATTACAAGCCGAGCTGTTAAAACGCTCGCGCCAGCAAGGAGATATTCATCCGGTATTAGATCAAGCACTGATGGTGACCATCGCAGGTATCGCGGCAGGAATGCGTAATACGGGGTAAAACATAGCTGTAAGCGGTAAGTTTTAAGCTGTAAGTTTTAAGCTGTAAGTGAAACCTAATGATAAAAAAGCCCCAGTACCAGTTCGGTATTGGGGCTTTTTTTACTGCATTATCAAGGTCATCCACTTCACTCGCATCAAGCGACGTTTATACTCCTTCGCCTTTTGGATGGCTTAAGAAAAAGCGTAACATTTCTCGAGAGGCATCAGGACCTAGTGGATCCGTATAAGAGCCCAGAGAGCTTCCCCCAGCCCAGGCATGAGCAGCACCGTGGATTGACCACTGCTCTAAAATAGGTTGGCCACTCGCGTCATGATAAACCGTACAGCTATAGGAACGACCGTTAGCTACTTTTCCTGAGTGTTGCTGTGTATCAAGCTTACTGGTCGATGTAGGCTCAGCAGCAAGATGCTGCGCCGCCACCCGATCGCTGTTACTAGGATGTACCGTGGCGTCCTGATCGCCGTGGAAGATAATGGCAGGGACGTGCGAGGTCGTTGGCGTTATGGCGCGAGTCTTCATCTGTTGGTTGAGGCCAGCCATCGGTCCCGTTCCGCCTTGCATAGCTGCAAGAGCAGAGGGCAAATCCTGTGCAGAGCCATGGGCAAGCCCAGAGTGTACGCCTACCGCCGCATAAATTTCTGGGTAGGTCATGGCCATCGTACTTGCCATGGCACCTCCCGCGGACAACCCTGCTACATAGACACGTCGCTCATCCACATGATACTCCTTAATAATCTGGCGGGTCATGCCCGCGATGATTGCTGGTTCACCCTCTTCACGCCGCTGATCACTAGACTTAAACCAATTCCAGCATCGAGAGTGATTAGCGCTGGTATGCTGAGCAGGATAAAGCACCAAGCACGGCTGCTCTTCTGCCAACTGGTTCATACCGGTGCCAGCAGCAAAGTCATCCGGATTTTGGGTACAGCCGTGCAACATCACGATAAGTGGCAGCGACTGACCATGATAATCGCTAGGAACATACAGTTTGTAATCTCGACTGCCCGATTGATTAGCAAAAGTACCACTGCTAAAAGTGGCACCCTCAGGCAGCACTGGCGCGGGAGCATCTACTGTGGTGTTTAAACCCGACAGTTTGCTACGTAGCAGCTCGTCCAAGCCACTGATATTGGGTGTGGTAGCGAAAGATTTCCGGGAGGTGGTGGCCTGTGGCGGATCGGGCCGTGCGGCTTTATGGCGAGCCGATGGATTAGGAGATCTGCCAGACGGCTCTTCTACTACAGAGAAGCTGCCTTCGAATACCTCACCCTTAGCAGACGCAGAGTCAGTAGTTTCTGGCATCGGCACGCCATGCAGTGCTCGCTGTATCAGTGCTGTCGCCTCTTGTAGTTGACCGCCTCGAGTCAACAAGGTGGCTTGTTGTAGGCTGGCCATAAACTTTTCATTCATTGAGTGATTCATAGCAAAACTCCTTGCCCTACGTTAATAAGGCATTAATAAATTCGACTGGCCAGTGCAGCCTTAACTGCCTTACTCGCTTGAAGAGCACCTAATACGGATATCGATTCAATCGTTGCTAACGCAAGCTCGGGGGAAACATCTTCAGCAATACTTGCCAGTCCCAGCACTTGGATCTGTAGCACTTCGCCTTTTTCTTGTAGCGCTTCAAGATCACTGCGACTGTAATGTTGCAGGCCCAGTACATAGGTCTTGCGAGCCACCGTTTCTTTAACTACCTCGGCATGAACCGCTAGCTGATTGCGGATCGCGGTGCGGATCAGATCACTGCGGTTAGAATAAAACCCTTCTTGCACTAATAAATCGATCTGCCCTAAGTCGACGACTCCCAGATTAATAGTAAGCTTTTCCGTGGTATCACCCGGCTTGCGCCTTAGTTCATGTACGCTCATCGCTTATTCTCGCTTCTTAATTTACTAAACCCGAAAGAATCCAAGCACCATCCACACGGATGGTATATGGGTATCATAGTATCAAGCAAGAGAAGATTTACTCTTAGTACCATTATTTTTGCGATGCACAGAGATCAAGTAATCCAACCTAGTCACGGTTCAGTTGGATAACCTCTTGTTTAAGCAGTTTTTTGTTAGCTTCAATGCTGCGGTGCATAGTACTCAGAAGTACCCTAAGTCCGCTCACGTTACGGCTTTTTTATTTAGCTATCGGGTAAACGAAATACTTCTAATCTGCTATAAAAGTAAGCAGCTGATGTATTACCCGAGCAGGCAAAAACTCGTCGCTCAGGAAGGAGGTGTTATGGAAATCTATACCGTTGGCCATTCCACACATACTAAAGAAGCTTTTTTAAAGCTGCTGGATGAAGCAGGCATTAAAAAGTTAGTGGATGTGCGCGCTTTTCCGGGCAGCCGTAAATTCCCGCACTTTCATGAAGACCGTATGAAAGAATGGTTACCGGATCATGGCATTGCCTATCAGCATTGCCCTAAGCTAGGGGGCCGTAGAAGGAAATCGCAAGATATCGAGAATGAAGTGAATGAGGGTTGGCATAATCAATCCTTTCATAACTATGCGGACTACACTCTCACCGATGAGTTTCAAGCAGGTATCGAGCAGTTAATGAGCGAGGCAGCTGAGCGGCGACTTGCTATCTGCTGCTCAGAGCGCCACCCAGCACGCTGTCACCGGTTATTAATTAGTAATTGGCTGGCAAGTCACGGTTGGCAAGTAAAGCATATTATTGATGGTCCTCATGACAAGGTACTCATTGAAACTCATGAAGTCGGCCAATGGGGAGCCCAGCCCGTAGTCGGCAAAGAAGGAGAGCTAACTTATCCCCCTGCGGAAGATAATGAGTGAATGAGCGCTCTGTTATAAAGCGAGAGCGCTTAAGAGAAGTTAATGATATGTTGCCTTGTCGGCCTATCGCTTTCAGCCTAGCTAATATTAACAACCCTTTTTAGGAATCATAAGATGAAGACTTTCTTTCATTGGTTACACATATCTTTGGTAGCTTTATTGCTTAGCGGCTGCGGCTATAACGAAATTCAGACCTTAGATGAGCAAGTGAAAGCCACTTGGTCACAAGCGCTCAACCAGTATGAGCGCCGTGCTGACTTAGTTCCCAAACTAGTAAGCTCCGTTAATGCCTACATGAGCCAAGAGCGCACTGTCTTAACCGATGTTACCGAGGCGCGAGCCAAGGTCGGGCAAATTAATGTCAGTGTGAATGATTTAGACGATCCGGCCTTAATGCAACGCTTTAACCAAGCGCAGGGTGAACTGTCTTCGGCGCTGTCGCGCTTGATGGCGGTGTCTGAAAATTATCCAGAGTTGAAAAGCGATGGCGTAGTACGAGATTTAATGACTCAGTTAGAGGGTACCGAAAACCGCATTGCCACTGAGCGCGGCCGTTTTGTACAAGCGGTACAAGCCTATAACCAGTTCATTCGCCAGTTCCCTACGGTGATCACCGCGAAAGTAATGGGCTATCAAGTAAAAGATAACTACGGAGTTGAGCGCCAGTCAGAAATCATGCGGGATCCAGAAGTGCGCTTTGATAGGCCGAGCAGCACCACTAACTAATAGATAAAGGAGTGGCCATGGTTATTCAATACAGCAATCACGCAGCCATAAGTGTCCCTAAGCGCATCACTGGGCTTAGCCTGTTGCTACTTGCCACCGTGGCGCTATTACTCCCCTTATACAGTTGGGCACAAACGGTGGCGATCCCTAAGCTAGATAATTGGGTAGTGGATACCACGGGTACGTTTAGCGCCGCACAGAAAAACACCCTAGCGCAACAGCTTGCAGCCTTTGAAAAAAGTAAAGGCGCACAAATTTTTGTGCTGATGGTACCTACCACTGGCGAAGATAACATAGATCAGTACACTCGCCGCGTCTATGACCAATGGCAGTTAGGCCGCAAAAAAGTAGATGATGGCGTGCTGTTAGTGGTAGCCAAAGACGATCGCCGTTTGCGCATTGAGGTGGGCTATGGTCTTGAAGGCGCCGTTACCGACTTGCAGGCGGGGCGCATTATCCGTGAGTTTATGACCCCCTACTTTGCCAAAGATGATTACGTTAGTGGCATTAATGAAGGCGTCACCAGACTAATGAACTTAGTAGAAGGCGAAGACTTACCGCCTCCCACTAATAATCAAGCTGGTAAAAGCGAAGAGGAAGGCTCATTAGCTATGCTATTACCGTTGGCCTTTTTTGCCTTTGTGTTACCGCCTGTTGCTGCCGCTCTGCTAATTGGCGTGTTTTCTTTCTTTATCTTGGGCAGCCTCCCTATTGCTATTGTGGCGGGAGTCATCGCCTTTATGTTATCGCTAGTGGGTAAAGCTTTTGGTGCCGGGGGCAAAAGAAACTCGGGACGCGCTTCTCGCCGCGGCGCTACCTTAGGTGGATTAGGGGGCGGTTTTGGTGGTGGACGCAGAGGCGGCGGCTTTGGTGGTGGTTTTGGCGGTGGCGGCGGAGGCAGTAGTGGCGGCGGCGGTGCCTCAGGTGGTTGGTAAATAGCGGACAGGTAATAAGGAGCAATAATGCAAAATAAATTCAAGCATTACACAGGCATAGCGGCACTAGAAGGACACTGGTTACGTAGACGCCATTTTGATGATGCCTTACTTGCAGATATCGCCGAGCGCATTAAACAAGGCGAGTCGGACCACACCGGCGAACTGGTGGTCGCCATTGAGGCCATTATGCCAAGCCATGAACCCGATGCTCATTTGCGCGCTCTAGAAGTCTATGGCCGGCTCAGGGTGTGGGATACGCCGTTAAATAGCGGCGTGCTGTTGTATTTAGCCCTCGATAAGCGGGCTATCGAAATTATTGCCGACCGCGGTATCGATGCCAGTAACGAACAATGGCAGCAAATATGTCAACTCTTACAAACGCGCCTCGCCAAAGGCGATTATGTAAACGGCCTCAACCACGCCGTGGACGAGATCCAAGTTATTTTAAAGGCTCATGCGCCCCACGGCGAGCACCATAATGATGTATTACCCAATCAGCCGGTGCTGTTATAGAACCTTGTAGCCGGCGCTACTCGTCTTATTGCTAACCTAATGGCGAGTAGCGCAGCTGCTTACAGCGCCTCTTTTTTGATTGCGACTGGCTTTTCGACCAGCGGTTTTTTCGCCCAGTAACCCGCCAGCAAAGATCCAGAAATATTGTGCCACACGCTAAACAGGGTACCAGGAAGCGCCGCCGCTGGGGTAAAGAACTTCATCGCAAGGGCGGTGGCCAATCCAGAGTTTTGTAAGCCAACTTCAAAGGCGATGGTACGACAGGTCTTTTTATCAAAGCCCATTAAGGCGGTTA
>JAAYRH010000247.1 GCA_012518835.1 Aeromonadales bacterium | reverse complement strand
TTTACCTGTGGGCCAGCCTCATTAATGATGGCCATTAGTGCCTTAGCGCCGCACTACCAACCTGAAATCGACGAAGAGCTGCAATTGTGGCGGGAGGCGACCACTATTTTTATGACCAGCGGTCACGGCGGTTGTGGCCCTCACGGCTTAGCCTTAGCGGCTCATCGACGAGGTTTAACAGCCAGCTTAGTGATTAATCAGCTAGGGCCACTGTTTGTTAATAGTGTGCGCAGCATTGAAAAAAAACAGATTTTAAGTCGCGTTCATCAGCAATTTTTAGCGCAAATGGCCGAGGTAGGCATGGCCCCGTGCTATAAGCACTTTACCTTGGCTGAGCTAGAGCAAGGTTTACACCACGGCGGCCTGCCTCTGGTGCTGATCAGCACTTATCATCTTGATGGCCGCAAAGCACCGCACTGGGTAGTGGTGTGCGCCATGGATAGTGAATTTGTTTATATTCACGACCCCGATATTGATGACGCCAGCGGCGAAAGTATTGTAGATAAGCAATATTTACCCATAGAGCGAAGCTGTTTTGATAGATTAGCTCGCTACGGACAGTCAGGATTACGAACTTTAGTGTGGGTATTTAAGTCAAAATACGAGCTCGCGGTCAGGTCTTGACCGACAAAACCCGTCGCCAAGCTTCCACCAAAAGAGATAAAACCCATAACAATCAACACGTTAAATAAAAATCTAAGTATCGTATACAATCTCTACTCTCTTTGTACCGCTTTCATTGAGTCTGTTCTTTTGTAATAGTGACTACAGGTTAAACAGCCTAAGAGAGAGAAGAGTGATGTTTAAAAAACAAATAATTACCTTTGGCCTATTGCCAATGATGTTCGCCGCAACACCAGCCTTAGCAGGTGAAGATCTCAATACTATTTTAGGCGGCGGTGCCGGTGGAGCAGCCGGCTCGTTAATTGGCCAACAAATGGGCGGTGACGTCGGCGCTCTAGTAGGGGCTGCCTTAGGCGGTGCGGCTGGTGGGGCAGCAACCGCTAAACGCGGCAATAAGAACGAAGCGGCCTTAGGCGGCGCGGTAGGCGCATTAGGCGGTTCAGCACTGGGTAAAGAGATAGGCGGTCATAATGGTCAGCTAATCGGTGCCGGTGCAGGTGGAGCTGCGGGTTCGTCCTTAGGGGCAAGAACCGGTAATCGCCACGACCGCGACCGTGGTTACGACCGTGGCTATTATGATAAATACGATAAAAAAGCCCATAAGCGTTATCAAAAAGCGCGTAAAAAAGAATATAAGCGCTATCAAAAAGTCAGAAAACAAGAATATAAATATCGTAAGAAGCAGCAAAAACAATGGGCAAAACAGCAAGAACGACGCGGATATTATTACTAGCAGTCAAAAGGGGCTTACCACTAGTGGTAAGCCCCTTATTGTTACACGCGCAGCATCATAATGCTTTACTGCCCTTGCTAACTAATGATCTTAAATAGTTCGAGGGCGAAATTTTACTTTAATCAGCATTAAACTAAAGCCAATCACAGTACCAATAGGAAAGTACGACACCTGTACCGCCACTAATGCCCAAAACGGCCACTGCACTTTAATGCCTTCAGGCGATAAATAAGCACCCCATGCTCGCCAACATAACCACAGCCAAGACACCACAAATATAGGCCCCATTAGCCAAACCATGGGGCCTTGTAATATGTTATCAACGGGCTCAGCTTGTTGCAGATGCCATAAATTAAAAATTAATAAGGCGCTCACCGCCACCGCCTCTAGACTGATGACTATTTTAACCAGCCGATCGGCGGTTTGGGTTTTCATTATGCAAATTACTCCTCAGCGGGGCCTAATTTAGCTTCCCGAAAAGCCGCTAATTTATCATCAATGATACTGCGCGTCTGTTCGGCGTTGCTTTTAATAGAGCCATCAAACACCTTTAAGCCTTCTAGGATGTTAGTGGCTTGGCTATAGCCTTTATCGATAGACTTGGTAATCACCGATAAAAACTTATCTACTTGCTCTTCTTCACTCAATTTCGAGTTTTGCTTTTGAAATATTTCAAAAAAGCCCAAAGCACCCTCTGCGATACGGCCCGCGGTATTTTCTGGCGACCAGTAATCATCGGCTTGGTTGGCGACTTTGCCGGGAGTGAGCGCATGCGCTTCCCCCAACTCAGCGTTAATGGTGGCCATGATTTCGCTGTATAAAATATTCATCGCCTTATCATCGCCTTGTTTACCACCATCAAACATGGCCTGCACAATACCTTGGTTTAGCTGTGCTTTTAACTCGGCACGCGAACTAGAATAGTCCGCTTGTGTGGCTGACTGCTCCGTTTTTTCACTGTTTTTTACTTGCGGCTCAAGCTGACTGGCTGCACTACTTTGGCTACCAGTAAGGGGAGAAATTGCCATGATCAGACTCCTTTAAATAGTAGGTCTTAGTAGGTTATCGGCCATTATGCTCACTTCTTAACCTAAGCAAAGGCGATAGCTCAATGTTACCCTATTAACACCTATCTTCTTTCACCCTACTGATAAGGACTTAATATGCAATACCGAGTATTGGGTAACACCGATCTTAACGTCAGTTTAATTGGCTTAGGCACCATGACGTGGGGCGAGCAAAATACCGAACTCGAGGCTCATCAGCAATTAGACTTAGCGCTAGATCAGGGTATTAACTTGATCGATACCGCCGAAATGTACCCAATACCGCCACGAGAGCATACCCAAGGGGCCACCGAAAGCATGATTGGCCGCTGGCTTACCCGTCGTGGCCAGCGCGAGCAGCTTATTTTGGCCACTAAGGCGGTGGGCCCGTCGCGGGATCCAGCGCGTCCGTCTTACTTTCGTCACCAGCAATCTAATCGGCGCCACTAATCTTGAGCAGCTACAAGAGAATATTGACAGTGTTAACCTCACTGTGAGCCCAGAGCTATTAACTGAGTTAGCGCTATTACACCAGCAGAGCCCTAACCCTGCGGTATAGCAGCCCGTATTACTCGCGGCAAATAAAGACAGCTTCACATGAGCACAAAAATAACTCGCAAAGGAAGATAAACTTACGTATAAATGCGCATATAGAATATCACTTTAGTCGCCAACCCTAGAGGCTATGCATGTTTTTTAATGCTCACAAGAAAAAGTCCGCTCAACTTGCTCAACAACTGCTCGATACTCAGCAAGAGCTAAAAGCACTACAACAACACAAGCAGCAGCTAGAGCAGCAATATCAACAACAAGCGGCAGAGCTACAAAGTAGTCAACGCGCCTTAAATTTAAACCAGCAACTGATGTCGGGTTTAAGTCAATTTGGCCAATCATTGTCTGAGCTTAAAGGTTCTTTTTCTGAGTTATCTAGCATGCTAGGCACGCGCCGTGATGAGGCCCTGACCACTCGCGATGAATCCTCACGCATGCGCGACGGTATGCAGGGGTTAGTTGAGCAGTTAAATGAAGCGCGTAGCCATGCGCTAGACTCCTCTCAGCAAATGAATTCATTAGAAACCGAAACTCACGGCATTACCGATTTAGTGCAGGTGATTGATGGGGTATCGGATCAAACTTCTCTTTTGGCATTAAATGCCAGCATTGAAGCGGCACGCGCAGGTGAACACGGCCGTGGCTTTAGTGTGGTGGCTACCGAAGTACGTAGCTTAGCCTCTCGCACCAGCGATGCCACCAAAGAAATTGAAACAGTGATTGACAAAATTCGTAACCAAACCGTTGCGGTGGCCGATGTTAGCCGCAATAACAGCGTTGAAATGGAGCAATTAGCGACAGAAGCAGAGTCGGCCCGCGTGCGACTATTAAACTTAATCGAGTTGGCTAATACGTCATCCAGTGCGCTAGATGATGCGGCTATTTTATCGGAAATTGAGTTAGCTAATCTTGAGGAGCTAGAAATAAAACTAACGGTTTATCAGATTTTATCGGGCTTATCAGATACCCAAGCCGATGCCCTACCCGATGAAACTCAGTGTCAGTTAGGTCAATGGTATTACCAAGGCAATGGCGCTAAGCATTATGCGGCCCGCGTAGATTTTGCTGCCATTGAAACGCCCCATAAACTAGTGCATATATATGCTAAGCAAGCAGTACAAGCGCACCATGAGCAGCGCGGCCAAGATGCGCTTACTGCCTTATTAGCCATGGAAGATAATAATTTAGATGTAATGACTAAACTGCGCCGACTGATTGAAAGCCGAGCCCAGTAATACCAAACGGTAAAATTAACTGATCAGATCCGTCATCCTGACGAAAGTCAGGATCTTGCTTCAGAAAGATACTGGGGCAAGCCCAGTATGACAGCCCCTAAAAAAGACATCCATTATAAATTTATTGTCCAGCACTCATCCACCGGAATAAATCAGCCCGTTTAATGACCTTTATTAAAATAAATGGTGAGCAATTAAGAAAAGACAGGGTATTTATGGCTGATTTACAAGTAAACCCCAAACAATAGGCATCATTAGCTCACTCCTGGCGGAGTGCATCAAATTTAACCGTAACATCAGCTCTAATTGAATCGCTAACGCTGCCAATGTCGGCAACTGTTGGCATGAGCGACTCGCTTTTTACCTAAACGTGCGCAGTAACGGGTGACGGCTTCTAATGTTCCTACTGGTCCGGTAAACAAATAC
>JAAYRH010000246.1 GCA_012518835.1 Aeromonadales bacterium | reverse complement strand
GTTAAGGGGTCATTCATAGAGCACCTGACTATTTTAGTATGTCTTTGAATAATGGGTGCAGGTAAAGTAAGTTTTCTACTTTATGAACCCTTGGCTCAAAGAAATTTAGAAAAACCATGATAACCAACATTAGGGTAGCACTTACTAATTTAAAAATATCACCTATTGTTTAAGTCATTATTTATTTTATAGAAGGTGTGTCAGCTGGTGTCACTAGTAATGAATAGCGAGCTTGATTTATAAGTAAATTAATTAAGGTAATAACGGGAATAGGCATGACAGAAATAAATAAGTATTAAGTTTTATAAGCTAAACCATAACGAAATGATAGTGCTGATAACCGTCTGTCCCTTAGCTACCAGTGGAGGTGACAGACGGCTAGCGCGTAGGAGTTAGCCTGGATGATTAGATAGGGTAGCGCGCAATCACGGCTAAGTCGTGATTACCAGGGATATCATCTTTGCGCACTGCCATCACCTTAGCGCCGGTGCGCAACGCCCGACAGGTAATTTCATCGACTACCCCATAATCGACGGCATCCGGCTTACCACTAGAAAAGGTCACCTCGCCGGTTTCATCGTCTACTAAACCATCGACGACGCTGTCGATATCGACTAATAATTTCTCGATACCGCCAAAGGTAGCCAGACGCGCGGCATTTGCAATGTCGGTAGTGGTTCTGCTTTGTCCGGTACGCTCTTCATATAAGCGATGAAAGTCTTGGATCAAGCTCTGATAATGCGCATCGAGTATCGGACGCGCGGCGCTTGCTAATTCAGCTGGTGTTAAATGTTCGGGATTGCCGCTAATGGTTTTCGGTAATAACTTGGCGGTATTTAAGGAGCGAAATATACCTTCTAATGGTTGAGTCGCAGCCAAGATCAACGGTTGGTTGCTATGGAGCAGAAGAGGCCTTAACGCCGCATTAATGCTGCGTACATAGCCTGTGAGATAGGCAGTACTGCCTTTAATGCCGGAACGGTTTCCGGTGCCGCTAAAGTTCTTTTCCGCTATTTTATTGCTGGCATCTGCCGCATCCTCGGGCAGGCCGCTGACCTGAATTTCTTTGGCAGGCAAGTCAGGTGACACTTGAATTAAGCGCACCGCGTTTTCTGATAAAGCCAAAATATGTGCTGAATGAGAAAAAGTAATGGCGCGCAACAGCGGCTTTAGATGAAAGCGATCCGAGACCTCGACAATATCTTGTAACTTATTGGCTAGGCGGTAGGTGCGAATGGACTCAGGTGTTGCCAAAATCGCCAGACTATTAGCCTGATGATCCCAAAATGCATCATCGGCTAATAAGTTGTCAAACTGTTCTTGTACTTGTTGCATAACACGTTTATCAAAACTGGCGGCTTCTAGCTGAGCAATGGCCTTTTTAAGTAGACTATTAAGGTGAGTTCGACTCTGCTTGATCTCACGACTTATCGGCGTGGTCGGCAGGTATATTGAGATGCACGCATCAGAACGAACCAGATTTAGGTTCCCAATTTCTTCAACGCTTGGCATGTCTACGTAATACATCAAACACCTCCTGCAAGTAATTGACTTTTAACCATAGCATAACGAATTAACAACAAACAGGTGGGCTTTTAAGCTTCTGTATCTGTTGCTAATGAGGGGTTAGAGATAAGGCAAGAAGCGAATGTAGCGGGTGAGGAGGCCTTTATATTTGTAATGGGGCTTTCTTAACGGTGTGACTGCTATGCTCTGAAAATACTATCTTAAATAATATCGGTGCTTAAATATAAGCTAAAAAAGCGCGCTCTTTTGATCTAGATCAATTAAATAGCTCTTATTGCTGTCTTTAGCTACTACCTTTGGGCTACCCTGCCATTAGTAATAATAAAATATTAATTATAAGAAGATTATAACGAGTTCGGCGTCACAGGCGTAGTTTTATGGTGCTACTAAGTAACAAAGAAAAACGAATCCTTAACGCTTTTTTGCCACGGAATCTACAAAAACCACGGGCGAAGCGTAATAAGGAAAGAGCTTATCTAAGATCTTATTCAGTATTAGTTCGTTTAGATCTTGATTTTTCCATGGGTTCAGTGGGTTCTGTGGCGAAGTTGTCTTAAGTTTTAAGGCATTACTTAGTGCGTTTAATTGTCTATTTTTGTAAAGGGCTACTATGTCATCCTCTGGGTTTGATCATTCTCGGCGTCGGCTTTTCACTCGGCGACAGGCAGTGGATAGGCCAGCATTACCGTGGTTAAAAACAGCGCAGTTTCATGAGCTCTGCACTCAATGTGGGGAATGTATTAACCAGTGTCCAGAGCAGATTATTCGCCAATCTGGCGGTGGCTTTCCTAGTGTGGATTTTCAGTACGGCGAGTGTACTTTTTGTTATCAGTGTGCAAAAGCCTGTCCTGAGCCATTGTTTTTGCTTAGTAGCGAGCCTCCGTGGCAAGCCAAAGCGGTGATCGAGCAACATTGCTTAGCTAACCAAAATATTGATTGTCGAAGCTGCGGTGACAGTTGTGAGCCGTTTGCTATTAGTTTTAAGTTGGCCGTGGGCAGGGTGGCAGAGCCACAAATAAACGTGTCCAGTTGTACCGGTTGTGGTGCCTGTGTATCGGTATGCCCAACGGCGGCAATTATCATCAAACATATTTAATTAGAGAAATTGAATGTCCCTTAATGAAGTGCATATTTCCAGTTTGGTGGTGCATGTAAAGCCACTTTATTTAAACATCATTAAACAACAGATCGAGCGGCTGGCCGGCGCAGAAATTTATGGTGAAAGTGCGGAAGGAAAATTAGTGGTGGTCATAGAAACACAAAACCAAGGTTATATAACCGATGTGATTGAGGTGATAAATCAACTCGAGCACGTCTTAAG
>JAAYRH010000245.1 GCA_012518835.1 Aeromonadales bacterium | reverse complement strand
GCCATACCAATACCGTCACCGGTATTAATGTGCGCATTAGTGGTGGACTGATAAATACGCCCTGCACCACCGGTCGCTAAAATAGTCGCTTTGGCTTTAAAATAACAAAGCTCACCGGTTTCAATATCAATGGCAGTACAGCCGACAATGTCGCCGTCTTCGTTCTTCACCAGATCCAGCGCATACCACTCAGAAAACACCGTGGTTTTGTGTTTCACGTTTTGCTGATACAAGGTATGCAACAAAGCATGTCCAGTACGGTCAGAAGCCGCAGCAGTACGAGCAGCTTGCTCGCCACCAAACTCTTTAGACTGGCCGCCAAAAGGACGTTGATAGATTTTACCGTTATCAAGACGAGAAAAAGGTAAACCCATTTTCTCTAGCTCAAGAATCGCTTCTGGTCCGGTATGACACATAAATTCGATCGCGTCTTGGTCCCCGATATAGTCGGAGCCTTTAACGGTATCGTACATGTGCCACTCCCAGTTATCTTCATGGGTATTACCTAAGGCGACGGTAATACCACCTTGTGCAGATACGGTATGAGAGCGTGTTGGAAATACTTTAGATAATAGCGCACAGCTTTTGCCTGATTCTGCTATTTGTAGTGAAGCACGCATGCCTGCACCACCGGCGCCGATCACTACGGCGTCAAATTCGCGAATACTAATAGTCACCTTATACACCCCACAGTACGACGATACCGGTTAATACATAAACCAGTAATAACACGACTATTGCAAACTGTGCCGCTCCTCGCAGCATAGCGCACTTAACATAGTCTGAGAGCACTTGCCAAGCGCCAATCCAAGCGTGGATCAGCACACTTACCAATGCCAGTAGTGTAAATACCTTAGTGGAAGTAGCTGCAAAAAAGCCCACCCATACGGCATAATCAATATCATTAAACGCGATAAAGCCGACTAGGTATAAGGTGTATAACGTCATGATCACTGCGGTTACCCGCAGCAAAATGAAGTCTTGAATGCCATTACGGCCAAGGGTTGCTGAATTAGTTACCATAACATTATCCCCGCTAGCAGTGACAATACGATGGTCACCCCAAATACAACTTTAGCACTGAGCGCACTTTCTTCTAATTCGACGCCGTGCCCTAAATCCATCACCATATGGCGAATACCGCCAACGATATGGTAGGCCAGGGCGGTTAAGATCCCCCACATGATAATCCAGACAAAAAAGCCGTCGAGAATATCAACCACTGCTGAAAAACCAGCTGGGGAGGAAAGTGAATAACTCAGTAGCCATAATAAAATGGCGAGTGCGAACAACGTGATTACTCCGGAAACCCGGTGCAGAATTGATGATATTGCAGCGACAGGTTGGCGGATAGTCCGTAGATCGAGGTTAATTGGTCTCTGTTTTTTAGTCACGGTCTCTTGCCCACTAGCTCGATTGAGCGCGTTAGTTATTGTTGTAACAGACTTAGCCCGGATATACGAAATGGGAAGCTGAGAGCAAACACTGGCTGACATTTAAAGCGCATGTCGGTATTTACAATACTGATACACTTTGCTTTCAAGCTCCACAAAACTGCTACATATACCCTCGGCATTAAGTATATGGAGGCGGGGGATAATTACAATGAACGACCTTAACCGAATGCTAAATCTGTAAAGTGGATCGCACAACTAAGCATAGGGGCTTGTTGAATGGTGAGGTAAATTGACATTATCCCCCTGTTCTGTTTTCAATATGCCCGCACCAATGGAAGCAGAAACAGTTAAACTAAGGTTTAAATCATGTAAAATGCTAACCTGCGGACCTATTATAATAAAGCGAAGGAGACGTGCTATGGCTGACCAAAAGGCCACTCTGCAATTGCCTGGTAAGGAGCCTGTTGAGCTACCTATACTGTCAGGCACTGCCGGTTATGATGTGATCGATATCAGCTCTTTAGGCTCGAGCGGATACTTTACTTACGACCCTGGCTTTATGGCCACGGCGTCTTGCCAATCAGATATTACTTATATCGACGGCGACAAAGGCATCTTGCTACATCGCGGCTATCCTATCGATCAGCTTGCGCAGAACGCCAGCTATCTCGAAGTTTGTTATTTGCTGCTGTACGGCGAAGCCCCCACCGCTAAGCAGTATGAGAAGTTTGAACTAGACATCATGCGCCACAACATGGTGAATGAGCAGTTAACCTCATTTTTCAAAGGTTATCGCCGTGATGCCCACCCCATGTCTATTGTGTGTGGTGTGATTGCCGGTTTATCGGCGTTTTATCACGAGCCGATGGATATCCATAATGACCGACACAGAGAGATAGCGACGCATCGCTTGGTCGCCAAAATGCCGACTATAGCGGCCATGGCTTATAAATACTCAATTGGTCAGCCATTTGTTTACCCACAAAACAACTTGAGCTACGCCGGTAACTTCTTGCACATGATGTTTGCTGTGCCCTGTGAAGAATACAAGGTCAATCCTATCGTTGAGCGCGCCATGGATCGCATCTTTACCTTGCATGCAGATCATGAGCAAAACGCCTCTACTTCAACCGTGCGTCTAGCGGGCTCTAGTGGTGCTAACCCCTTTGCCTGTGTGGCGGCGGGTATTGCTTCGCTATGGGGTCCCGCGCATGGCGGTGCCAACGAAGCGTG
>JAAYRH010000244.1 GCA_012518835.1 Aeromonadales bacterium | reverse complement strand
CTACAAAATGATTATTATCAGTTTGATCCGGCGCGCCAGTTACTGATCGGGGAGAACTTTCGTCGCCGCTATCGCTTAGGCGACAAGATCAAAGTCAAAGTGATGGCGGTGAATCTGGACGACAGTAAGATCGACTTTGAAACCGTGGAAGCGCCGTTACCTGCCGGTGGTAAAAGTGGCAAAGGGGCAAAAAACCTTAAATCACGCCAACGAGCTAAGCCAAAGCGTGGTAAAAACGCGCCTAAGTCCGGTGATAAAAAAGCCGACGCTAAGCCCAAAAACCCTAAAAAGCGTAACTAAAACACGCAGAGTGAGGGGGAGCTTTGCTCCCCTTTATTATCTTTATTGAATCCTCGTTTGAGAATAAGTAATGAGCACAGAATTACTATTTGGTATCCATGCCATTGATGCTTTAATTGAAAGCCATCCAGAAAAAATCTTAGAAGTTTGGCTATTAAAAGGCCGCGAAGATGAGCGCTTAAATGGCCTACAAGCTCGTTTGTTAGCGGTCGGCGTTAAGGCGCAACTGGCTAATCGAGCTGCCCTAGATAAAAAAGCCAATGGGGGTCAGCATCAAGGAGTGGTGGCTAAAGTACAGGCTCCGCCCATCCTTAATGAAACCCATTTAGATGAGCTGCTAGCCAGCCAAGCACAACCCCTATTATTAATCCTTGATGGCGTGACTGACCCTCATAACCTAGGGGCCTGTTTGCGTACCGCCGATGCTGCTGGCGTGCATGGGCTTATTGTGCCAAAAGATAAGTCTGCTAGTTTAGGTCCAATAGTACGAAAAGTGGCCAGCGGCGCGGCAGAGTCGATACCCTTGTTTCAAGTCACTAATCTGGCTCGCACTTTACGCGTACTGCAAGAGCAGGGCGTATGGGTAGTGGGCACTGCCGGTGAAGCCGAGCACAGCTTGTACCAAGCGACCTTTAAAGGGTCCTTAGCGCTGGTGATGGGCGCTGAAGGCAAAGGCATGCGCCGCTTAACCCGTGAACATTGCGATGAGCTAGTAAGTATCCCGATGGCCGGTAGTGTCGCCAGCTTGAATGTCTCGGTGGCGACGGGCGTGTGTTTATTTGAAATGGTACGCCAACTTAGTCAGTAACTTGTTAGTAGCATTAAGAACAAATACTCGAGGTATTTATGTACTGGCAATGTGCCGCTTTTAATGAACTAAGCCTAGTAGAGCTGTACAAGATGTTAGCGTTACGCAGCGCTGTGTTTGTAGTAGAGCAAGACTGCGCCTATCAAGACTTAGATGGTGTGGACTGTGACCCGCGGGTGTTTCATCTTAACTTATGGCGGGGCCAACAACTGATTGCCACAGCGCGATTAATTGGGCCAGATGTACAAGCGCCTAATCAGGTCTGGATTGGCCGAGTAGCCGTGTTATATGAGGCGCGAGGGCAAGGTTTATCTCGGCAACTATTACAGCAAGCACTTGATAAAATTCATCATCATTGGCCCCACTGTGCGGTACGCCTTAATGCGCAACAATATGTGGCCGCCTTGTATGAAAGTATGGGATTTGAGGTGGTGGGCGAGACTTATATCGAAGACGGTATCCCTCATCAAATGATGGAGCTGTCATGCAAAGACTGACGAGCCGCTTGGCCGCGGATCGTCAATTGCTTGCCATCTTGTTACTGGTGCTGGGAAACTTGATGATATCGGTAGGCGATGTATTGGTAAAAATACTTGGCCAAACCGAGGTTACGCCTTATCAATATGTGGCGCTGCGCTTTTTAATTACCGTTATCCTGCTATTTCCGTTTTGGTGGCGCTTGCCACGCGCCAAAAAAGGCTGGGGTGAATGGAAGATCCATCTGATCCGCGGCCACCTCTTGTTGGTGGGCTCGGCTTGTGTTTTTATTACCTTGATCTATTTACCTTTGGCTACCGCTAATGCGGTGTTTTATGCTGCGCCCTTAATGACGTTGCCGTTAGCTGCCATGATCAATAAAGAGCAAGTGCGACTAGCCGCTTATGGCGTGAGTATAGTGGGCTTTATTGGGATTTTAGTGGTATTAAATCCCGCTCAGTGGCATTGGGCTGGTTTAATCGCACTATTAACGGCCTTTACTATGGCCACCAGTAATGTACTAGTACGACGACTGCCTCAAGGACGCTCGGTGGTAGCCACTTTATTTATTACCCAAGGCTTGGCCGTTCCTTTAAGTTTTGCTTTAGCGATCCCTACTTGGCAGCCGCTAACTACCGAACTGTGGTTGTTATTAGTTGGTGCCAGCTTAGTAGGCATTGTTTATCAGTGGGTTTGTATTTTGGCGTACGCCATGGCCGATGCGAGCAAAATTGCGGCTAGTGAATACTCTGGGCTTATTTTTGTTACGCTAATGGGCATGGTGCTATTTGCCGAGTTCCCGGCATTTCATGTTTATATGGGGGCGGCTATCGTGATTATCGCTATTGGCCTGCAACGAAAGTTGCGTTAAGCAAAGCGGACAGCCGTAAGCTTGCCGCTTAACGCTATCTTTTAAATAATTTATGTTTTATAATCCGCCACCTTAAAATCAGTCAGTAATTTATTTAAGTTCCTTGCCTCCGTTGGTGTGACTGAGCCCACGCAGAGGCTATAACCCGTAAGGAGCAATCCATGCGTCACTATGAAATCGTTTTTATGGTTCACCCTGATCAGAGTGAACAAGTTCCAGGTATGATCGAGCGCTATACCGGCGCGATCACCACTTCAGGCGGTAAAGTTCACCGTTTAGAGGACTGGGGCCGTCGTCAGCTGGCTTATCCGATTAACAAACTGCATAAAGCACACTATGTTCTGATGAACGTAGAAGCTAATCAGGAAGTAATCGACGAGCTGGAAAGCACCTTCCGCTTCAACGATGCGGTGCTGCGTAACATGATTATGCGCACTAAAAACGCCGTTACCGAGCCTTCTGAAATGGCTAAAGCCAGAGAAGAACGTCCTCGTCGTGACGACGCCGCTCCTCGTGCAGAAGCTGCTGCCGAGTAATCCACGTTTTAGCTAAGGAAGAGAATCATGGCACGTTTTTTCCGTCGTCGTAAGTTCTGTCGTTTCACCGCTGAAGGTGTAACTGAGATTGATTACAAAGACATCGTAACTTTAAAAAATTACGTCACTGAGTCCGGTAAAATTGTACCGAGCCGCATCACCGGTACTAGCGCTAAATATCAGCGTCAGTTAGCCCGTGCTATCAAACGCGCTCGTTACCTGGCCCTGCTGCCTTACACCGATCTGCATAAGTAAGCAGCGGCCTAACTCGTTTATTTTATAGAGGAAAGGTAATGCAAGTTATTCTACTTGATAAAATCGCTAAATTAGGCGATTTAGGTGACCAAGTCACCGTTAAATCTGGTTTTGCTCGTAACTACCTGCTGCCACAAGGTAAAGCAGTAGTAGCGAACAAAGAAAACGTAGCGACGTTTGAAGCTCGCCGCGCTGAATTAGAAGCGAAATTGGCTAAGCAATTAGCCGCCGCCCAAGCTCGTGCTGACCAACTGTCTGGCCTTGAGAATGTGGTTATCACTTCTAAAGCGGGTGACGAAGGTAAGCTGTTTGGCTCAATCGGTGCACGTGACATCGCTGATGCCATCACCGCTGCTGGCGTTGAAGTAACTAAGAGTGAAGTGCGTCTGCCAGAAGGCGTATTGCGTAACACTGGTGAGTTTGAAATTGCAGTGCACTTGCACGGCGACGTTCAAGCTAATGTAACCATTCAGGTGGTTGCAGCCTAAGTTAGGCTACGCTTTAAAAAAACCCGCGCTAGTCGCGGGTTTTTTATTGTCTAAAATCAGGCTACAGTGGGGTAAGACATTTAGGGGAGGCGAACTCACTATGGCAAGCTGGAGCACAGGACGCGTTAAAGCGCGTAAACAGTGGTCGGATACCGTGTTTTCACTGGTAGTTGAAGCAGACGTTGAGCCGTTTAAGGCGGGGCAGTTTACTAAGCTGGCCTATCATGGCGAAGATAAACGCGTGGCTCGAGCCTATTCTTACGTTAACCCGCCCGGCCAAGACTGTGAGTTTTATCTCGTCACTATTCCCCAGGGCCAACTCACTCCTTATTTAGACCGCTTACAGGTAGGAGATGAGCTATTAGTACAGCGTAGCGCCGCAGGCTTTTTAACCCTAGATGAAGTACCAGCCGGTCGTGACTTGTGGTTAATGGCCACCGGCACCGGTGTGGGGCCTTTTGTGTCGATACTGGCCGAGGGCAGCTGCTGGCAACAGTTTGAAAATATTGTCTTAGTCCACGGGGTACGCACCGCCGATGAGTTAGGTTATCGAGAGTATATTAAAGAGCTTACTTATGATAAGCCTAACTTTCATTATGTACCCTTTGTTTCCCGAGAGCAGGTGCCTGATGTACAGGCTGGACGCATTACCACTGCCATTAGCAGCGGTAAGCTTGAGCAATTAGTGGGCTTAGACTTTGATCCCGAGCACAGCCGCGTGATGATTTGTGGCAACCCAGACATGGTGCGTGATACTCGCAGCGTGCTTGGTGAAAAAGACCTAAAAAAACACCTGCGTCGCAAGCCTGGTCAGATTTTAATGGAAAACTATTGGTAGGTTACGCGGTCAGCTGTCAATAACACCTTATCGGGTCAGCACTATCATGGCGCTTAAAAAAGCCGCCAACCCCCAACCTAGGCCAATGATCCAATAAAATACTCGGGCCCCTTGTTTAAGAGGGATCTGGTTATACAGCAAAAAAAAGTACCACAGCAAAGCGGGCAGTAGGGGGAGCAAAAATAATCGCGTCATATCACAGCACCTTCCATAAGTAGCACCATAAAAACCAAGGCGGGTAATACAGTCTAACAAGGTACTGTAACAAGTGATATTAGCTGGGCTAATCGTCGTCATTAATCCCCTAAAAGAGCGGCATTGTTAGGCTAACTCTATCTTTATCAGTTAAGGTTAGTGGAGCCATACTAAATTGAAGCACTAAGTGAGCCTTGGCTCACTTAGTGCTATATGAAGCCGTACCATCCTGCAAGCTGAATCTTGTCTTGTAGATGATTAAGAACGTGTGGATTAAGGAGCAATTATGAAACAGTTAGTGATTCGTGCTTTTGGTGATGCAGATCAATTAGCACTCGTGGAGGCAAAAAGTCCTACCTTGGCGACGAATGAAGTGCGCGTAAAAATGCATTATGCCGGCGTAAATCCAGTAGATGCTAAAACCCGAGCCGGTTTAGGCTGGGGCGCTGCAGCGATTAAAGATGACCTACCTTGGTCGCCAGGCCTAGAGCTAATGGGAACCGTGCTAGAAAGTGGCGCTGAAGTGAGTATTCACCAAGCCGGCGATCGTGTTTTTGGCTTATTGAGCGGTGGTTGTTATAGCGAAGAGGTGGTAGCTCCCGCGAATGCGTTAGTGGCGGTTCCAAGCTCAGTTAATGATGAAGTGGCCGCAGGGCTTGCGCTGGCGGGCACCACCGCTTGGCAAGGCTTAACCGTGCACGGCAATTTAGCTGCGGGCGAACGCGTGCTTATTTCTGCTGCCGCCGGTGGCGTAGGCCATTTGGCAGTACAACTGGCTAAAGATTTAGGCGCAACTGTGGTCGCACTTGCTTCACCCAATAACCACGAGTTCTTAAAAGAGCTGGGTGCTGATGAAGTGGTGGACTATCACGACCGTGACCAAGTTAGGGCTATCGCACCGGTTGATCTGTTGTTAGATCTGGTGGGCGGCGAGTCGGGCTGCCAGTTATTGTCGGTGGTGAAACCTGGCGGGCGAGTGATCACTGTACCCACCATTACCGCCGATGAAGTGATCGCGGCCGCTAAAGCCGCTGGGCTAGAAGCCAGAGGCATGCTAAAAGACAATGATACTCAGCAATTAGCGATGTTGATTAAAGCGGTAGCCGAGCAACGACTCACGGTAAAAATAAGTCAGGTTTATCCGTTAGCTCAAGGCGCAGCGGCGCATCGCCAGATTGAAACTGGGCACACTCGTGGCAAACTGTTACTCCAAGGTGCCACAGATTAAGTGTTACCCGCTGTAAGTTATTAAGATAAGGAACCCCAATGAAGTATTGGTCTTTGGTGGCGTTACTGTGCCCGTTATGGGTTAGTGCTGCGCCTGTACTAGTTGAAGAAGTCACCCAAGCGGAAGATGGTCTGGTGATCCCTTATCAGATGTATCGGCTAGATAATGGCTTAACGGTATTATTAAATTCCGATAAGTCGGATCCGCTGGTACATGTAGAGATGACCTACCATGTGGGATCAGCGCGGGAAGAACCCGATCAAACCGGCTTTGCCCATTTTTTTGAGCATATGATGTTTCAAGGCTCAAAGCATGTGGGTGATCAAGAGCACTTTCGCTTGATCAACGAAGCCGGCGGCACGATGAATGGTAGCACCAACCAAGACCGAACCAATTACTATCAAACGGTTCCGGCTAATCATCTTGAAAAAGTATTGTGGTTAGAAGCCGACCGTATGGGGTTCCTCTTAGAAGCGGTGAGTCAGCGTAAGTTTGAAATTCAGCGCGACACCGTGAAAAATGAACGAGCCCAGCGCATTGATAATCAGCCTTATGGTCTAGTCAGTGAGCGTATGGATGAATTGTTATATCCCAGAGACCATCCTTATAGCTGGCAGCCTATCGGCTATGTAGAAGACTTAGACCGAGTCAACGTAGAACACCTTAAAGCGTTTTTTAAACACTGGTATGGTCCTAATAACGCCACTTTGGTGATCTCGGGGGATTTTAATACCGACCAAACCTTGGAGTGGGTCGATAAGTATTTTGGCCCTATTCCTATTGGCCCTGAGGTGACCTCAGCAGAGCCTAAACCGGCGAAGCTAGATAGCGATCGTTATCAAACCTTGGTAGATCCACGGATCAGCATGCCAATGTTATATATCTCCTATCCCACTGTGTATTTAGGTCACGAACAAGAAGCCCCTTTAGATGTGCTAGCCAATGTATTAGGGGGAGGTAAAAGCTCACTCTTATATCAAGAGTTAGTAGAAACCGGTAAAGCAGTGAGTGCGGGTGCTCATCACTCTTGTGCTGAACTGGCCTGTACTTTGAATATTTGGGCGTATAGTAATCCCTCAAAAGACGGCAACCTAGCGTCATTAAAGGAAGATGTAGACCGCATTATCGCTAAAATTGATGAGCGAGGAATAAGCAAAGGTGATGTTGAAAAAGCCGTCAATGAACTGCGTGCCGATCTGGTATTTGGCCTCGACAGCACCCGTGGTAAAGCAAGACAACTAGCGCTAGGTCAGGTATTAAAAGACGATCCGCAATATGCTATTAATGCTTGGCGTCAACTCGCTAATACTACTCCACAGCAAGTAACTGAGGTTTATAGTCAGTATCTAAAAAACAGCCCAATGGCGGCCTTGAGTGTCGTGCCTACCGATAAAGAGCAGTGGCAAGCGGCCACGCCTAATTACCAAGTGGCCAAGCGTCAGCTGCCTGATGAAGTTGATAACGAAGATCTGGAACTTGAGGATAGGGTAGTCAGTGATGACTTTGATCGCAGTAAAATGCCCGAAGCTACAGAGCCCGTCACCATAGTGGTACCCACTATTTGGCAAGAAACTCTGGGAGATAATATCCAGTTACAAGGGATTGAAAATGACGAAATTCCGGCGGTATCCGTAATTTTGGCATTGCCTGGCGGGCAACAGGCCGAAAGCGCAGAGCAGGTAGGACTAGCCAGCTTAACCGCTGCGATGATGAACCAAGGTACCGAACAGCTGAGCTCAGGTGAGTTTAGCGAGGCCTTAGAGCGCTTAGGTGCCAGAGTCAGCGTGAGCCATGGTTTTTATACCAACTTGATTAATATCACCACACTCACCGATACCTTGCCACAGACCCTGAAGTTGGTAGAAGAGCTATTGTTTCATCCGGGATTACGCGAGCAAGATTTTGAGCAGGTTAAAGCGCGTACCCTAGAGTCGATGGCACAACGTCGTCATCAGCCCGCTTATTTGGCCCAACAAGCTTTTCGCCAATTAATGTATGGCGATAGCCGTATGGGACAGCCTGATGATGGTAATGCTGAGCAACTAGCCGAGCTGACACTCGAGCAAGTACGCGATTACTACCAGCGCTATTACAATCCTGCTAATGGCCACGTTTTAGTGGCTGGCGATCTAAGCCAAGCACAAGCCCGAGAGAGCTTTGATTTTTTAACCAAATGGTCAAAGCCCGCTCCCGAGCTTGCAAAGGTGAAGGTGCCCGAGCAAGTAGGCGAGCCCGGTATTTATATTGTGGATATGCCGGGTGCCGTGCAGTCAGTATTGCGAATAGGCCGGCGTGCCTTACCCCTAGATGCCACTGGCCCTTACTTTCATGCCAACCTCATGAACTTTAATCTTGGCGGTAATTTTAATAGCCGTATCAACTTAAATTTACGCGAAGATAAAGGCTACACCTATGGCGCTAACTCGTTTTTTACGGGTAATCGGGATGCGGGCGTATTTTTAACCGCCACCGATGTGCGTGGCGATGCCACTGCGGCGGCGATAGAAAATATTTTAGCGGAGTTCTCGCAGTTTCAAGAACAAGGCCCCAGCGAAGAGGAGCTGTTATATCTACGCAATAATTATTCTCAGCAAGATGCCTTGGCCTATGAGACCCTAGGGGATAAGGCGGGCTTCTTATTGCATCTAGCGATGCAAGAGTTGTCTCCAGATTACCTAGAGCAGCAACAAAACATTGTTGCTGCTATCGATGGCGCGACACTGACTAAGTTGGCACAACAATGGTTAGATCCTGCTGATATGGTGATAGTGGTCGTGGGGGATAAAGAAAAGCTTGAAAAATCATTGGCAGAGCTCCATCTACCTATACACGACTATACGATTGAATAATGAGGCCAGAGACCTCTCGCAACTTACGCCCCTACTGAGCCATTATCAGTAGGGGTTAAGCTTGTGCTAAAGAGTAATTAATGCATGACCAACACAACAATAACACTGGCCGACCGTATTAAAAATTGGCATCAGCCGCGAAGCCTACCAGCTATTAAAGGGATTAAACGCGGGATAGAGCGCGAAAGTCTACGTATTCAGCCCAACGGGCGATTGGCTCAAAGTGGCCATCCCAAAAGCTTAGGCTCTCCTTTGACCCATAGCAGTATAACTACCGACTTTTCTGAGTCACAGATGGAGTTTATTACTCCAGTATCAGACTCGGTGGATGTATTGCTAGCGCAGCTAAGTGATATTCACGGCTATGTTATGCGCCATTTAGGCGAAGAGCAGTTGTGGCCCCTCAGTATGCCCTGTTTACTTAAAAGCGGTGATGAGCATATTCCTATTGCTCAATATGGTTCTTCTAATGTAGGAAAAATGAAAACCTTATATCGCCAAGGGCTGCATCATCGTTATGGCAGTCGTATGCAGGTAATTTCAGGGGTGCACTTTAACTTTTCTATGCCTGACAGTTTTTGGAATGAGTGGCATAGCCAAGAAGGCAACAATGAGCTGTTGCAAGACTTTGTTTCTGATAAATATTTAAGCCTAGTGCGTAACGTCTACCGCTTTGGCTGGTTAATTCCTTATTTACTTGGCGCGTCTCCTGCTTTATGCGGCTCGTTTTTAGAAGGAAGTGAGCACAAACTACCCTTTGAGCGATTGGGTAAAGGTACTTTATATTTACCTTATGCGACTTCTTTGCGGTTATCTGATTTAGGTTATACCAGCAGTGCGCAAGACGAACTTAATATTTCCCTTAGTAGCTTAGATGAGTATGTCAGCTCGCTGCGCCGCGCCATTAATACTCATGCGCCAGAGTTTACTAAGCTGGGTGTTAAAGTAGACGGTGAGTACCGACAGCTCAACGATAATGCGCTGCAAATTGAAAACGAGCTCTATGCTCCCATCCGTCCCAAGCGTACCGCAGAAAGTGGTGAAAAACCCTCAGATGCGCTAAGCAGTCGTGGTATTGAATATGTAGAGTTGCGCTCGGTAGACGTAAATCCCTTTGCAGCGGTAGGCATCGATGCG
>JAAYRH010000243.1 GCA_012518835.1 Aeromonadales bacterium | reverse complement strand
GCGGACTGATTTTGCTCTGAAGTGGTGATGATATTAATCACCCCACCAATAGCACCAGAACCATAAATAGCGGCACGGGGGCCACGAATGTATTCAATACGCTCGACGTTGTTCACTGGCAACTGGCTAAAATCGACGTTCCCGCTAACCATTTGCGCCATGGGGCGGCCGTTCATTAATACCAATACTTGGTTAGAGTTAGTACCGCGCACAAATAAACTCGTTTGTTGCCCAATACCGCCATTTTGACTACCAAACTGCATGCCGGGCATGGTTTCTAACAAATCCACTAAGGAGCGTGGCTGACGACGCTCAATGTCGGCACGGGTGATCACTTCTACCGGCACCAAAGCGGTGGTCGCATCTTGCTTTATCTTATTGTAGATAGTGATTTCAGTAGGCTCAGTATTATGTTCTGAGCTTCCAGAGGGGTTTTGGGCAAACGCCGCCCATGGCAGCAGAGTAGCTGCCGCCAGCCATTTTTTAGACATGTAATTATTTCCTAGGACGCGTAGTAATGAGCAAGAGGCTCTCGATATTTTTAGCTTTGGCAGGTTTTCGGGCTTAAAGGCTCAAGCTAGTGCTTACCTAAACGACGGCTTCCCACCTCATGGCAGTGCCTAATAGTGTCGTCTCGTTCCTTATTACCGTTGCGCGCCAGCTCCGGATTTACACCGGATTCCCGTTTATGCCGCTTGGCACCAAAGCGCGGGCATTATAGAGAAAGCTCTGCTGACTGTATATGCATTAAAACTGACCAAATAAGCGTAGACGGAGGCAGCCCTCAAAAACAATCAAAATATAAACATGCTATAAACATTTTATTTACGTTTAATATCATATGGTCAACAATGAAGGAATGCTTATCTAAAAATAAATAGACCAAACAAGGAGCCTGCTATGGCGAATAAAGCGGATCAACCACCTAAGAGTCAAAAGCAAAAAGGCCTACACGAACTGTATGCCGAAGATCCTATTAAGGCAGATAAGCTAGTCTGGGGCCGAGAAAGTGATCCCGATAGTCGACGCGGCTTTTTAAAGCGCAGCGGCTTATTTGCGATGGCTACCGCCATTGGCGCGAGTATTCCATTTGCCAAAAATATGCCGGCGGGGTTTATCCCAGTCGCCTTTGCCCAGTCCGATGAGCCATTTGCTATACCAGGCAAAGAAGGGCTCACCATTCTTAACGATCGCCCTCTTAACGCAGAAACACCTCCTCATTTACTGGATGATAAGATCACCCCTGCTAAGCATATGTTTGTGCGTAACAATGGGATCCCACCCGAGGCTAACGCTATCGACCCTTCCGCATGGACATTAGAAATAGCCGGAGAGTCTTGCGCTAACCCCACCACCTTTACTATTGACGATCTTAAGTCTCGCTTTAAGCACCACAGTTATCAGCTCACTGTAGAATGTGCCGGTAATGGCCGCAGTGAATATGTACCTGCTGCCAGTGGCAACCAATGGACGACCGGTGCCGTAGCCAGTCCTAAGTTTACTGGAGTGCGGTTGCGCGATGTGTTGGAAGCATGCGGCATTAAAGATGACGCCGTTTATATTGGTTATTACGGGGCCGACTTACACCCTAGTGGCGATGCCAGTAAAGAATCTATCTCTCGTGGCGTGCCGATGTCGAAGGCATTAGAAGATGAAACCTTGATTGCTTGGGCAATGAATGATGAAGATATTCCACTATTAAACGGCCACCCCTTGCGTTTAGTCTGTGGTGGTTGGCCTGCTTCTACTTCGGGTAAATGGCTGAAAAAAATAGTGGTGCGCGACAAGGTGCACGATGGTAATAAAATGGCAGCGCCTGCGTATAGTATGCCTAAATATCCCGTGGCACCTGGCACTGAAGTGCCCGCCGAAGATATGGAAATTATTGGCTCTATGCCGGTAAAATCCTTAATCACTTTTCCTAAAACCGGTATTAGCCATCCCTTAGCCGAGCCGTTGCAAGTGCGGGGGCATGCTTGGGCAGGGGATTTAGAAGTAAGTGACTTTTATGTCTCTATCGACTTTGGTATCACTTGGCAAAAGGCCAAACTAGAAACGCCGGCTAACCGACTAGCTTGGCAACATTGGCAAAGCGAGCTGCAGTTTCCAGAAAAGGGCTATTACGAAGTTTGGGCCAGAGCCGTCGACAGCGAAGGCAATGCTCAACCCATGGTGGTACCGGGCTGGAATGCCAAGGGCTATCTTAACAACGCCTGTCACCGCATTGCGGTACAAGTAGTTTAGGAGGCAGCATGGCACATCCTATGATAGTGGGCCTACTGATGCTGGGGCTCTCAGCCGCCCCCGCCTTGGCTGCAGAAAAAACCGACCCACAAAGCGGCTTTATTATCGCGCCCGGCTGGGAAACGGCACGTAACAACTGCATTGCTTGCCACTCAGCCAAGCTGGTTACTCAAAACAGTGGAACTCGTGAACATTGGTTGTCGTTAATTCGCTGGATGCAAGATACTCAAGGCTTGTGGGAGTTTGACGACAAAACCGAAGACACTATTCTTAGCTATTTAAGTAGTAACTATGGACCAAAACAAGAGTCGCGACGCCCGCCTTTAAAAGCCGAGCAGTTGCCTGAGAATCCGTACCGGCCCAGCAAAACTTAATAGCTAAGGTTAGTACAAAGAAGTTAACTGATGCATTAGTTAAACGGGCAGCGTCTCACCAAGGCGTCTGCCCTCTTCCTCTCGCCCATATGCCCTATTACTTTCTGTAGTAAAGATGAGAGTGACTAGGGAAGAGTTAAGCCCCTTGCTCGTGTTAGAATTTGGCCTCGATATTTATCAGAGGCGAACTTAATGAGCACAGTGGTTAACCCGCATACCTATCAAACCCAGTTGGATGCCAAAATCAGCCAATTGCAACACGCTTTTGCGCCTTTTGCTCCACCGCCGCTGACGGTATTTGCCTCTGAGCCCGAGCATTATCGCATGCGCGCCGAGTTTAG
>JAAYRH010000031.1 GCA_012518835.1 Aeromonadales bacterium | reverse complement strand
GTGATCTATAGCACAGTTAATAAGCAGGTAAAGAAGGAACTTAATCTAGTTGATGAGCTTTAAAAGTAGTGCGCACTACCATTAGGGCAGCTCTATGACCTAAGGCTATATCAGCATTAGGAAACACCACCGCTTCAGGTTCCTCACCAACGTGCCACTGGTGCGTACCGTCTGTAGCCAGCAAGGTAGTAGGCGAGAAAGTGGTAAAGTTAGAGACATCATCTGAAAAGTGGAAACAAAATTGTTCACTTTGTTTGGTGATTTCTTGGGCTACTTTATAAATGCGCAGCTGTTCAAAATCACAAGCCGGTGCTTGCCAGTGAGGAGTATCGAGCAGTCGGCACAAGTTATGCTCAAGCTGGGCTACTCGCGTAGCCTCATTGTGACCAAAAGGTTGCACCTGACCTAACTCAATGGTGAGAGCGTGAGCACCGTGCTGGTGCGCGCTGTAACAACTAAAGGTATTGGCAGGCGCTTGTGCTAGTAATACGGTATCAATGGCACTGTGCTGCAAGAACGCAAGTTGACTGCGCGCATAAGGGGTATCGGATAAGTAAGGATAAATGGCAAACTTTTCATAACGCGAGCTACGAATCGCAGTATGCAGATCATAATGTAAGCGCTCAGTATTTGCCCGAGCGCCATAAAAGCGCGTGACATACTGCTCGAGTAAGGCAGCGCGACTGCGCTCTTGATTAAGCCGCTCACCTTGGCGATGGGCACCAGAAAATAAGCGATTAAGGTTTTCTTCTACTTGGCGCACGCCTAAGTTAATCGCTGGCAAATTGCCAAAGATAAGCAAGACGCGTTGCCGACATATCAGTTCACCACTAATAATCGCCTTAAGTAGTCGTTCACATAGCTCAATGGGCGCGGTTTCATTGCCATGAATACCACACGATAATACCAGATCGCGCGATGCAGGCTCTGCCGGCTCGATACAAATAACGCCTGTGTCCCAGACTTGCAGCTCGCCACCGGCCTTTAGCGGCTCACTAAAAGGCGACAGTGATAAAGGGTTAGCTCGGCTTAAGGCTAAAAAATCCGTTAATTGACTCACGGTTTTCCTCATTCAAATGTATCCATACAGACGAGCTCCCCTTAAGCCGTTTTTAAGCAATTCACCTCGCGGCTAGTGCCTTAGACACCCGCCTTAGCAAAAGCGCTACTGACTAGGGTCTGAGCTTCTTTTAATATTTGCTCTAAATGCGTTTCGCCTTTAAAGCTTTCAGCATAAATTTTATAGACCGCTTCAGTGCCGCTGGGGCGGGCAGCAAACCAACCTTGCTCTGTCACTACTTTAAGTCCGCCAATCGCCGCGCCATTGCCTGGCGCCTTGGTTAAACGAGCAGTGATCTTATCTCCCGCCAGCTCAGTGGCACTAATGTCGTCGGCTTGTAAGTCAGTTAGTACCTTTTTTTGCGCTAAGGTCGCCGGCGCATCAAGGCGCTTATAAACCGGGTTGCCTAACTCGGCCACTAATTTGGCATAGTACTGGTGCGGCGTTAAACCGGTAACGGCTAATATTTCTGCGGCTAACAGTGAAGGAATAAAGCCGTCTTTGTCGGTGCACCACACTTGGCCGTTTTTACGTAAAAAGGCCGCGCCAGCACTTTCTTCTCCGATAAAGCCCAACTTGCCTGCTGCCATGTCGGCGACAAACCACTTAAAACCCACCGGCACTTCCATCACGGGCCGTTGTAACTTTTCAGCTACGCGATCGATCATCGAAGACGAAACCAGTGTTTTGCCGATCGCTAACTGGGCAGACCACGCGGGGCGGTGAGTAAATAAGTAATCGATACAAACCGCTAAGTAATGGTTAGGGTTCATCAGCCCCTCAGCATCGACAATGCCGTGGCGGTCATAATCGGGATCATTACCACAGGCAATATCAAACTCATCTTTGATTTTTAACAACTGCGACATGCTATAGGGGCTAGAGCAATCCATGCGGATCTGACCGTCGCTGTCTAGTGGTACAAAATAAAAGCTCGGATCCTGGCGGTCATTAACCACAGTAATATCTAAACCATAACGCTGCGCAATGGGTTGCCAATACGCTAGCCCTGCCCCGCCCAACGGATCCACGCCAATGCGTATCCCCGCCTTACGGATGGCGGCCATATCAATGATCTCGTCTAACTCTGAGACATAATTGTCAATATAATCAAAGGGTACCGCTTGCTCTAACGCAAGCACCAACGGCTGCTGCTGTATGCCCTCATTATTCGCTTTAAGTAAGGCGTTAGCTCGATTTTCAATCCACGCCGTCGCCTCACTGCTCGCTGGCCCACCATCGGCGCCATTGTATTTAATGCCACCATCACGCGGCGGATTATGAGAAGGCGTAATCACCACCCCGTCGGCTAACTCACTAGGGTGGGCGCGGTTATGATTTAAAATGGCGTGAGAAATGACTGGCGTGGGAGTATAACCGCGCTCGGGTGGGATCTTGACCGTAATGCCATTCGCGGTTAATACCTGCAGCGCACTACCCCACGCCGCTTCTGACAATGCATGGGTATCCATGCCTAAAAATAATGGCCCATTAACGCCTTGCGCGTGTCGGTATTCGCTAATGGCTTGGCAAATCGCTTTAATATGCGCTTCATTAAAGCTGGTATTAAAGGCACACCCTCGGTGGCCAGAGGTACCAAAAGCAACTCTTTGCTCGACAATATCCACATCGGGTTGTAACTGATAATAGGCCGCCATCAGCCGTGGAATATTAACTAACTCTGCTGCCGTGGCCAGCTGGCCTGCTCTAGGGTGGGTACTCATTGATATTATCCTTTAAAAATTAGATGCTCTGACACACCCGCTCTATCAAACCATGAGGATAGGCCATCGCCGCCATTAGTTGAGCGACTATGTTGCGCTTGCGCCCCGTATTGGTATTAGTAATCACCCAATAAGGGCTGCCTTCAATGGCTTTAGGCTTAGTAGTATTACCGCTGGCCAGCAAAGCTGCTTCATCATCAGCAAAATAAATACGCTTGCGCCCTTTAATGTCGCTGGCTAACGCAAAATCCGTGGGGTTCTCTTGATATAACACCGACAAGATCAACATAAAGCGATCAATAGCAGACTCAAGGGATTTAAACTCTTCCCCTTTAAGCATCTGCTCCAGCCCTTGCCCCTTTTTAATCACCGCAGCGGCCGGGGCCACGACGGGGGGATCGCTGACTAAGGTTGACGCATCCAATTGCAGCAGGCGACGTAATATTTCCGAAGCACTTTCTCCAATATGACGAGTGTTGCTCGCAATATAATGGTACAGCGCTTCATCTACCTCTATGGTTTTCATCCGGTTTTTTGACATGTCTACTCCCAATGGCGGAGTTTGATTATACATATAGCAGCCAAGGTCCCCAAGCCTGTTGCGCCTTTGCGCTAGGCAAGCAACAATATTAGTCTTAATTTTTAATGAGAAAGCGAATATGCAACTCAATTTTCGCCGCCAAGGCCAAGGTCAGGCGGTTATCGTCATTCATGGTTTATTTGGTAGCCTCGACAACTTGGGTAATCTAAGTAAAGCATTAGCACAACAGTATGAAGTGATTGCCATCGATGTGCGCAACCATGGGTTATCGCCTCGCTGCAATACCATGAGCTATCACGACATGGCAGGTGATGTCTTAGCACTGATTAATCAGCTTAACTTAGAGCAACCGTTTATTGTGGGTCACTCCATGGGCGGCAAAATAGCGATGAGGACGGCAGCATTAGCTCCTGAGCAAATACAAGGGCTCGTCATCGCCGACATGGCACCGGTAGCCTATCCAAGTGCTCGTCATACGGCGGTATTTAACGGTTTACAAGCAGTAGTCGATGCTCAGAGCCAAACTCGTCGTGAGGCAGAAGAAATATTACGCCAACATGTCACTATGCCAGGTGTGCGGCAATTTCTTTTAAAGTCCTTTATACCCAAAGATCCGCAAATTTGGCGCTTTAATGTGCCCGCGCTCCAAGAGAACTATCCCGACATTTTGGGCTGGCAGCCATTAACTACTCCTTATCTAGGGCCCTGCTTATTTATTAAAGGCGGTGATTCCGACTACATACAAGCCGCGCACCAAGCACAAGTAGTTCAGCAGTTTCCTAACGCCAGCGCTAAAGTCATCACCGGCACCGGCCACTGGTTACACGCTGAAAAGCCCCAATTGTTCAACCGTTTGGTAGCGGACTTTCTAGCCAAGGTCAGTTAACAGCGCTAAAACCTTTATGCTATAGTGGCGTCTATTATTAATAAGTGGATAGTGTGATGTCAGTAGAACAAATTGAGTTACTCGAAGTTTGGGGCCTCAAGCTTTTCTTAGTCGCTATTTTTCTGTTGATAGGGTTAGCTATTCAAGACGTCCTAAAGCGCGGTAATGTGCCCAAATTTGGCCGCATGATCGTGTGGTTAGTGTTATTTTTAGGCTGCTCTGGCTTTATTGCTAAAGGCCTTATCGAGCTGTATTGGGAAGGAGGCGGTCTGGGTTAATCTATGGCCAAACAAGAGGCTGATAGAACGACGTTAGACTTATTTGCCGAAGAGCGGCGTCGTGGCCGCCCTAAAACCAGTCCCTTATCGCGAGCGGCGCAATTAAAGCTTAACAAACGAAATCAACTAAAACGCGATCGAGAGCGAGGCCTTAGCCGTATTGAGCTAAAAGTCGATCAACAGCTACTGAGCCGATTAAACTTATTGGCAGCAGAGCAACAGCTAAGCCGAAGCGAATTGATCCAGTCTCTGGTGCAACAACAGTTAGCTTGGCTAGATAGCAAATAGGCCTCAGGCCTCATCATACACATTTCAATAGGTACGAGATTATTATGGCAAGTGTAGGTCTATTTTTTGGTAGTGATACGGGTAACACCGAAGCCATCGCTAAGATGATCCAAAAAGAATTGGGCAAAAATCTAATTGAAGTACGAGATATTGCTAAAAGTACCAAAGAAGATATCGCAAAATTTGATTTACTATTGCTAGGTATCCCTACGTGGTACTACGGCGAGTCACAAGCCGACTGGGATGACTTTTTCCCTGAGCTAGAAGAAATAGATTTTAATGACAAGCTAGTCGCTATCTTTGGTTGTGGTGATCAAGAAGACTATGCCGAATATTTTTTAGATGCCATGGGTACCCTAAGAGATATTATAGAGCCAAAAGGCGCGATTATAATTGGTCACTGGCCCACTGACGGCTACGAATTTGAGGCTTCTCAAGCCTTAGTTGATGACGGCCACTTTATTGGCTTAGGCATCGACGAAGACCGCCAACCTGAGCTTACTCAACAGCGAGTTAAAGCTTGGTGTAAGCAAATATACGAAGAAATGTACTTAAAAGAGCTGGAATCTTAATCGGACTCTGCAGGTCTTTACTAGGGATGCTAGCGCATCCCTTTTTTGTCTGTTACTCGTCAACTTTAGTACTAACCATTTTAAACCCTAGTATGAGAATAGAACGATGAAAAAAAGATTAAGTATTATACTGTTTAGCTTGTTGCTACCCACACTCCAGGCTCACGCTAATATTACTCCCCTGCCCTTGCCAGAAAATAAAGGACAGCCAGTAGGTCAACTGTTATTACACACGGTCCAAGAAGGCGATACATTAGCTAGCTTGGCGCGCTATTACGGTGTTAGCCCTATCTTATTATTGGCATCAAATCCCGATCAGGACTTATTTCTATTAAAGCCCGGTCAAGAAGTCACTATACCTAATCAGCTGTTATTACCCCGCGCCGATACTAAAGGGATTGTCGTGAACATAGCCGAGCTTAGGCTCTATTATTATCCTGAAGACGGTAGCGAAGTGTACGTCTTTCCTATTGGCATCGGCCGTGTGGGCCGCTCGACTCCCGAGATGAAAACTACTATCAGTCAGATGCGCAAAAATCCGACCTGGACGCCTACCGCTAATACCCATAAAGAAAACAAAAAAATGGGCTTGCCTCCCTTACCGGCGGTAGTACCTGCAGGGCCTGATAACCCGTTAGGTGAGTATGCAATGCGCTTAGCCTATGGCAGCGGCGAATATCTTATCCATGGCACCAACGATCCGTTGGATGTAGGTCTTCGCTCCAGTGCCGGTTGTATTCGTATGTATCCAGAGCACGTAGAGTGGTTATTTGAGCAAGTAGATAAAGGGGTACAGGTACAAATTGTGAACCAGGCCCTTAAAGTGAGTACTGATGAATATGGTCAAGTCTTTATCGAATCTCATGAGCCGTTAACACCTGAAGGTGCAGCGGATAACAGTGAGTTAGATATGAGTGATTTGGCTCCATTGTTTGAACAAGGTGCCGATCGTGCGCTGATTGAGCAAATTATTGGGGGACATCAAGGTACACCGCAAATGGTGGGTCAGTTTCCTTAAAGATTAATAACCAACCGACATAAAAAAAGCCTGGCAAATGCCAGGCTTTATTATTTGCACCAAAACTTACTTGGTGTAACGACCTTGCTGGTCTAAACGAGAGTTAGCACGATCTGCAGAAGCACGAGCTTCAGCCACATCAGAAGCTAAACGATCGATTTTAGCAGAGTTAGCTTGCTGACCCTGTTGTACTGCTTGGATGTCCTGAGACAAACCGTCTACTTTGGTTTCCAAAGCAGAGTTTGAGCTACAACCAGCTAACATCAAAGTACCAGCGATACCTGCAACTAACATCATTTTATTGCGCATAATTATGCTCCTTGTTTTATAAGAGTCAAAAAAGACCACTTAGGCAAGCCAAGTATGGACGAAGTTCCCTACATATCGCAAATTATTTTACGCTTCATGACAGCAGGTATTTTTGTTTAACTGCCTGCGCATCATTCTTTCGTCTACTTTTTGCGCACATAGAGTATTCGTTCTACTTCGGCAATTAACATACCCGTTTCGTCCTTAATTTTAATTAAGAACCGAGGAAAGTGTTTACCACCCCCTTGGGTCGCACTAAGTATCTCACTTAGCTCGGCTTGGCTCAAATGAATATCAGCGTAAACTCGACCTTTACCTGGGCTAATAAAGTTAATATTCGCCGCTTTATCCCATATATAGTAGTCGGAACCTAAAATTGCCATTAATAGCATCGAGTAGACAGGATCTGTCATCGAAAACAAACTTCCGCCATATTGGGTGCCGTTTGCGTTCCTATTCCAGCCTTTTAACAGCAAAGCCACTCGGCAATACCGATAATCCGGACTAAGGCGTTCAATACGGATCCCCGCACCTAAAAACGGGGGCCAACAATTCATTAATCGCCGCAGTAATCGAGGGCGAGCAAATAACCAATCCACTTATCTCATCCGACCAGTACGAAGTGCGTCAAATATTAGCAAAAATAACGTTTCGTTTACATAGCCATAAAATAAGCACTTGCCTAACGGCCCAAAATAAGATTGCGGTTGCCTTTATAGGTAGGAAGACGCACAATGAATGCATTAGACACTTGAAAAAATGTGAACTTTATATTTTATGGCTGACAAGAATCAAGCTTTGAAAAAAGCAGGTCTGAAGGTAACACTGCCCCGTGTTAAAATTTTAGAGCTGCTCCAAGATCCTAACACTGAGCATGTGAGTGCAGAAGATCTGTACAAAATGCTCATTGATCAAGGTGAAGAGATTGGCTTGGCTACTGTTTATCGAGTGCTCAATCAGTTCGATGACGCTGGTATTGTAGCTCGCCATCATTTTGAAGGGGGTAAATCAGTCTTTGAATTGGCAACCCAAGAGCATCATGATCACTTAGTGTGCCTTGATTGTGGCAAGGTCATTGAGTTTCATGATGAAATCATTGAAGAACGCCAACACGAAGTTGCCGGTGAATTTAATATTAAACTTACCAACCATAGTCTCTACCTCTATGGTCATTGCCACGAAAAGCCCTGTGAGCATAACGACGACCACAAATAAGTCTACTTACCACGCTTACTAAAAAGCCGCAGTGTAACTGCGGCTTTTTTTATGACTAACGAACCTCAACAGACTTAGCTTTCTTTAGCCCACGAGTCTCTTAGTGCAACGGTTAAGTTAAACACTAACCCATCGCTTTTACTGTCACGACAAAAGTACCCTTCTCGTTCAAACTGAAACGCTTGCTCTGCTTTCGCTTCGGCTAAACTTGGCTCAAGCATCACCTGACTTACTATTTGTAATGAATTAGGGTTTAGCGCCGCTTCAAAGGACTCTTCTGCTGCGGGGTTGGGCACATTAAATAAGCGGTCATACAGGCGCACTTCAGCAGGGATGGCATGAGCCGCCGATACCCAGTGGATCACACCTCTTACCTTGCGGCCATCGGCAGGATCTTTACCGAGCGTATCAGGATCGTATTGACAATAAATGGTAGTGATATTGCCTTCGGCATCTTTTTCAATACGCTCAGCTTTGATCACATAGGCATTGCGCAGACGCACTTCTTTGCCAAGTACCAGCCGTTTATACTTTTTATTCGCTTCTTCACGAAAGTCAGCGCGATCAATATACAATTCACGGCTAAAAGGCAGCTCACGGGTGCCCATCTCAGGTTTATTGGGATGACAAGGCGCTTGCAAAATCTCTTCGTGATCAAGGTTTTCAATGACGAGTCGTACCGGATCCAGCACCGCCATCGCACGGGGCGCATTGTCATTTAAATCTTCACGAATACAGGCTTCTAACATGCCCATTTCAATGGTGTTCTCTTGCTTGGTCACCCCAATACGTAAACAAAACTCACGAATGGCCGCCGGCGTATAACCACGACGACGTAGCCCCGAGATCGTCGGCATGCGCGGATCGTCCCAGCCTTCAACGTGGTTATCGACGACTAGCTGGTTTAAACGGCGTTTAGACATCACTGTATATTCTAGATTCAGCCTTGAAAACTCATACTGGCGAGGATGACAATCGATGCTGATGTTATCTAATACCCAGTCATATAAACGGCGGTTATCTTGAAACTCAAGCGTACACAGAGAATGACTAATATTTTCTAGTGCATCAGAAATACAATGCGTAAAGTCGTACATGGGATAAATGCACCACTTATCACCGGTTTGATGATGATGGGCAAAGCGTACGCGATAAATCACCGGATCACGCATCACCATAAAGGGCGAAGCCATGTCGATCTTGGCACGCAAACATACGCTACCTTCTGCGAACTCACCATTACGCATCCGCTTAAATAGGCGCAAGCTGTCTTCGGGTAACCGGTCACGATAAGGACTGTTACGACCGGGACTGGTTAACGTACCTCTGTATTCTCGTATCTCGTCAGGCGTCAGCTCATCAACGTAAGCTAAGCCTTTTTCGATTAACTCCACCGCGTACTCATAGAGCTGTTCAAAGTAATCTGAAGAGTAGCGAATATCACCGCTCCACTCAAAACCGAGCCATTGAACATCCTGTTTAATGGATTCGACATACTCGACACTTTCCTTTTCAGGGTTAGTGTCATCAAAGCGTAAATTACAGCGTCCCTGATAATCCTGAGCGATGCCGAAGTTTAGACAGATGGATTTGGCATGGCCAATATGGAGGTAGCCGTTAGGCTCGGGCGGAAAACGGGTTTGTATCATCGTATGTTTGCCGCTCGCCAAATCTTCATTGATGATTTGGCGAATAAAATTGTTAGGACTTGGGTCCACCTGACTCATTCATACACCTCGAACGTGGAAATGCGATAAAAGCAATGCCCTATGATCTACTATCTCAACCCGCTGCTCAATAGCCAGCATCGAATAATTGAGCTAGTAGCAAAAAGCCGCCTAATCAGGCGGCTTAAATTACTGCTTTCTTGCTAGAAAATTATTTTTCTATAGGTAAGGTTTGTAACACATAGCTACCGGGTGCAGGCATAAGTGCTGGGCACTCTTTAGAGCCTACCGCACGGGCAGGGACTTCTTTCTCACCTAAGTGCGGTTTAACCCACTGTTGCCAGTGTGTCCACCATGAACCGGCTTCGCGAGTAGCCGATGCCAACCACTGCTCTGGATCCTCAAAGTTTTCTTCGCTGGTCCAATAGCCGTACTTATTTTTATAAGGAGGGTTAACCACCCCTGCCACATGACCAGACTCACCTAACACTAAGGTTTTGTCACCACTTAACAAATTAGAGCCAGTAAAGGTCGAATCCCACAAAGCAATATGGTCATCTTTAGCTGACAAGAAATAGCTAGGAGTAGCCACTTTACTCAGATCGATGTCAAAATCACCAATCTTCACCGCGCCAGGCTCACGTAAACGGTTTTCTAAGTACAGATCTCTTAGCAAGAACTTAGCACAAGTGGAGCTTAGGTTCGTGCTGTCACTGTTCCAGTATAAAATATCAAAATCTGCTGGCTCTTCGCCTTTTAAGTAGTTATCAATATAGTAGTTCCAGTACAGGCTATTCTCTCTAAGCAAGCTAAAGGTCACTGCCATTTGTCGACCATCAAAGTAACCTTGGCTATCAATTAACTCTTCAGTTGCTTTGATTACTGGCTCATTGATAAAGACACCAATTTCACCTGGGTACTCAAAGTCTAACAAGGTAGTTAAATAAGTCGCACTTTTCACTCGTGACTTCATGCGTCGCGCCGCATACACAGCGATAGTAGAAGCTAGTAAGGTCCCACCAATACAATAGCCAATGGCGTTAACTTCTTTTTCATTGGTGATTTGCTCAATAACCCGGATCGCTTCCATAGTGCCCGACTGTACTAAGTCAGAAAAGCTGACACTGGCCTGCTCTTTGCCAGGGTTGCGCCACGACATAATAAAGACGGTATGCCCTTGGTCACGTAACCACGCCACTAACGAATTTTGCTCAGTGAGATCCAGAATATAAAACTTATTAATAAACGGCGGTATGATCAGCAACGGGGTCTTATGTACCGTTTTAGTGGTTGCAGCATACTGAATAAGCTCAAAAATATCGTTTTTAAACACTACATCCCCAGGCGTGGTCGCCAAGTCTTGGCCCACCGTAAACGCCGCATTTCGGGTCATGCGTATTTTTAAATTATCGGCACTGGCCGCTAAATCTTCTTGGAAAAGCTTTATGCCTTTCAAGAGGTTGGCACCTTTTTCTTCTAAGGTACGCTGCAATATTTCTGGATTACTCCACGCAAAGTTAGTCGGTGATAAGGCATTAATTGTTTGGCGAAAGGTAAACTTTAACCGCTCGCGTACTGATTCAGGTACGCCTTCAACCACATCTAACATATCGGTTAAAGACTGAGCAAAGTGCAGGTAAGACTGACGCATAAAGTCAAAGTGTGGATCAGTTTTCCATGCTTCATGCCTAAAGCGACGGTCGCCTGGGGGATCTTGCACTAAACTTTCGGTGCTGCTGTCCATGGCTTTAGTCATACTATTTTGGCAGATTGCCAACTGACCTTGCCACCATTTCATTTGCATATCTAATAAGCGCACTGGATTAGTTGAAACTGCTTTATAAAATAATTGCAGATCATCGGAGTTCACTTGGGATAATGCTTGGCTAACTGGGTTATCGCCCAGTCTGGCTTTTTGCATCTCTGACCACATAGTTTCGTTCCAATTAAAAAATTGCCCTATGGGATCATTACCACTGAATGTATTTTGTTGCATGACCTCTCCCGAGATTGCGTCTGCTCAAAATGACAAAGGGAAGGAGCATTATGCCCCTTCCCTGTAATTACATACGTGCTGAAGGGGTAATAGTTAACCTTACTTCTGCTGTGCTTCTGCAGCCAAATTTTCTAGACCGACTTTAAACTCTTGCGCTAACTCACTTAACTTTTTACCGTCAGCAATCATTTGCTGACTCAGACGAGTCATTGTTTCTAACTGTTTAGATCCTAAGCTCATTAAGCCTTGTACATCTTTAACTTGGCTGCCCGCTTGCAGTTGTGATAAGCCAATGTCGGCATATTGACGAGCGGCATCAAGCTGTAAGTTAGTTAAATCAGTAAAGTTTTTAGTTACCAGCGCATTATATTTTAATAATGGCGCAAAAGTCTGTTCGCTATTCATATTTAAATGCTGAAACATATTGCTATACATCTGAAAAAATCCTTTTTATAAAATAATTAAACGCGCTTGAGTATCACTGCGGTACCCATACCACCGCCAATACACAAGGAGGCGATACCTAACTCGGTATTGCTGCGCTGTAGCTCATATAACAGAGTTACTAAAATGCGGTTGCCAGAAGCACCTAAGGGGTGGCCTAGCGCAATAGCGCCGCCATTCATGTTCGTTTTTTCCAGTATCGCTTGCTCAGTGATATCATGTTGTTTAGAGAGTTGTTTGACTACCCCTAACGCTTGACCTGCGAAAGCTTCGTTTAGCTCTAAACGCTCTATCTGTGACAGCGTAAGGTTGGCACGCGTGAGTGCTTGCTCAATCGCCGGTACTGGACCTAAGCCCATCACCTCAGGATCCACACCACCTTGGCCATAACTTACTACTTCGGCTAATGGTGTCAGACCGTATTTTTCAACAGCGGCCTTGCTAGCGACAATAATGGCACTACCACCGTCGTTAATACCAGACGCGTTACCTGCAGTGACCGAACCGTCTGACTTAAATACGGCACGTAGTTTGCTCAGTTTTTCTGCGCTAGAGCCTTCTTTAGGATACTCATCAGTATCGACCGTAATGGTTTCACGACGGCTTTTTACTTCTACTGGCACAATTTCTTCTTTAAAATGGCCAGCAGCAATGGCTGCTACCGCTTTTTGCTGACTGGCAGCAGCCAGCTCATCTTGCGCTTCGCGGCTAATGTTTTCTTGTGCTATCACATTCTCTGCAGTCACACCCATGTGATACTTATTGAACACATCGGTTAGGCCATCGTTAATCAGTAAGTCAGTTAACGCCATATCGCCCATTTTATGGCCGTTACGCACGTCGCCTTTTACTGCAAACGGAATTTGTGACATGTTTTCACAACCTGCCGCGACCACGATATCAGCATCACCGGCTTTAATGTGCGCACAGGCGTCCATTAGGGTTTTCATGCCACTACCACAGATCATATTCACACTGTAAGCAGGTATACCTGCTGGAATACCGGCAGCCATAGCCGCCTGACGACCTACGCCCATGCCTTGGCCAGCACTAACAACGTTGCCTACAATAACTTCATTGACATTTTCTGGGGCTAAACCGGCTTGCTCTAAAGCCCCTTTAATAGCTAAGCCCCCTAACTCGGCGGCTGACACCGACTTTAATGCACCACAGAAGCTACCGATGGGTGTGCGTTTAGCAGCAACAATATATACAGACTCAGACATAACTACTTTCACTCCGTTGATAATAAATAAGGGGTATTCGCTTACTGCATGTAGAGGCCACCGTTGACCGACAGCGTTTCACCTGTGATATAACCACCGGTTTCGCCTGCCAAGTACAAGACAGCACCTGCTACTTCTTCTGTAGTTGCTAAACGCTTCAACGGAATAGTCGCTTTAATTGAGTCTAAAACATCTTCACGAATGGCAGTTACCATCGGAGTGGCGGTGTAGCCTGGCGCTACCGCATTCACACACACGTTAAAACGTGCACCTTCTGCGGCCAGTGCTTTAGTAAAACCAATCATGCCAGCCTTAGCAGTAGAGTAGTTAACCTGTCCATACTGACCTTTGAGGCCATTAACCGATGAAATATTGATGATACGGCCACTGCCTTGATCACACATTTTATTAAAAATAGGCTGGGTTACGCTAAACAAACTATCTAAGTTAGTTTGCATTACCTGATGCCACTGATCCCACTCCATTTTTTTAAAGGTGGTATCACGGGTAATCCCCGCATTATTGACCAGCACATCAATGCGACCTAATTCTTCTAATGCGGCAGGCAGTGCTTCCCTTACCGCTTGATGGTCACTTACGTCTAATGCTAATAATTGAATATCGCCATCTAGTTTTTCTTCGCGCAACCAGTTATTTGCTACTTCGGTCTTTTCTTTCCCTGGACGGTGAGTCGCTATTACTTTGTATCCATTCTTTAGAAATAAACGACATACTTCAGTACCAATACCACCCGCAGCACCGGTTACTAGTGCAACTTTCTTATCAGTCATCAAATCACTCCTTTGTTTTGTATAGCTACTTAATTTAAATAAATTAATACTTATCAATTAGGTGTACACCTATGCACCCTTAAACCTAAGCAGTTACCTAACAGGGTTAACTCCTTAAAGAGAGCGCTGTGCATGGCGATAGCGGACATTAATATAGACCAGATGTTAAAATAAACCAAATGCCTTCCCTTTATATTTGTTAAAAGCAGTACAACTGTCACATTAACTTATTTATTTCTCACTTATGAGACCATTTTATCTTTTTTGTAAACAATTCACCTAAGTTAGCAATACAAAACTCATGACATTAATAATGGCACCAACTAAGTCCTTCTGCGGTGTGCTAAATAGAGATTAACTCTAAAAGTGTTAATAAAATATTGTTAAGTATCTAATTTCGTCTGCTTTTGACCAAAAATAAGTGCTTTTTCTCCAGCCCTGCTCAACCTTCGCCCTTTAAGCACTCCGCCTTGCAAGGGTTCGAGACTGCCCTCTTGGCCTTTTACCCAGGTAATAAATTGAGCGGCGCTGAAAAGTTGAACAATAACTGGGTACTCTTAGAGCAAACAGGCTATTTTTCTTCACAAAGCGCTTTTCAGTGTTGACAGTTAATGGGGCAGCCTTTAACATTCGCCTCGCATTCAAGCAATGCCGCTTCCCCCTTAGTTCAGTCGGTAGAACGCCGGACTGTTAATCCGCATGTCGCTGGTTCGAGTCCAGCAGGGGGAGCCACTTTTAAGAATGTAGTTGTTTTGTTCCCCTTTAGTTCAGTCGGTAGAACGCCGGACTGTTAATCCGCATGTCGCTGGTTCGAGTCCAGCAAGGGGAGCCAAATTATAACCAGCCTAGTGCTGGTTTTTTTGTTTTTATATCTTGCTATTATCAGCAGATGCTTGCCTTGCTCGCCGGATCAATTCCAAGCGCCGTGCTAACGGGCACTTGGTCATAATTTAAGGATGATGATATGCAATACCTTCATAGGCTCAGAGCTGCTCTATTAAAAACGGGGATCCTTATGCTGCTAGCCTGCTTATTACTGACATGCTGGGCAAGTTATAGTGTGGTGAAGCACCAAGCCCAACTTGCTAGCTTAGGAATCAGCCAAAGTACAGAAGATGAACTAAAAAGCGCCGCCCCTTCGCTAGGTATTAGTGAAATAGCAAAAGAGGAATCACTACTCTCCACTACTCATGCTTGGTGGTTTGGTTCATGGGCTAAGCCTCTGTTTTATAATACGGATAATGGCACGCTTTATTATCAACTAGACACCGGCTTCGCTAATAGACTCGCGCTCCAACTCGCTCTCCCGCTGAGCATTATCATCGGCTTATTATTTTTTAGCTTATATCGACGAGCACAAGGTTTACATAGCCACGAGCAGCAACGGTTACTCGCACTATTACAAGATAAAACGCCAACACAAGCCTCTGCTAGCAACGCAGTAGAGCAGCATATTCTTGCTCTTCATCAGCATCAGCAAACACAAATCGAGCAGTTAGAAGCACAACTTACTCTTGCTCAGCAACAAAGCCTCCAAGACAGTATGACCTTACTTGGCAACCGTTTTGCGTTTCGCCGTGATCTTGAGTTATTACTTAATAGTGATAATAAGCTGGCTAGCGCCACCTTAATGATCGTTCGTGCCAGTGCTTTACAAGAAATTAATCAGCAACAAGGCTTTCAGGCGGGCGATCAATACCTACAAGATATCGTTAAGCTCCTACGAAAAGTGCTACAAGCGGAGCTAAGTGCTCAGTGTTATCGTATTAGTGGCACCGACATTGCGGTATTATTGAAAGGCGCTCCGCAGGTGCTAGCTGAGCGATTAGGCACAGCCATGCGCCAAGAGCTCTACCATTATCAATATCTGCATCAGTTAAATGAAGCCGCTTACATGGGTTTTACCCAGCTACTAACAGGTCAATCAGCAGAGCAAGTATTAATAAGAGCTGATTTGGCACTGGCACAAGCGCAAAGCGGCGAACCCAATGGCTGGAGTCTGTTACTAAAGCAAGATGCCGAACAAGACATGGGCGAAAGTCAGTGGCGAGCCCGTTTACATACTATGCTGAGCAATGAAGAAATTACCTTATTGGTACAGCCTGCCCAGCTTTTTGATCGCAATCGTCCCGGTTATAACGAAATTTATACGCGCTTTCCTAATAACAGTGGCGGCTTCTATCCTGCTATTCAGGTGTTTGCCATGCTACAGCGCCTGAATATGTCGATGCTATTTGAGCAAAAAATTATCGAAATGATAGTCCAGCAAGTACAAGGTAAAGCCTTGGTCAATCAAAGCTGGGCCATCAACTTAACGCCGGCCAGCTTGCAGCAAAGTGCATTTTTGATCTGGCTAGAGCGACTATTACAACAACATAAGTCGATAGCCTCGAATCTGGTGTTTGAGCTAGATGAGCAAGTGCTACAACATCAGCTAATGGCAGGTAAAAAGTTACTAGAAATTATCCGCCGGGGTGGCGCTCGCTATGCTATTAGTAACTTTGGTCAAGGTTATGGCTCATTTCGGTTGTTGAAAGAATTAAAGCCAGACTATGTGAAATTAGAAGGTGAGTTGCTCCGCGATTTGCAATTCGATAGCAGCAGTCAGCAATTTTTGCGCATGATTATCGATTTAGCTCAACGCTTAGGTAGCTGCGTCATCGCCGAGGGCGTAGAAACGCATGAGCAAAAGCAATTGCTTGAGTCGATGCATATCAACGGTATTCAGGGCTATTTAATCGCAAAACCCAGCCCATTAGCGGAATTTACGACGTTGGCGCCTTTAAGCGGATTAGCTGATTAATCAGCTCGCCTAAATAGCGATAGCGCTGTAGCTCTTCGGGGTTGTAGCGGGTCGACATAGTGGTGGGGCTATGGCGATGCTTTAAATAGCGCATAATTTGTAAACGGTTAAAGCCTCCCACTTGGTACACTAAGTCCAATAAGGTTTTTAACTGCTCTGAGTCTAGTCCGCACAGCTGGGCATAGCCTGGCTCTAGCGGACTGTATATTGCCACTTCAACCTGTCTTATTTTTTCCAGCTCTTGTAAGTATTCTAGCCATTGCTCTATATACATCGGCTTAGTGCCGGCTAATAGCTCAAAAAAACCTTGGCCAGAGCGACAGTCCGTTAAGAGAGTGATAGCCAGCGCATCACTGTTACAGCTAAACGATACCGCCCCTTGCTCACTCCAATCCAAGGCTTGTACTCTTATCTCAGCTTTATTACCTTGCGCGTCTTGTACCTTAAAAATAAACACTTTTATTCTCCTATTCTTAACCAACTTACAAGTCCCGCCTTGTAGCCAATTGGCAACAAGGCAGGCAAATGCCCTCTTGCTCAGCAGAGAATATAATCAACGGCCAGTAGCGCTGGCACAACACAAGATAGTAAAGCCCCGTTCGCCTAAGCTAAACGGAGCTTTAGGTTAGTAGCTAATACTGGCGAGCTTATCGAAATAATCAGGGAAGGTTTTAGAGGTGCAACCGGGATCTAAGATCACCACTGGTGTGCCACTGAGCGCCACTAAAGAAAAGCACATAGCAATGCGGTGATCATTATAGGTGGCGATCTCCGCTTCTTGTAAGTGCTCAGCAGGCGTTACTACAATATAATCTTCGCCTTCTTCTACCCTTACCCCGAGCTTTTTTAGCTCAGTGGCCATGGCGTATAACCGGTCAGTTTCTTTCACCCGCCAATTATAAATATTACGAATGCGCGTGGTGCCCTTAGCAAATAAAGCTGTGGTAGCAATGGTCATCGCCGCATCGGGAATATGGTTCATGTCCATATCCACCGCTTGCAGCGGCCCCACGTGCTCGGCTTCAATAAAATTGTCGCCCCAAGTTATCTTTGCGCCCATGGCTTCTAATACATCAGCAAAGCGCGTATCACCCTGAATGCTGTGGCGGCCAATCCCCGTGACTCGCACTTTACCTTTAATAGCACCTGCGGCTAAAAAGTACGACGCCGACGAAGCATCGCCTTCTACTAAAAAGTCACCTGGCGACACATAAACTTGGTTACCTTTAATATAAAAGGTTTGGTAATGGTCATGCTCGACAGTGATGCCAAAGCGCTGCATGGTATCAAGGGTAATATCGATATAGGGCTTAGAGACCAGCTCTCCTTTAATATGCACTCGTGTATCGCCAGAAGCCATGGGCGCGGCCATTAATAACGCGGTTAAAAACTGGCTAGAAACAGAGCCATCAATATGGACATCTCCTCCCCACAGGCCTTTTGCATTAATGACTAGCGGCGGGTAATCGTCATTTTTTAAATAGCTAATATCGGCACCCGCTTCACGCAGGGCATCCACTAAGTGGCCAATGGGTCGCTCCCACATGCGAGGCTCACCGGTTAGCGTAAACTCACCGCTGCCTAAACACAGCGCCGCACATAAGGGGCGCATAGCGGTACCAGCATTACCTAAAAATAACGACACCGGCTCGCTGCTGCTTAACGCTCGACCAAGTCCTTGGATGGTGCATTCAGTTTTATCTGCCGACAGCTCGTAACGCACCCCAAGCGCACTTAAGGCCTCAAGCATATAACGGGTATCATCGCTGTCGAGCAAGTTGGTTAAGCGAGTCGTTCCTTGCGCTTGCGCCGCTAACAAGAGCGCGCGATTAGATAGCGACTTAGAGCCGGGCAAATTTACGCTGCCCTCTACCCGGGCAATAGGAGATAATTTAAGGCTTTCCATAGTATTCCTAACGTAGAATTCCTGAAGCTAAGGATAAATAAAAGAAGACTAATAAGACGGTAACAGGACAGCTCAGCTTATGCTAGCACCTTGGCAAGCGCCGCCATGCAACGTTGGTTTTCGTGCTCAAGCCCAATGCTAATGCGCAAGCAAGTCGGCAATCCATAGCCCGCTAACGGGCGAACAATCACCCCTTCGCGCAGTAAGGCGTCATATACCGGAGCGGCATCGCGCTCTAGAGCGAGGGTAATAAAGTTAGCCTGCGAGGGTACATAGCGTAAACCTTGCTCTTCAAAAAAGGCTTGGTAGCGCTGCATTTCACGACGATTTAAGCTCACCGCTTCCTCTAAATAAGCCTCATCTGACAGCGCAGCTTCGGCGGCGACCAGCGCTAAACTATTACAGTTAAACGGCTCTCGCACTCGATTTAATACGCCAATTAACTCAGGGTGCGCCACCATATAGCCCACGCGTAAGCCCGCTAAACCATAGGCTTTAGAAAAGGTGCGCGACACAATCACATTGGGATAATCGCTTAGCCAATCAATAGAGGGATGACGCTCCTCTGGCAGCACATATTCGGTATAGGCTTCATCTAAGATAACCAATACTTGCTTGGGCACCTTCGCTAAAAAAGCCTGTAAGTTGGCTTTACTTATAAAGGTGCCGGTGGGGTTATTAGGATTTGTAATACACACAAGCTTAGTGCGCTCAGTAATGGCGGCAGCCATGGCATCAAGATCGTGCCCAAAATCTTTTGCTGGCACTTCAATGGCCGTGGCGCCATGAGACTGAGTAGCCAGTGCATACACAATAAAGGTGTATTGAGAATAAACGATCTCTTCACCCGCCGATACAAAGGTGTGATACACCAAGTCAATCAGCTCATTAGAGCCATTCCCTAAAATTAATTGCTCAGAGCTCACTGCCAGCTTATTGGCTAAAGCGGCTTTTAGCGCAAAACCATTAGCATCAGGATAGCGCGCCAGCTCAGGCAAGGCTCGCTCAATGGCGGCTTTGGCTTTAGCCCCTAAGCCTAATGGGTTTTCATTAGAGGCCAACTTTACACTGTTGCTGATCCCCAGCTCTCGCTCTAACTCTGCTACCGGTTTACCCGGTTGGTAAGGATGTAGTTTATCGACCCCAGCATTGGCGAGGGCTAAAAAATCAATACTCACAGTGACTCCTTATTAATATTTAAAACTCTTTCGCCACGGAATCCACAGAACCCACGGAAAGCTAAAACAGAGGACCCCTTTTTATTGGTAAGGTCTTACAAGGTAAATGCTTTTCTCGCGATTACCTTCTAGTTTCTGACCTGCATTCTTTCGTAGGTTCCGTGGCAAAAAGGGTTTAGCTTTTATCTTTTTGTTTTTTCTTACCGCTTATAACTTACGGCGTCTGGCTTTTGTTAACTATGTTGCTTAGCAAACACATCCATAAAGTCGACCAGCGCCTGCACCCCTTCAATGGGCATGGCATTATAAATACTGGCGCGCATCCCGCCCACACTACGGTGGCCCTTTAAGGTCGTGAGACCTGCGGCTTGCGCTTGGCTTAAAAATGCGTCATTTAGGCTATCATCGTTGAGCTGAAAGGGGATATTCATCCAAGAGCGCGCCTGTGGGTGCACACTGTTGCTATAGAAATCACTGTTATCCACGTAATTGTAAAATAATTCGGCTTTGGCTTTATTGCGCTCGCCCATGGCTTCTAGACCACCTTGGCGCTTTAACCACTTAAAGACCAAACCCGCCAAATACCAGGCATAGGTGGGTGGCGTATTCACCATAGAATCGGCTTTTGCCATCGCGGCATAGTCCATCACAATAGGCGTTTGTGGACAGGCTTGGTCTAATAAGTCATCACGCACGATCACTACCGCTAACCCGGACGGGCCAATATTTTTTTGCGCGCCCGCATAAATAAGACCGAACTTGCTCACATCCAAGGGCCGCGACAAAATGGTCGACGACATATCAGCAACTAATGGCACCTCACCGGTCTCGGGAATAAAGGGATACTCCACGCCTTCTACGGTTTCGTTAACGCAATAATGCACATAAGCGGCATTAGGATCTAAGTCCCAGTGGTGCGCTAATGGGGTAGTATTGTCGTTACCTTCAAAGCCATTTAATACTCGCACCTTGCCTACTTTCTCGGCTTCGGCAATCGCCGATTTAGACCACTGACCGGTCACGATGTAATCAGCGTTCGCGTTCTTGCCCATCAGGTTCATCGCGAGGGCTGAAAACTGACCGCGGCCGCCGCCTTGTAAAAACAAGATCTTATAGTTGTCAGGCACCTGCAATAAATCACGCAAGTCTTGTTCAGCTTCTTTAGCTACCGCGATATATTCACTGCTGCGATGGCTCAGCTCCATCACCGACACACCCATGTCATTAAAGTTACGAAACTGGGCTTGCGCCTCTTTCATGACCTCTACCGGTAACATAGCTGGACCGGCGCTGAAGTTATAAATTGTCTTCTCCATTTCCCTGCATATCCTATGTGCTAATCAATGAATAATGTGCTCGCCCACGTGGGTCAACAACCGCTACACCAGCAGATTATGTACCCCGTTTAGACCATAAAACAACGTATATTTAATACGCCTTAGCTAACAAAAGGGGCCTTACTAGGCCCCTTTATCACTCACCTGCGTTTAAGTTTACGACTCTATATGGTCATCGTCAGCTTCAGTGCCAGTGGAATCATCAGCTTCAGTGCCAGTGGAATCATCGGCGTTGTCAGCTGTGTCTGCGGTATCGCTTACATCGTCGGTCGCAAAAGCGCCCGTAGAACCATCATTATCGAGGGCTTCGTCTAGCTGCTCCTCTTCTTCCGACTCTTCAATGCGCTGCAAGCCTACGACTAATTCATCGGCACCGGTGCGGATCAAGCGCACCCCTGCGGTGTTACGGCCAATCAAGCTGACTTCTTGCACACGCGTACGCACTAAAATACCACCATTGGTGATCAGCATAATTTCATGACTGTCATCGACTTGAATGGCACCAATCACCGCACCATTACGCTCACCTACTTTAATAGATAATACGCCCATGGTGCCGCGGCTGCGGGTTGGATACTCTTCCAGTGCAGTACGCTTACCAAAACCATTTTCGGTCACGGTCAAGATCGGGCCTTCGCCGCGAGGGACAATCAAAGACACCACGCGATCGTTCTCACCTAAGCGAATACCCCGAACCCCAGCGGCCGTACGACCCATGGGGCGCACGCCTCTAAAAGGACGGCTTTCAACTGCTTCGGCCGATTCACCAGCCGCTTCAGACTCTTCAACCAGATCGCCCTCTGCTACCTCGGCACTGCTTTCCACGTCGGTGTGGCCGCTGCCTTCAGCAAAACGCACCACTTTACCCGCGTCAGAGAACAGCATGATTTCGTTGCTGCCGTCGGTAATATCGACGCCAATCAACTCATCACCGTCACGTAAGTTTATCGCGCGGATCCCCGAGACTAACGGACGACTAAAGGCCGAAAGACTGGTTTTCTTCACCGTACCCAAGGCGGTGGCAAAGAACACATACTTATCATCACAGTATTCTTGTACTGGTAAGATAGCGGTAATGCGCTCATTGGCTTCTAGGGGTAGCAAGTTGACAATCGGCCGTCCTCTTGCCGCGCGGCTGGCTTCGGGTAATTGATACACCTTCAACCAATACACCTTACCGGCGGTCGAGAAGCACAAGATAGTGTCGTGAGTATTGGCCACCAGCAAACGCTCAACAAAGTCTTCTTCTTTCATGCGCGTGGCCGACTTACCGCGTCCGCCACGGCGCTGGGCTTCGTAGTCAGTGATCGGCTGATATTTCACATAACCTTCATGAGACAGCGTCACCACCACATCTTCTTGATTGATCAAGTCTTCAATATTGATCTCAGAGCTGGAGTTGGTGATCTCGGTACGGCGCTCATCGCCATATTGAGTCTTGATAAGCTCAAGCTCTTCGCGGATCACTTCCATTAAGCGATCAGGGTTATTCAAGATATAAAGCAGCTCTGCAATCAGCACTAATAAATTCTGATATTCTTCGAGAATTTTTTCGTGTTCAAGGCCGGTTAAACGGTGCAAACGCAAGTCTAAGATCGCCTGCGCTTGTTGCTCGGTTAAGTGATAAAGACCATCACGAATACCGTACTCTGGCTCTAACCACTCGGGGCGCGCCGCATCATCACCTGCTTGTGCCAGCATGCTGGCCACATTACCAAGCTCCCAGCCCTGCCCCATTAAGCCCGCTTTGGCTTCTGCCGGTGTGGCAGAGGCGCGGATCAGCTCAATGATGGGATCGATATTGGCCAGAGCAATCGCTAAACTTTCTAAGATATGAGCCCGATCGCGCGCTTTGCGCAACTCAAATACAGTACGACGCGTGACCACTTCACGACGGTGCTGAATAAAGCACTTCAGCATGTCTTTTAAGTTAAAAATACGCGGCTGGTTATTGTCCAAGGCCACCATATTAATGCCAAACACGTTTTGCATTTGAGTTTGTGAGTACAGGTTATTTAAAATCACCTCGCCCACTTCACCACGGCGCACTTCAATCACAATGCGCATGCCGTCTTTATCAGACTCATCGCGCAGGGCACTAATGCCTTCAATGCGCTTTTCTTTTACCAGCTCGGCAATTTTTTCAATTAAACGGGCTTTGTTTACCTGATAAGGCAACTCAGACACGATAATGGTTTCGCGACCACTTTTTTCGTCAGTTTCTATGTGAGCCAGTGCGCGCACATAAATTTTACCGCGCCCAGTACGATAGGCATCCATAATGCCTGACTTACCATTGATAATACCGCCGGTCGGAAAGTCCGGTCCGGGAATATATTCAATGAGTTGCTCGATGGTGATGTGCTCATCATCGATCAGGGCCAAACAACCATCGACCACTTCGTTAAGGTTGTGAGGCGGAATGTTGGTCGCCATGCCCACGGCAATCCCTGACGAACCGTTTACCAGCAAGTTAGGTACTTTAGTAGGCATCACTGCCGGTATCATTTCGGTGCCATCGTAGTTTGGCACCCAGTCCACTGTTTCTTTATCTAAATCCGCGAGTAACTCGTGAGCAATGCGGTCCATGCGAACTTCGGTGTAACGCATCGCCGCGGCAGAGTCACCGTCAACGGAACCAAAGTTACCCTGACCATCGACCAGGGTGTAGCGCATAGAAAAGTCTTGTGCCATGCGCACTATGGTGTCGTATACCGCACTGTCACCGTGGGGGTGATACTTACCAATTACGTCGCCCACTACACGGGCTGATTTTTTGTAAGGCTTGTTCCAGTCATTGCCAAGTTCGTTCATAGCGAACAACACTCGGCGGTGTACGGGTTTCAAACCATCGCGTACATCGGGGAGCGCCCGCCCTACGATTACACTCATGGCATAATCTAGGTAAGAGCGTTTTAACTCATCCTCAATGTTTATCGGCATGATTTCTCGGGCCAGATCGGTCATAGCAAGCCTTGTCCCCAGTTTATTGTTGATATCGCAATAAATAACGCGCCATTCTACCATACAAATAGCCACAAGGAGCAGTGGTGCTGGCGGGGAAATACTGCTGCGCTATAATGGCCGCTCTATTTCTGACACTAACTACTCGTTTAAGGCCGCGCTTGTGAATGTAGATCAGCAAGAAATTGAAAAGTTTGATGCCATGGCTGCCCGCTGGTGGGATTTGGACGGTGATTTTAAGCCATTACATCGCTTAAACCCGCTGCGACTCAACTGGATTGCCGATAAAGCCGATGGCTTATTTGGTAAACACATTATTGATATTGGCTGCGGTGGGGGCATATTAAGTGAAAGCATGGCCCAACAAGGCGCACAAGTCACCGGTATAGACATGGGCCAAGAGCCACTGGCAGTGGCACGCTTACATGCCCTCGAAATGGGCGTGAGCGTGAACTATCGCCAAAGCACCGCCGAGCAAATGGCCCTTGAGCACGCCGGTGAGTTTGATGTGGTGACTTGCATGGAAATGCTCGAGCATGTGCCGGCGCCTGACTCTGTGGTACAAGCCTGTGCCGAGCTTGCCAAACCCGGGGCCTCTTTAGTGTTCTCTACTATTAATCGTAACCCAAAATCGTGGTTAATGATGGTTGCCGCCGCCGAGCATGTGTTTAAAATGGTACCTAAAGGCACCCATGAACATCGCAAGTTTATTACCCCCGCCGAGCTCTGTCATTATATAGAGGCGGCCGGCTTAGTAGTAAAAGACATTAAAGGCGTGGTGTATCGCCCGCTGTTTGGCGATTTTAAGCTAAGCTCCGACGCCGATGTGAACTATATGGTGTATGCCATTAAGCCGGAGTAAGCAATGCGTCTGCAAGCGGTGCTGTTTGATTTAGATGGAACCTTATTAGATACCGCCGGCGACATGGGCGCGGCGGCCAATCATGTAATTGACAGCCTAAGCTTACCTCTGTTATCTAAGGCCATATTACAATCTACCTGCTCCGATGGCGCCTATGCGCTATTAAGAGCGGGTATTCCTCCCACCCTCATAGAACAGCACGGTATTGAGGTGCTACGCAAACAGATGCTCGATTTTTATCGCGCTAACTTGTGTTATCACACTCGGCCTTATCAAGGCGTGCCGAGCTTACTTAACTGGCTTACCCAAGCAGATATTCCTTGGGGCGTCGTTACCAATAAGCCCGCCATGCTCACCGAGCCCCTACTGGCCATGCTGCCCTTGTTTGCAGGTTGTGGCATCACCGTGAGTGCTGACACTCTCGCTTATAAAAAGCCCCACCCCGCGCCTTTGTTATATGCTGCCGAGCAATTGTCGGTGGCACCCGCGCACTGTGTTTATATTGGCGATCATAGGCGCGATATAGAAGCCGGTCACGCCGCCGGTATGACCACTATCGCCGCCGAGTGGGGCTATATTTCACCAGAAGAAGATCCCACCCAGTGGCAAGCCCATTATCATTTGTCCTCGGCTACCGCCCTCGAGCAATGGTTAAAAGCGTCCTTAAAAAGCGAAACGTTGAAAGATTAAACAGATCTTTGATTACCGATTTTTGCAAGGCAAATATTTTAAAAAAACTTCTTACTGATCATAAAACAACCTGCCCTTCGCTAACGCCAGCGCCGTCAAGGGATAGGCGCTAGTCAACAAAAATCCTTGACAGCCAAAACTGCAATTCAAGCTCTTTTAGGTAGTTGAGGAATGTGAGCTAAAACACTATATTGTGCTCTCAATTAAATACAGCAACTAGATGTTGTGCTTTTTTCAGCCATACACCACACTATATAGTATCCTTCTAAAGGAGGCGGGTGACTGAAAAAAGTACAACAACGACTGGGGGAAGGTCCGTTTTATGAATAAAAATCTGCTGGTTACCAAACGTTCAGGTGCAAAAGAGCACATCGACTTAGACAAGATCCATCGGGTTCTCGACTGGGCGGCAGAAGGGCTAGATAACGTATCTGTCTCTCAAGTAGAGCTGAGATCGCACATTCAGTTTTACGAGGGTATCCGCACTGAAGATATTCATGAAACCATTATCAAAGCGGCGGCCGACTTAATCTCGGAAGATACCCCCGATTACCAATATTTGGCTGCCCGCCTCACGGTGTTCCATTTACGTAAAAAAGCCTACGGCCAATTTGAACCACCACATTTATATGACCATGTGGCGCAGCTCACCGAGCTTGGCAAATACGACCAGCATATTTTAGAAGACTACAGTCGCGACGAGCTAGACATATTAAACAATCACCTTGATCACGACCGTGACCTGACGTTTTCTTACGCCGCGGTTAAGCAACTAGAAGGTAAATATCTGGTTCAAAACCGAGTCAGCGGTGAGATTTATGAAAGCCCGCAGTTTCTGTATATGCTAGTGGCAGCGTGCTTATTCTCAGGCTACCCCAAAGCAACGCGACTCGATTATGTCACTCGCTTTTATGATGCGGTATCCCAGTTTAAAATCTCGTTACCCACGCCCATTATGGCGGGAGTACGCACCCCCACTCGCCAGTTTAGCTCTTGCGTACTCATTGAGTGTGGCGACAGCTTAGACTCCATTAATGCCACCTCTGGCGCCATAGTGCGTTATGTATCCCAGCGCGCCGGTATTGGTGTGAATGCGGGTCGTATTCGTGCACTCGGTAGCCCCATTCGTGGCGGTGAAGCCTTTCATACGGGCTGTATTCCTTTTTATAAGCACTTTCAAACTGCGGTTAAATGCTGCTCTCAAGGCGGCGTGCGCGGCGGCGCAGCCACCCTCTTCTATCCACTGTGGCACCTAGAAGTAGAATCCCTGCTGGTATTAAAAAATAACCGTGGCGTAGAAGAAAACCGGGTGCGTCACATGGACTATGGCGTACAAATTAACCGCTTAATG
>JAAYRH010000242.1 GCA_012518835.1 Aeromonadales bacterium | reverse complement strand
GTGAGGAGTGAGGAGCATTAAAAAGATACCGGGACCAGCCCGGTATGACGGCACTTTAATGCCCCTGATTATGGCCATGCACTTTGAGGTTACTCTATCGGATCGTGCAGCGCTTCATTAAGCTGATCGACCACAAGCGCCCACTCACCATCGGATTCTAATTTCTCTTGTAAAAACTGACGCTGTCCCTCATTCCAAAAATTAGCATCAATCACTTCAACCCCATGCTCTAGTTGGTGAGTGCGAATAAACTCAGCTATCGCCTCGGGCGTGGCGTCTAAACCTAACTGCAAAAACAAGTTCGTCATACGTACTGTGGTCATAAGATCTATCTCCTTGTTTAGGTGCTTCTCCTTAGCATAACCATAAAAGGGTTTCTTTAACATGCCTTGGGCGCCGGATACGACACCTTGCTAGGCGGGTATTACAAACCTAACCAAGGTAACCAGACATATAGTGCAACTAGCGAAGCCAACAAAATGGGCGGCGTAAGCACCAGACCTATCTTCATATATTGCCCCCAACTTACCTGATAGCCTTTACCTGACAATACATGCAGCCACAACAAAGTAGCCAAGCTGCCAATGGGAGTTAGCTTTGGCCCTAAGTCATTACCAATCACGCTGGCATAAATCATTAGCTGCTCGGTTACTCCTGATAACTGTGCCTGCTCAATCGCTAATGCCGATAATAAAGTAGAAGGCATATTATTCATTATGGAAGCCACCACTGCCGTTAATAAACCGGTGCCAATAGTGGCGACAAAATCCCCCTGCTTCGCCAGCCAGTGCAGTGCCTGCACGCCATAGGCGGTAAGCCCTTGATTGCCCAGCCCATAGACAATTAAATACATCCCAATCGAAAATAACACTATTTGCCAAGGCGCCTGACGAAACGCCGATCCCACTGAGATCTTGGCATTACGACCGCCTTGCCACCAACGCCCCGCAACCACCATCAACATCAGGGCCGCGCCCCCAGTAATAAACGACACTGGTACACCAACAGGCGCCGACACAAAATAAGCAGTCAGCAATAGAACCAGCAAGGGAAACACAGCAGCAAAGACCCATTGATCTTTAATAGCCGAACGAGGCAGCGCCAATTCGCTAACCGGATAGTGCTTAGGGATCTGGCGGCCAAACATCCCCCATAACACCGCCAGCGTAACAGTCAGAGAAATGAAGTTAACCGGTATCATCACTGCCGCATAGCGACTAAAGCCAATATCAAAATAGTTTACGGTAACAATATTAACGAGGTTAGAAATAACCAACGGCAAGCTGGTAGTATCGGCCACGAGCCCGGTCGCAATAATAAATGCGAAAATAGCGGTATGAGAAAAGTCGAGCCGTGCCAAGATAGCGATCACAATCGGCGTTAAGATTAACGCCGCGCCATCGTTGGCAAACAGAGCCGCAATAACTGCCCCTAGCATCACCACTAATGGGAACAGTAAATGCCCTCGGCCGTTACAGCTACGCGCTACGTGAAGTGCCGCCCACGAGAAAAAACCAGCTTCATCTAGGATCAGAGAAATAATAATCAGTGCCACAAAAGTAAAGGTCGCGTCCCAAACAATATTCCATACCACCAGAATATCTGACCATTGCACCACTCCAACCAATAAGGCAACCAGTGCGCCGCCTAATGCACTCCAACCAATCCCTAACCCTTTAGGTTGCCAGATCACGAGTGTTAACGTGACTATAAAAATGGCCAAGGCTAACCACATCACAGCACCTCCACCTTATAGCGTCGTTTGATTAACGCGACGCGAGACAGCAGCGGCACTTTCAATTCGCTCTGAATAACGCTCGGTAAAGTAAGTACTGCGCCCTCGCATCAACCAAGTAAACTTCACCAGCTCCTCACAAACATCAACAATGCGTGAATATAATGGTGAGGGCTTCATACGACCATCGTCATCAAACTCGGCGTAAACCTTAGGCACCGAGGACTGATTAGGAATTGTCACCATGCGCATCCAACGACCTAGCACCCGCAGTTGATTAACCACATTAAAACTTTGACTCCCGCCACACACCTGCATCACGGCCAGAGTTTTTCCTTGAGTAGGACGAACGCCGCCTAACGCTAATGGGATCCAATCAATCTGAGCTTTCATCACCCCAGTCATCGCTCCATGGCGCTCAGGACTCACCCATACCATACCCTCTGACCAAGCGCTAAGCTCTCGCAACTCCTGAACTTTAGGGTGACTCGCTTCAACATCATCAGGCAAGGGCAAGCCGGAGGGATTATAAACTTGTACCTCACAACCAAACCAGCGCAGCAACCGAGCGGCTTCTTCAGCCACCAAGCGTGAGTAAGAGCGTTCGCGCAGGGAACCATAGAGGATCAAGATTTTGGGAGCATGGCGAGCTGCATCAGGCCCAATTAAGGCTTCCACATCGATAGGTTGCAAGTACTGGGGATCAATACTGGGCAACTGTGAAAAGCTAATAGCGTTATCAACTGGCGGGTGATAGTGAACCACTTCACCGTCTTCTTTAGTAAAAGTAGTTACCGGATCCACGACTAGCTCTAAGACTCGCTCTGACGGTCGACACAACAAGGTACCTTTATCGGTGACCACAATAGGACGATTAATCAAGATAGGATGAGCTACCATCGCATCAATTAACTGCTCATCACTTAGCGTGGGATCATCCAAGCCCAACTCATCATATGGCGTGCTTTTACGGCGTAAAATATCTCGTGGCCGACTGCTCATCAGTGCTAATAACTCCAGCAGCCGTACTCGACTGGGTGGAGTGCTAAGATATTCAATCACCTCTAGAGATTCACCTGAAGCTTTAAGCATCGCCAGTGTGTTACGGGAAGTGGCGCATTGCGGGTTATGATAAATAATTGTGCTCATAAGGGCCTTATTCCTGTTCTTTTACGTCACAGCAGTTATCTAAAGCGGTGGTGAAAGGCTCACACACAGTAGGGTGATCCGCACAGCAGTCGCGTATCAAAAAGTCCAAGGTTTTTTTCATATGATTAAGATTGGCACGATAAATAATAGAGCGGCTTTGTCTTTGTGAAGAGATCCATCCCGCTCGTGTCAGCACCGCAAGGTGGCTCGACATAGTATTGTGTGGCACCGATAGGTGGCGGGCAATTTCACCAGCGGGTAAGCCTTCAGGTTCGTTGCGCACCAGAAGCTGCAGTGTTTTCAGTCGTGTTTTTTGGGAAAGCGCGGCAAAGCTTTCAATTGCGTTATCTATATCCATATGTCGAAGAGTATGGACATATAGATTTGCTGTCAACGTTTATAATCGTGACTATTTAAAAACTAGAAAGCAAAAAGCCCTCAGCTATCAATAGCTAAGGGCTTCTTTAAATATGGCGGAGTGGACGGGACTCGAACCCGCGACCCCCGGCGTGACAGGCCGGTATTCTAACCAACTGAACTACCACTC
>JAAYRH010000030.1 GCA_012518835.1 Aeromonadales bacterium | reverse complement strand
GCGGATTCCGTGGCAAAAGGCTCTTGTCTTTGCTTTTCACTCAACACTCAACACTGCCTTCAAAGCCAATCCGGCTGCGCCGAATACCATCGCTCAAAGCCGCAGCTACAAAAAGCTGCCCCGCTGCCCTTACCATTAACATGCTCTTTTCCGTGGGTTCAGTGGATTCCGTGGCGAAAAATGTCTTGCTCTTCCTTGGTGCTGGGCGCCGGGCGCTCGGCGCTGCTTTTAAGCTCTTACCCATAAAAGGCTCTTTTCAGATCTTATCTTGATCTTTTCGTGGGTTTCGCGGATTCCGTTGCAAAGGGTCTTGACCTTGATTTTGCCCTTCACTCAACATTCAAAACTCAACACTCAACATTGCCTTTAAAACCAATCCGGCTACGCCGAATACCATCGCTCAAAGCCGCAGCTACAAAGATCACAGCCTTACGCTATACGCTGGGCGCTATTGGCTCTTCATTAACCATTAAATAATGCGGTTTTCTTCCAGCATTTGGCGACGGGCTTCTTCTTTGGCCATTTTAGCTTTGCGATTATCGCAAGGATCATCGCAGTCACAGGCTTTTTCAACGCCAATGCCGCTTAACCCGCCACAAGAGCCAGCAAGAGTTTTGCGCTGCAATATATAGCCGATGCCCATGGCTAAAAAGACCAAACCAAAAGCGACAAAGGTAATCATAAAGTACATCATACTAACCTCGTGAATACTTCTTAAAGGCGCTGGTCATATCGGCTCTAAAACCATCGTCCGTTTTGGTTAACAGATAAACGGCCAGCTGATGTTCCTCGGCAAACGCCAGTGCCCGCTCTGGGCCCATCACCGTTAATGCCGTGGCTAATCCATCTGCTATCATACAGGAGGGGTGGATTACTGTCACCGATGCTAGTGCATGATTAATAGGCTCCCCACTGCGGGGATCGATAGTATGTGATAAACGTCGACCGTCCATTTCATAGTAATTTCGATAGTCCCCTGAAGTAGCCACACTGTTATTACCCGGCACCACGACTTGCTGAGCTGAGCTGCCGCCGGTTGGTTGCTCTATGGCGATCCTCCACGGGCGGCCTTTGCCGTTATGGCCACTCATGCGCAACTCACCACCAATTTCAATTAAATGGTCGGTCACGCCCTGCTCAGATAAATATTCCGATACTACATCGACACCAAAGCCTTTTGCCGTAGAAGATAAGTCCACATACAGCTCAGGAATATCTTTATATAAGTATTCACCTTTACTGGTGATCTCAACTGTTAAATGCTCAAGCCCCGTATGCGCCAGCGTCTCATCTAACTGCGCTTGACTAGGCGTATGCTCAGGTCGAGCATCAGGCCCAAAGCCCCATAAGTTCACTAGCGGCCCTATCGTCACATCCAGGGCACCGTCAGTTAAATTACCTAATTGCAAGGAAGCGGCTACCACCGTGGCCGTATCTTTAGATACCGAAAACGGACCCTCGCCAGTAAATTGGTTAAAGCGGCTCAGCTCTGAGTCTGCTCGATAGGTCGACATTTGGTCATTTACTTTTTCTAACCGCTTGTCGATCTCAGTTTGTAGCGCCTCGGCTTCAGCTTGGTCTACCCCCACCATTTTAATGGAATAATAAGTACCCATAGTATTACCAGTGAGCTGTTGCTCGGCACGCTGTTGGGTACTGGCGTTATTAGTTGGCGCTGGATTACACGCGGCCAATAAAAAGGCCAGCCCCACTGGGGCCAGCCATTTAGTTACATTCAAGTTCATTAGTGATTAGCCACCAAAGTCATCTAGCATAATGTTTTCATCTTCTACGCCTAAATCTTTCAGCATAGAAATAACCGCCGCGTTCATCACCGGTGGCCCACACATGTAGTACTCACAATCTTCAGGCGCTTCGTGATCCTTTAGATACTTTTCGTACAAGACATTGTGGATAAAGCCAGTGTCGCCGGTCCATTCATCTTCAGGTAGTGCATCACTTAGCGCAACGTGCCACTCAAAGTTGTCATGCTCTGCTTGTAGCATATCAAAATCTTCTACATAGAACATTTCCCGCTTAGAGCGCGCACCATACCAGAAGCTGATCTTACGCTTAGAGTCTAAACGCTTTAGCTGGTCGAAAATATGCGAACGCATTGGCGCCATACCCGCACCACCGCCCACAAACACCATTTCAGCATCGGTGTCTTTGGCAAAGAAGTCACCAAATGGACCCGAAATAGTCGCGGTATCGCCTGGCTTCAACGACCAAATATAAGAGGACATAATTCCTGGAGGCGCATCCCAGTTACGGGGTGGCGGCGTAGCAATACGCACGTTTAGCAGAATAATGCCTTCTTCTTCTGGATAGTTAGCCATCGAGTACGCACGGGTCGTGTGCTCATCTACCTTAGACTCAAGATCAAAGATCTTAAATTTGTCCCAGTCTTCGCGAAAACGCTCTGGTACATCAAAGTCTTTAAACTTAACGTGGTGCGGCCCAGCTTCAATCTGAATATAACCACCAGCACGAAACGGAACGCTCTCGCCATTAGGGATCTTCAGCTTCAGTTCTTTAATGAAGGTCGCCTTGTTATCATTAGAAATAACTTCACAGTCCCATTTCTTGATACCAAATACTTCTTCAGGTAGCTCAATATCCATGTTCTGCTTGACGTTAACCTGACAAGACAGACGCTGCCCCTCACGGGCTTCGCGTTTTGAGATATGGTCTAGCTCAGTGGGCAAGATTTCACCACCACCGTCTAAAATACGTACTGTACACTGGCCGCAAGTACCACCGCCACCACAGGCTGAAGAGACGAAGATACCGTTATTTGCTAGTGCACCTAGCAGCTTACCGCCGGCACTGGTGGTGATGGTTTTCTCAGGATCATTATTGATACTGATAGTCACATCCCCTTCTTCGACCAGCTTGGACTTAGCAAACAGGATAACGCTTACTAGGACCAGCACGATCACGGTGAACATGACCACGCCTAGAATGATTTCCATCGTTTATTCCTTTTCTATCACTGTGTTACAGGGATATGCCAGAGAAAGACATGAAGCCGATCGCCATTAAGCCCGCAGAGACAAAGGTGATTCCTAAGCCACGCAAACCGTCTGGTACATCAGAATACTTCATTTTCTCACGGATACCGGCGAGCAAGACAATGGCCAGCATCCAGCCCACACCGGAACCAAAGCCGTAAACAATGGATTCAGCAAAGTTATAGTCTCGCTGTACCATGAACGATACACCACCAAAGATGGCGCAGTTTACGGCGATAAGCGGCAAGAAAATACCCAAGGCGTTATACAGTGCCGGGAAAAACTTATCTAATAGCATTTCCAAGATCTGAACCAGCGCCGCAATTACCCCAATAAAGGTAATAAAGTTCAAAAAGCTCAAGTCCACACCCGCCACCAAGGCGTCTTCTTTTAACACATAGTTATAAACTAGGTTGTTAACTGGCACCGCTAGAGTAAGTACTACTATGACCGCGACACCTAAACCAAAGGAAGTTTTTACTTTCTTTGAGACCGCCAAGAAGGTACACATACCCAAGAAGAAGGCCAGCGCCATGTTTTCAATAAAAATGGAGCGGACAAACAGACTGATATAG
>JAAYRH010000241.1 GCA_012518835.1 Aeromonadales bacterium | reverse complement strand
GCCTGAAAACGATGTACGCCTTGATGACCATGTAACTCACCCACCATAATCACATCGGCATCAGCCAGCTTGGCAGCTCCTTCGGCCAGCGTCATTGGCTGTCCCTGGGAGTCATGTAACTGATAATCAAATAACGTGCTTAATTTTTGGGGAGTGGGAGCTTCTATGGTGGTTTGGCAGGCTGACAATAGCAGTAGCCCGCAGAGCATCACTAGGCGCATGGCTTCCTCTAACAGGGTTAAGTAAAGAGTGGGCATAATAACATACAAGATAATCTATTCTCATTTGCATTAAGGTGTCAGTCATTTACCTTCTCTATGACGTTTAGCTGATATTGTGAGGGCGCTTAGGCTGCTATTATTGCCGCCGCTATTATGGCGACCCTGGTGTGGGGCTATCTTAAGGAGTTGACATGTCCGGCTGGACGGTAATTAACATTGCGTTGGCTTATTTGGCACTGTTGTTTGTGTTTGCTTGGTTGGGCGACAAAGTCCAAGTGGGCGAAAAAACCAGCCGCTTACGGCCGCTGCTATATAGTTTTTCGTTAGCCGTTTACTGCTCTTCTTGGAGCTTTTTTGGCACCGTGGGCCAAGCCAGTACCGATAATTGGACCTATCTGTCTATTTATTTAGGGCCCATTTTAATGTTTACGCTGGCGGGGCGCTTTATTGGTCGGGTAATTGAAGTCGCTAAACGCGAGCATATTACTTCCATTGCTGACTTTATTGCCGCTCGTTACGGGAAATCTCAGCGCCTCGCGGTCTATATCACCCTGATCTCGATTATTGGTGTGTTGCCTTATATTGCTCTGCAGCTAAAAGCCATTGTTATGGGGCTAAATTTGCTGGCGCCCGATGTGGTGGGCAGCAGTGGCCGTAGTGCCGGTGAAGTCGCGCTCATGGTCAGTCTGCTGTTTACGGTATTTATTCTATTATTTGGTACCCGCCATATCGATGCCACCGAGCACCAACGAGGCGTAATGGTCGCTATCGCAGTGGAGTCTCTAGTTAAGTTTGTGGCCTTTATTGTGGTGGGCGGTTTTGCCTTATGGCTCATTATTGCTTATCCCAACCAGCAGCGGGTGATGATTACCGAAGATTTTATTAATAGTTTCACCCAAGTCAGTGGCGCTAACTTGTTAGATATGGGGGTCTATACCCTGTTGGCGATGAGTGCGGTGATTTGTCTACCTCGCCAATTTCATGTCACTGTGGTAGAGCACCATGATCCTGCCGACCTACGCTGGGCACGCCGGTTATTTCCTGTATATATGTTGCTAATGGGGTTATTTGTGTTGCCCTTAGCACTGGCAGGCCAGCAGTGGCTGAGTATGGATACCCCTCCTGATACTTATGTCATTAGTTTGCCCTTAGGGCAGGGCCAGTATTGGTTGGCGGTGTTAGCGTTTATTGGTGGTGCCTCGGCCACCACGGGTATGATGATTATCTCTACCATCGCGCTGGCTATTATGGTGAGTAATGACTTGGTGCTGCCTATGATGCTGCGCCGCCGCCAGTTTCAAGGTGCCGACTTTGCCGACTTTGCTCAACTGCTGCTTAAGGTGCGGCGCACTGCCATTATTGTGGTGATGCTCACCGCTTGGTTGGTGTTCTTATGGCTGGGCGATATTGAGAGCTTATCGCGCATTGGCTATTTGAGCTTTGCTGCGATGGCGCAATTTTTACCTTCCTTAGTGCTCGGCATGCTGTGGCGGGGCGGTAATAGACGCGGTGCCTACTGGGGCTTAAGCCTGGGGATGGTGTTGTGGCTATTAAACTTAATGGCCGAGATGGGCATTTTTGCCGGTGACGCTGATAGCAACATTTTACTTTGGTTATTAACGCCGCCCCAGTGGGGCATTATGGCTGATATGAGTCCCTTTACTTGGGGAATTTTACTGAGTTTATTAGTAAACCTAGTGGGTTACCTAGTGGGTTCATGGATGTCGGTGGCCACCGTGAGTGAACGCTTTCAGGCGGCGGCATTTGTGGGGCGTCACCAAAAAGACGATGGCGATGTATATCGCGCTAAAGTGACAGTGAAAGAGCTGCAACAATTAGCCTCACGTTTTGTGGGCAAAGATCGAGTGGCTCGGGCTTTTACTCGTTATGAAAGCG
>JAAYRH010000006.1 GCA_012518835.1 Aeromonadales bacterium | reverse complement strand
GTTATTTGTGGTTCCTATTAATGAGATCAGTTTTTTATCCTGGCATTCAGGAGAAGTGCGCGGCACAGTGCCGTTTGCAATAAACAGCGGCTGGGATATTAAATATCACTTGTGCAAAGCGGCCATTTTGGGGATTAAAGCGCTAAAGTCTGTGGATCCTCATTGTCGAGTGGTGTTAGTAGAGCCGTTAGTGGAGATCCATCCTAGCGACACTACGTCAGCTGAGCAGTTATTTGATATTAACCAACACCAGTTTCAAGCCATGGATATTATTGCTGGGCGCATGTGCCCCGAGCTAGGAGGACAAGAAGACTATCTTGATATTTTGGGGTTTAATTATTATTGGAACTGCCAATGGAAAGCGTGTGGGGAGCCGCTAGTATGGCCCGATGAACATCAACAGCGGCTGCCCCTTAGCACTATGCTTAACAAGGCGTATATACGTTATCAAAAGCCGTTTTTTTTATCAGAAACAGGGCATATCGGTTGTGGGCGTGTGCAGTGGATGGAAGAAGTCACTGCAGAGTGCGTTATTTTACAAGAAGCTGGACTGCCCTTTTTAGGGATTTGTATTTATCCGGTTGTAGACAGGCCCAACTGGGATGATTTAACCGAATATCACGATTGTGGAATTTTTGATGTGGATGAATACCTAAATAGAAAACCCCATGAAGGTTTAATTACGAGTATTAAAAAGCTGTATAACTTAGTACGTTAGTTTCTAAATGAGGGCGCAAGTGCGCCCTTAATTAGCTGTGTTAAGTAGTTCGGTGTAACAAGCGTGATTTTATGTTGCTACTAAGTAACAAATAAAACTAACTGTTAAAGTTTTTTGCCACATAATCCACCTTAGTTTTACGGTACTACTTAGCTTAATTCGTCTTCGCCGACCCGGATCACCAGCTTGCCAAAGTTTTCTCCTTTTAGCAGGCCAATAAATGCCTGAGGGGCGTTTTCTAAACCGCTAACTAACTGCTCTTTATAATGCAGCTGGCCTTCTTCTAACCACTGAGCCATGTCTTTAGCAAACTCAGGATAGCGGTGGCCGTAATCATCAAAAATAATAAAGCCTTTTACCGTCATACGTTTGATTAAGATAGTCCCCATCAGTTGGCCTAAGCGATCGGGGCCTTTTGGTAGCTCAGTAGCATTGTATTGAGAAATTAAGCCACACACCGGAATACGTGCACCGGTATTGAGTAACGGCAACACCGCATCAAACACCTTACCGCCCACACTTTCAAAATAAATATCTACGCCAGCAGGGCAGGCGTTAGCGAGCTGTTTAGCAAAGTCGGGCGCTTTATGATCGATACAAGCATCGACCCCCAGATTCTCTAAGGCATGACGGCATTTTTCAGCACCACCGGCGATAGCCACCACGCGGCACCCTTTTAACTTACCAATTTGTGCCACCATCGAGCCTACTGCACCGGTAGCGGCGGCCACTACTAAGGTTTCTCCTGCTTTGGGTTTACCAATATCTAGCAGCCCCATATAAGCGGTAAAGCCGGGCATGCCGAGCACGCCTAATGCATAAGAGGGCGGCGCTTGCTCAGGATCGAGCTTAATAAGCCCCTCGCCGTTAGACAAAGCATAGTCTTGCCAGCCGTGATAGCTTAATACCCAGTCGCCTACTTGGTAGTCAGGATGTTTACTTTCATGCACGCGGCTTACGGTGCCGCCGACCATGGTATCGCCAATGGCCACCGGCTCGGCATAGGATTTGGTATCGCTCATGCGGCCACGCATGTAGGGATCTAAGCTTAAATACACGGTGCGCAAGACCATTTCGCCTTGTTTAGGCTCAGGAATGGCAGCTTCTTTTAATTTAAAACTGTCGGCTCGTGGGGCGCCCATGGGCCGCGCAGCTAAGGTAAATTTACGGTTGATATTGGTGGTCTGGTTCATAATTAGCTCCTTAAAGACTGGCTTTTAGAACTTGGCGGCATACCGCGGGGGTTACGTCGCCATGCTCGCCTAAGGCGGTCATATCATTACGCTGTAGATTATGAATAACAGCTTCAATATGAGCCGAACCTAAGCGATAGTCGCTTAAGCGGGTTTTGATGCCCAGTGATTCAAAAAACTCACGGGTGCGCTCAATGGCCGCTTCGGCTTTGTCATCGTCGCTGCCTTGATTAATACCCCATACTCGCTCGGCATACTGTACTAACTTATCGAGTTTAGTCGTCTTACGCTGGCGCAGCATCTCGGGCAGGATAATAGCTAGGGTTTGTGCATGGTCGAGGTTATATAAGGCGGTCAGCTCATGGCCCAACATATGGGTGGCCCAGTCTTGTGGCACACCGGCACCAATCAGGCCATTTAACGCTAAAGTGGCGGTCCACATTAAGCTGGCGCGAGTTTGGTAGTCTTGGGGCTCGGCTAAGGTTTTAGGCCCAATTTCAATTAAGGTTTGCAGTAAGCCTTCGGCAAACCTGTCTTGCACCGGTGCCTGAGCGGGATAGGTTAGGTATTGCTCCATTACGTGGACAAAGGCATCTACTACGCCGTTGGCTACTTGCTTAGGCGGTAAAGTATAGGTTTTTATCGGATCTAGAATAGAAAATTGCGGATATAAACGCTCATTCGAAAAGGGTAATTTAGTTTGTAATGACTTGCGGGTGATCACCGCGCCTTTATTCATTTCTGAGCCCGTGGCCGGTAAGGTAAGCACGGTACCAAAGGGCAGGGCGGCGCTAATATTTTCACCGCCTTGCAGTAAAATATCCCAGGCATCGCCTTTATAGAGCGCCGCTGCGGCCACAAACTTGGTGCCATCGATCACTGAGCCACCGCCTACCGCTAATAAAAATTCAATATGCTGCTCTTTTACTACTTTTACCGCCTGCATTAAGGTTTCAAAGCTGGGGTTAGGCTCTATACCGCCAAACAGTTGTACTTCACGATTACCCAAGGCGGCGGTCACTTCATCGAGGGTGCCGTTGTGCATGGCGCTTTCGCCGCCAAATAGTATTAATACGCGAGCGTTGCTAGGCACGAGCTGTTGTAATTGGGCGATTTTACCGGCGCCAAATTCAATACGCGTCGGGTTATAAAAGCTAAAGTCTTGCATAGTTTATCCTGTGATTACGTTAAATTAGACCGGCCGTCTAGTTTGTGTGGCTAAAAAAGCTCGT
>JAAYRH010000240.1 GCA_012518835.1 Aeromonadales bacterium | reverse complement strand
CGAGTGAAGCTGACTTTTACTTAGCCACTTTTAATGAAAAAGCAGTGGCGCTGGCATGGCGCCAGCAACAGCAATTACAGTTTATTGCCGTGCGAGATATTACTCGCCGCCGTGGCGTTGGCAAGGAGCTAGTGCGCCAAATTAAGCACGATATTGCGCAGAAAAAGCTTACGTCTTTAACTTTTTGTCTTAGTGAAGCCCCTAAAGAGCAGCAACCTGAATTAGCGGCTTTTTTAACCAGCCAAGGCTTTAACCTACAAGAAGGAGTGCTAAGCTGGAAAGTGGACTAAAGGCTTTTTATACCCTTGCCGCACTATAATTAGAAGGAAGCATCGTTATGAGAACTGAACAGGACTCCATGGGCGAAATACAAGTTCCTGAAAATGCCCTTTATGGCGCACAAACCCAACGCGCTATTAATAACTTTCCTATTTCTCATCAACCGCTACCGGCTGAGTTTATTAGCGCCGTCGCTAAAATAAAAGCCGCCTGTGCGCATGCTAACCAGCAACTCGACAGGCTAGCACCCGATAAAGCCAGTGCCATTATTAAGGCGGCTGATGAGGTGATTGCGGGCCAATATCCCGATGCCTTTCCAATTGATGTATATCAAACTGGCTCGGGTACCAGCACCAATATGAACGTAAATGAAGTACTTGCGCATTTAGCCAGCGAACAACTACAAACCACGGTGGGCGCTAACGATGATGTCAATATGGGCCAAAGCTCTAACGATGTTATCCCCTCGGCCATTCATATTAGTGCGGCGCTAGGTCTTAATCGCCAGCTACAACCTGCGCTATTGCAATTAGAGCAAGCTATTTTAACCAAAGCCGATCAGCTTAAAGATAATGTTAAAACCGGCCGAACCCACCTAATGGATGCCATGCCATTACGTTTTGATCAAGAACTCGGCGGCTGGGCCACGCAAGTTCGCTATGCCAATGCTCGCCTCACCGGTTTACAAAGCCGTTTGCAGCAGTTGGCATTAGGGGGTACCGCAATTGGTACAGGTATTAATGCTGATCCACGCCAAGCCCAGTTAGCATGTGATTATCTAAACCAGCAAACCGAGCTTAACTTTTGCCCTGCGGATGACTATTTTTATAGCCTGAGTAGCCAAGACACAGCAGTAGAATTATCGGGTCAGCTAAAAACCGTGGCGGTGGCATTCATGAAAATTGCCAACGATCTGCGCTGGATGAACTCGGGCCCGCTTACCGGTATTTCTGATATTCAATTACAAGCGCTGCAGCCAGGCTCATCTATTATGCCCGGCAAGGTCAACCCCGTGATCCCAGAAGCAGTCGCCATGGTCGCCGCTCAAGTAATGGGCTTAGATACCGCCATTACTGTTGCTGGCCAGTCAGGGAGTTTTCAGCTCAACGTCATGCTGCCCTTAGTTGCGAATAACCTGCTCAGTATGATCCAGTTATTAGCAAACAGTGCTCCGTTATTGGCAGACTGCATTAGTCACTTTACGGTTAACCAAGAGCACATTGAGCAAAGTCTGGCTAAAAACCCCATTTTGGTCACCGCACTTAACCCGGTGATTGGCTATGATAAAGCAGCAAAAATTGCTAAGCAGGCCTACCAAGAACAGCGACCCATTTTAGAAGTCGCGTTAGAGCATACCGACTTAGGCGAAGAGGAGCTAAAAAAGTTACTCGATCCCAGCGCTCTAACCCGGTAATAAACAGCGGTCATAAAAAAGGGATGCTATTGGCATCCCTATTCATCACGGTGCGGTGCGCTCTCTGTTACAGAATAATATTTTGAATCGCCTTTTGCTTGCGAGACAAAATATGAGTAGAGCGAATACGGCGTACGGTGCGCGACTTACCGCGGATCACTAGGGTTTCGGTATGTGCATAATTACCGTCACTGCTGATCCCTTCTAGCAAATCCCCTTTGGTAATACCGGTGGCCGCAAACAAGACATTATCGGTACGAGCCAGCTCTTCTAGCTTGAAGATTTTTCCTACTTCAATGCCCATTTCTTCACAGCGGGCAATTTCTTGTTTACCTAAGGCAATATTTTCTTCGGTAGGCTCTTTTACTTCGTAGCGAGGCATCAGACGCGCCTGCATGTCACCGTCTAACGAGCGCACTGCGGCAGCAGAAATAATGCCCTCAGGCGCGCCGCCAATGCCGTATAGCATGTCCACTTCACTTTCGGGAATACACGCTAAAATAGAGGCCGCCACATCACCATCTGGTACTGCAAATACGCGCACACCTAAAGCTTGTATCGTTTTAATCGCTTTATCATGACGCGGCTTGGCCAAGGTAATAACCGTAAAGCGCGCCAAAGGTTTATCGAGCGCTTTCGCTACCGCTTTAATGTTTTGCTCAATGGACTTGCTTAGATCAATAACACCTTTAGCGCCGGCGCCTACAATCAACTTTTCCATGTACATATCAGGCGCATTTAAAAACGCGCCTTTTTCACCGACGGCAATTACTGATAACGCATTCGACTGGCCCATGGCCGTCATGCGGGTGCCTTCAATGGGATCGACAGCGATATCTACTTCCACACCACCTAAGCCGACTTTTTCGCCAATATATAACATGGGCGCTTCATCTATTTCGCCTTCTCCAATAACGACTTCGCCACTGATCTCAATTTCATTCAGTACATGGCGCATAGCAGCGACGGCGGCGCCATCAGCCATATTTTTATCGCCTCTACCCAGCCACTTATAGCCTGCCAACGCGGCGGCCTCCGTCACACGGGAAAACTCTATTGCTAATTCTCGTCTCATATTGATTCCTACTCGTTCTTGTTATTGCTGTATGCCGAGTTATTTATTTAATATACGCTGATGTAAAATGCGATATACATCGGGAGTTTCTATCTTTTCTGATGCGCACACGTCTAAATCATGCAGCTTGCCGTCTTTTATACCATATACCCAACCATGAATTGATAGCTCCTGTCCTCGTTGCCAAGCATGCTGCACTATGGTGGTTCGGCATAAATTGGCCACCTGCTCAACAACATTTAATTCGCACAGAGCGTCTTCTTGTAACTGTTCACTTTCTAAATCTAATAAATCTTTACCATAGCGCTGATATAAATCTTTTAAGCTGCAAAGCCAGTTATCAATCAGCCCAAGTTCAACATCATTCATTACTGCGCGCACACCACCACAGCCATAATGGCCACAGATGATAATATGTTTCACTTTTAATACTTCAACAGCATACTGTACCACCGACAAACAGTTAAAATCGGTGTGCATCACTAGATTAGCCACGTTACGGTGAACAAACACATCACCGGGTAATAAGCCGGTTAATTGGTTAGCAGGGACTCGGCTGTCGGAGCAACCAATCCATAAATATTCTGGCGCCTGTTGTAATGCTAGTTTTTCAAAAAACCGTGGATCTTCTGATTTAATCTGCTCCGACCACTCTTGGTTATTATCGAACAGATGCTTCAAAATTCTCATGGGGTTGTCCTGTTTTCTCGCTTTTTTAGGGGCTTTCGGTGGAAAAAAGGCCCCTAGCGGGGCCTTTTTCTTACCACCTTGGGTGATCAGGCGTCCATGGCCATTTTCAGTTTTTTAAGGGCGCTTTTTTCTAATTGGCGTACACGCTCTGCTGAAATTCCATATTCATCGGCTAATGCTTGTAAGGTGGTTTTTTCTTCTTCGTCTAACCATCTTGCTTCAATAATATGCTGACTACGGGCATCTAGGGTAGCTACTGCGGCCTTAAGGCGACGGTTCGCTGTTTCCTCCCAATTGTCTTCTTCTACTTGACGAGCAACATCTGAGCTGTAGTCTTGTAAATAATTAACGGGCGAGAAATTATTCTCTTTATCATCATCATCTGAGGCTAAGTCAAAAGCTTGATCTTGAGCGCTCATGCGCGATTCCATCTCTAGCACTTCCGACTCGCGCACCCCTAGGTTTTCGGCCACCATAGTGACTTCTTCATTAGTAAACCAACCGAGACGCTTTTTAGACTTGCGCAGGTTAAAGAATAGCTTACGCTGTGCTTTGGTGGTGGCTACTTTTACCACGCGCCAGTTGCGCAATACATACTCATGGATCTCGGCTTTAATCCAATGCACAGCAAAGGAGACTAAACGCACGCCCACCGAGGGATCAAAGCGTTTTACCGCTTTCATGAGGCCGATATTACCCTCTTGAATTAAATCGGCTTGGGGCAAACCATAACCAGAGTAGCCACGGGCCACATGCACTACAAATCGCAAATGCGACATGATCATCTGGCGAGCAGAGGCTAAATCACCCTCGTCTTTTAAACGACGGGCTAACACTTGTTCTTCTTCCGCACTCAGCACGGGTATAGTGTTTACCGCTTGGATATAAGCTTCCAAGCTACCTTGTGGTACCAAGGCGAAATGGCGCTGAAAGTCGGTCGTCATCACACTTGTACTCATTTATATGACTCCATATCAACATAACGCAAAATATCAGTTGGGCTATATCAGTTGGGCTATAGAGGTAGGTGAGCTAGTTTCGCACCCATCAATACACGACTGTACAGAGAGAAAAGATATTTAAGGCTAAATAACAGTCATGCTTTAACGAAAAGCAGCTAAGGCCGCTTAGCCTATATAAGACCATAATTAACGCACTAAGTTCAACTTGGCTCTATGGCTTTTATATGGCGATGCACTGAAAAACCCGAAGCCAGTAAGCTTAACAAGGTGCCTGTCAAAATCAATAACAGACTTTCTTCTAGGCTCAAACCCACTAGATCAAAGTCGCTTTGGTATAAAGCGGCCAGCGCATTTACTTTGTGACTTAGCCAAAACACCATCACTAAGGTTAGCCACCACGCTAACAAACCGCCAATAATGCCATACCACAAACCCACATATAAAAAGGGCCGCTGGATAAAACGATCGGTAGCGCCGACGAGCTTCATAACTTCTATCTCGTAGCGACTGTTGAGAATATTAAGGCGTAGCGTATTACTCACTACCAATAACACACCTGCCAATAACAATACCGCCATGCCCATTACCGCTTGGCGCAGTAAGTCGACGATACCAGACAGTCGTGCCAGCCACGCCATATCAAGGCGGGCAGTATCAACCTTAGGCTCGGCATTCATATCGGCTAGCAGTAACTCGGCAGCATCGGGGGCACGCCCTTGCTCTGATAAGTTTAAAATCATCACTGCAGGCAAGGGGTTATCGGCCAGTAAGTCGAGCGCTTCAGCAAAACCGGCGGCACCTTTAAAATCGTTTAGCCCCTGCTCAGCGCTAATATAAGTCAAGTTTTCGATCTCTGGTAACTTAGAGAGCTTTTCTTGTAACTCTTTCGCTTGGCTCTCGCTGGTATCTTGCGCCAAATACAAACTGATTTGTGCTTTGCTTTGCCATACTTCACTCACGGTCTCGGCGTTCTTTAGTAATACATAAAAACTTGCCGGCAACGCTAAGCTCACTCCCAGTACAGCGATAGTCATTAGTGAGCTTAATGGCGTGCGCCATAATTCACCTAAACTGCCGAATAACTGGCGTAAATGATCTACACCATACATGGCCAATCGTTGTGGCCAAGATAATTTATGCCGACTCATGCCGTTTCCTCCGCTTGTAAACGCCCGGAGTTTAACGTCAAGGTGCGATAACGCAGTGAGTTAATCAGACCCGTGTCGTGGGTAGCGATCAGCACACTCACACCTACGCGGTTAAAGGCTTCAAATAAACGCAACACTTCCATGGACAGCTCAGGATCTAGGTTACCCGTTGGCTCACCCGCCAATAATAAAGAAGGTTTATTAACAATGGCGCGGGCAATACCCACTCGTTGTTGCTCCCCTCCCGATAGCATCAAGGGAAAGTAGCGGTCTTTACCTAATAAGCCCACTTTATCTAGCGCCGCTGACACACGTCGGCGAATATCATTATGATTATAGCCTTCAATCACCAGCGGCAGCGCCACATTGTCAAATACCGTACGACCATTAATTAAATGATGGTCTTGAAATATCATGCCGATCCGCCGACGCACATAAGGGATATGGCTGCGGCGAATACGACTAACATCTTGGCCATTAAAGTACACTTGGCCATCGGTAGGACGCTCCATCACACTGATCAGTTTAAGCAAGGTACTTTTGCCGGCACCTGAGTGTCCGGTCAAGTAAGCCATTTCTCCCTTGCCCAAGTTAAAACTCACTTTTTGCAGGGCCTGAAATCCCCCACTATATACCTTGCTCACTTGTTCGAAGCGGATCATTTATTCATCCTGACTGAAAAGGGCGTCAATAAACTCACGGGCAATAAAGGGGCGTAAATCATCAATTTGTTCGCCTACCCCAATATAGCGGATAGGAATGCCAAATTTATCGGCCACCGCAAAAATAACCCCCCCCTTAGCGGTACCATCTAACTTACTGAGCGTAATCCCGGTAATGGGTACCGCTTCATTAAATACTTTAGCTTGGCTTAAGGCATTTTGACCGGTGCCTGCATCTAGGGTGAGCATAATTTCGTGGGGGGCGGCGCCATCCACTTTTTGCATTACTCGGACGATTTTCTTTAGCTCGTCCATTAAATGGCCTTTATTCTGCAAGCGCCCTGCCGTATCGGCAATCAGCACATCTACCTTACGGGCCTTCGCGGCTTCTACTGCATCATAAATCACCGAAGCGGCATCGGCCCCAGTGTGCTGAGCAATAACAGGGATATCATTACGCTCCCCCCATACTTGTAGCTGCTCTACTGCAGCAGCACGAAAGGTATCACCTGCTGCGAGCATCACCGACTTACCTTCGGCCTGAAACTGACGAGCTAACTTACCAATAGTAGTGGTTTTACCAACACCGTTTACGCCGACCATAAGAATGACATACGGTTTATGTGCGCTATCAATTACCAGCGGCTGCTCTACCTTAGATAAAATACCGCTCATCTCGTCTTTTAGTAGCTCATACAGCGCCTCACCATCTTTTAACTGCTTACGATTAGCCTGATGGGTCAGATTATCAATAATAGCGAGGGTAGTTTCTACGCCCAAGTCGGCGGTAAGCAGCTGGGTTTCTAGCTCTTCAAATAGATCGTCATCTATTTTTTTACCGCTGAACATGCCAAAAAAGCCGGAGCCTAGATTTTGGCGAGTCTTTAATAACCCTTGCTTTAAACGAGAGAAGAAGCCTTTCTTAGGCGCTTTTTCCGCCGCTTCGGCGGCTAAGTGTGCTTCCTCAGTCGCTTCAGCTTCAGTCTGCGCAGCCAAACGGGCTTCCTCTTCTTCAGCTAAACGCGCCTCCTCTGCAGCATGAGCCGCTAGTCTAGCTTCTTCCGCCGCTTGAGCTTCGGCCGCTAGTCGCGCTTCTTCCGCCGCTTGAGCTTCGGCTGCCAGTCGCGCTTCTTCCGCCGCTTTGGCTTCGGCTGCCAGTCGCGCTTCTTCCGCCGCTTTGGCTTCGGCTGCCAGTCGCGCCTCTT
>JAAYRH010000239.1 GCA_012518835.1 Aeromonadales bacterium | reverse complement strand
GTGGACTATCGACAGCTATACCGATGAACTTGGTGTCCAATTAAGCAAACATTATGAATAATCTACCTAATACTGAACCGCAATTTGATGACTGGTTAGCTACCCTTACTGATATACCTACGCCGGCTCCGGTACTAACGGAAGTAGGTAAAGTCAGTGAAGTCGCCGATGGCATCGCTATTGTCTCGGGCTTAGCACGGGCGCTGGCAGATGAGTTATTAATTTTTGAATGTGGTATCCAAGGCGTAGTACTGGACTTGGAGCCTGATCGGCTAGGCGTGATTTTACTCGGCCCCTCTGAGCGAGTGACGCTTGGCGAGTCAGTACGCCGCACCCGTAAGGTAGTGAGTGTGCCAGTGGGGCCCGCGCTGCTAGGACGAGTGGTCAACGCCATGGGTAAGCCAAAAGATGACTTAGGCGCCATTAATGCGACGGCTGAACACCCCATAGAAGCACAAGCATTGGGCATTCTGAGCCGCTCGGCTATTGCTCGCCCCTTAGCCAGTGGACTCACCGCCATTGATGCGGCCATTCCCATTGGTTTAGGCCAGCGCCAGCTGATTATTGGTGATCGCCAAACCGGTAAAACCTCCTTAGCGGTAGATGCGATCCTTAATCAGGCTAACACTAAACTGGTGTGTATTTACTGCGCCATTGGCCAACGAGGCGATGCGGTCGCTCGAGTTATTCGCACCTTAAAGCAAACCAGCATGCTGGCGCGCAGTATTGTGATGGCCACCGGAGATGAAGAAGCCCCCGGCCTAGCGTATATAGCGCCTTATGCCGCCATGACCATGGCAGAGTATTTTAGCGCTCAAGGTCAAGATGTGCTGATTATCTTCGATGATATGACTCACCATGCGCGCGCTTATCGAGAGCTGTCTTTATTACTGCGGCGTCCTCCCGGTCGAGAAGCATTTCCGGGTGATATATTTTATGTGCACGCCCGACTATTAGAGCGAGCGGGGCAATTTACTCAACAGGCAGGAGGTGGCTCTATTACCGCCTTGCCCATAGTAGAAACCCAAGCAGAAAACCTATCGGCGTATATTCCGACAAACCTGATCTCAATTACTGATGGGCAAATTTATCTTTCTCCACAGTTGGTGCGTAAAAATCAGTTTCCTGCCGTCCATTTAGGATTATCTGTGTCTCGCGTGGGGGGCAAGGCACAAGGTCCCGCACTAAGAGGGGTGGCCGGTAACTTGCGAGTGACCTTATCGCAATTTGAAGAGCTAGAAGACTTTGCTCGCTTTGGTACTCGGTTAGATGATGCAACCAAAGCACGCTTAACGCGCGGGGCCGCGGTCAGAAACGCACTGCGTCAGGCTGAGCGGGATCCGATGTCGACCTTAGAGCAACTTACTATCTTGATTGCGGCTATGGACGGCGTATTCGATATTGTGGCCGAAAATGCGCTATCCGAGACCATAAAACAAGTACGTGCTGTCGCGCTGCAAAAACTAACGGCGATAAAGCAACGGCTCGCAGAAGATAAAGCACTCACCGAGCAAGATCAGCAATCCATTATTACCTTAGCTCAGGAAGTGATCGCAACGCCGTCTATTACTAGAGGTGACTAATGGCGCAAACGCTGGAATTTCTTACTCGACAACAAGCTACCCTGACCAGTATTCGCTCCATTGTGCATACCATGAAGACCTTGTC
>JAAYRH010000238.1 GCA_012518835.1 Aeromonadales bacterium | reverse complement strand
TGGGCGGCGAATGGCTGGTAGAAGCGACCTTTGGCAGTAATAAACAACTCGCGTCGGAATATTATACGCCGCTAGCGATTAACCAAGATGTATTTTGGAAGTTGCGAGGGGATTATGAAAAGCGCCGGCGCAGCTTTTTATTTGACGAGACCGACCCTCAATATGACTTATTTCGACCCCTTACCGGCATCGATTTTGATTATACCACTTGGAGCCTCAACACCGAGTTAGGTTATAGCCTTAAGCCATGGAGTGAGCTAGCGTTAGGACTACAAGGCTTAGTAGGAGATATTGAGGCGCGCAATTTAGACCAACGATTAGCAGTAGATTCACATGGTCCTTACTTGCGTTTTAGTCATGACAATTTAGACAATGTGTTTTTTCCTACGCGAGGCACGGCTCTCGAACTCAAATTGGGTTATTTTCAAAATCGACTCAAGGTGCGGGGAGATAGAGAAAGTGTAGCGGGCGCCGACTATGAACTGGAGTGGTTACAGCCTTATCCTATGGGGCGCCATACGCTGATCAGTAAGCTGGCATTGGGGGGCTCTAGTGCCGAGCAGCCGGTGCCTATTTTTGCTCGTAGCTTAGGCGGTTTATTTAATCTCTCCGGTTATCAACGTGGCCAGCTCAGCGGGCGTTATAGTGGCTTTACTGGTCTACTTTATCACTATCGCTGGTATGACAATGACTTTGGTGCCTTTCGCTCCCCTGTTTATTTAGGAGCATCGATAGAGCGGGGCGGTGTATGGAATGCTGGTAAAGAAGTCAGTTGGGAGTCGGCATTAACTGCCGGTAGTGTTTTCATTGGCGTAGATACCAACTGGGGGCCGTTATATTTAGCTTATGGCCAAGGGGAGCAAAATAAAAATAGTGTCTATTTATATTTCGGAAACTTATTTAGCTTTTAAAAGTGCGCTGGCTGTTATGACATACGACACAAAAAATTAACAAAAAAGTGCCAAAAACCTCGTTCTAATCTCGTATTTGACTAAAGGATCGGCGCCTTGATTCTATTCCAGCAGCAAAGCTTATATACTGACAAACGCATCCACGGGGTGCCTTTATAGCTCCCCTACAAGGATTTTCCGCCTAGACGGCGAATGATAATAAGAGGACACACACGTGCTTGAAGCCTATCGTAAACACGTCGAAGAACGTGCCGCCGAGGGAGTAGTTGCTCAACCCCTCGACGCAGAGCAAGTCGCAGCCCTAGTTGAATTACTCAAAAATCCCCCCGCTGGTGAAGAATCCTTTCTTTATGAATTACTCTCTACTCGCATTCCCCCAGGAGTAGATGAAGCCGCCTATGTTAAAGCCGGTTTTCTTGCCGCCGTTGCTAAAGGCGAAGTCACTTCACCGGTAGTGAGTGCCGAACAAGCCACCGAGCTGTTAGGTACCATGCAGGGCGGTTATAACATTGCGCCTTTAATTGAGCTGCTAGAAGTAGAAGCGCTGGCGCCAATTGCAGCCAAAGCCCTTAGCCATACCTTACTGATGTTTGATGCCTTCCACGATGTGGACGAAAAAGCTAAGGCCGGCAACCAGTATGCTAAGCAAATTATGGAGTCGTGGGCAGCAGCCGAGTGGTTCTTAGAGCGTGCACCGCTGGCCGATAAAATCACTATGACGGTGTTTAAAGTGCCAGGCGAAACCAACACCG
>JAAYRH010000237.1 GCA_012518835.1 Aeromonadales bacterium | reverse complement strand
TGTTAGCTATTGTTAAAGCCGCTGCTGTCAGCGGCTTTTTTTATTACTAGATGAAGATATTTTCAAGATAGTGATACTCCATAAAAACCACAAAGCATAGCGCAAATGACTACCAACACTACCCCGCTCAGCGTAATCCTCATAAATATACGATGCTAGCCAGTAGATAACAGCGCGCACGACTAGCAAGGCGGCTGGCTAGTGCGTTGCTTTACGTGAGCGCCCTCCTTATTCTTCGCGGTAATGGGCGGAATTAACCGCCCGCAGTTTATTTTAGGAGTTGTTATGAAACGAGAGCAATGGGGTTCTCGCACCGGCTTTATTCTGGCCGCCGTGGGCTCTGCGGTGGGGTTGGGTAATATCTGGCGCTTCCCTTATATGGCCTACGAAAACGGCGGTGGTGCCTTTTTTATTCCTTATCTGTTTGCCATGCTCACCGCAGGCATTCCCTTTATGATTTTGGAATTTACCCTCGGTAAAAAATATCGCGCGGGGGCCCCTACTACCTTGCGAACCCTCAATGCCCGTTTTGAGTGGCTAGGGTGGTTTCAAGTAATGATTGCCGCCATTATCGCTTGTTATTATGTGGTAGTGATTGCATGGGCAATTTCTTATGCCTACTTCGCCTTTACTCAAGCGTGGGGCGCAGATACCAACGCTTTCTTTTTTGGTGACTTTCTCAATCTGGCCGATGACAGCTCTCCTTCTAACCTAGGTAAGTTGCAGTGGCATTTACTCCTACCGCTCCTATTAGCTTGGTCTGCTACCTACTTTGCTACCTTTCGTGGTGTAAAAGGCGGGATCGAGAAAGTAAACAAAATCTTGATGCCGCTGCTCTTTATGATGGTGTTGTTATTAATTGCGCGGATTGTGTTTTTGCCCGGCGCGCTTAATGGCATCAACTGGTTATTAGAGCCTGACTTTAGCAAAATTTGGGATTTGAAGGTGTGGTCAGCCGCTTATGGGCAGATCTTTTTCACCCTCAGTGTGGGCTTTGCCATCATGCTGTCTTATGCCAGCTACTTGCCAGAAAAATCTGACATCAACAATAACGCCTTTATGACGGTATTGATGAACTGCGGTTTTTCGATGTTAGCAGGCGTAATGATTTTTGGCGCGCTAGGCTATATGGCCAATGTACAAGATAAAGCGCTAACCGAGGTGGTGAGCTCTGGCGTGGGCTTAGCCTTTGTGACGCTACCCACTGCCATTAACTTATTACCTGCGCCTGGGGTGATGGGGCCCTTATTCTTTTTTGCGCTGATTTTTGCCGGTGTTAGCTCGCATATTTCAATCGCCGAAGCAGTGACCACGGGGTTAATGGACAAATTAGGCTGGAGCCGCCCTAAAACTGCCACTATTTTTTGTGGTTTAGGCTTGGTGGTGAGCTTATTATTTATCACCCAAGGCGGTTTATTGCTGCTGGATTTAGTGGACTACTTTATTAATAACATGGCGCTACTGGCAGCCTGTTTATTAGAGCTGGTTTTAGTGGGCTGGTTGTGTCGTTTGCAAGACTTTCGTGAATATGCCAACCGCGCTTCTGAGTTTGCGGTAGGCAACTGGTGGACCATTTGCATTAAGTTTGTGTCGGTGGCGATATTGGTGGTTATCTTGTTTAACAATATTATGACCGCTTTTAAAGAAAACTATGGCGGCTACGGTGACCACGAAGTGTTATATCTGGGTTGGGGCATGCTTGCGGTGATGCTGGTCATCGCCATTATTATTAACCTAAGCAGCAAAAAGGAAGCTCGTCTATGACCATCGGTGCCATTATTATGCTAATTATTGGGTTAGGCCTCACTTGGGGTGGCGCGGCATTATGCATTCGCCGTGCTATGCGCAGTAATTAGTTTTAACCCCTATAGGATCCAAAGGCCGCCTCGTGCGGCCTTTTTTGTTTGCTACAAAGGGCTCAGATCTTGCCCTTACCCAAAAAAGCAATGTTGAATTTTTAATGTTAAATTTTTAATTTTTTCGTTCAACATTCAACATTCAACATTCAACATTCGAAACTCAACACTCAACACTCAACACTCAACACTCAACACTCAACACTCAACACTCAACAATGATATACTCGGTGGCTTTTAATAATTGAGTAAAAACAATGCATTGGGATCCGCATGTGCTAAAGCGCAATGCCGTGCTTGGGCAGTTAGCCGAGGTAATTAATCTCGACTATACACACTGGCCCACCGTCGCCGAGCTCAATCATCACTGGGCCAAGGCGCTGCCGGTTCGTTTTATTGAAGACGAGGAGTTTATTGCCTTAGGCTGTAGTTACGAAGAGTCAGTGGCTAAGGGCGGGGTACCTACCCGCGCACAAAACTGGCATGACTTATTTGGTGCTATTATTTGGCACTTGTTCCCACGTACTAAAGCGCTCCTTAATCAGTTACATAGTGAGCACATTACGCAGTTTGGTGCAAAGCAGCGCACCCCGCGGCGCGATCGCATTACTCATTTTGATGAATGTGGCATGGTGCTAGCGGTGCCTAACAGCGCCCCTATCGAGCCACTATTGCGCCAGCATCAATGGCAAACCCTGTTTATTAAGCAGCGGGAGCACTGGCATAAACACCTTCGACCTTTTGTATTTGGTCATGCTTTATATGAGCAAGCCTTAACGCCCTTTATTGGCATGACCGGCAAGTGCGTGGTGCTTGCCATGCCTGAGGACTTTTTTAGCCTAGCGGCTCACGAGGCTTATCCTCGTCTTGATGCCGCCTTAGCTAAGCATCTTGAGCAGACGGCGCTATTTGATCAAAAAAAGCCGTTGCGCCCCCTGCCGCTGTTAGGTATTCCTGGCTGGTGGCCTGCTAATGAAGATATTCGTTTTTATCAGAATACCGATTACTTTCGCCCCGCGCCGGCGAGATGATTTATACTGACTTTTTCTTACACTGACTGCCTGATTAGTAAAAGGATATTGTTGTGGCTCACGCTGATCCCGTTTATGACTTAACTTTTAAGCGCCAATATTTACACCCAAAATACTGGCCTACTTGGCTGGCGATTGGCTTGCTGTGGCTATTGGCGTGGCTGCCGGTGAGCATACGCGATAGATTTGCTGCCAGTTTTACGCCGTTATTAGTCAAGCTAGCTAAAAAGCCCTGCTATATTGCTCGCACCAATATTAGACTATGTTTTCCTAAGCTCAGTGAAACAGAAGTTGAACAGTTACTGCATAAGTCGATCCGCACCGGCTTAATGGGCTTTATGGGTTATGGCGAATGGACGGCACGCAGCCAGCAATATTTACAACATCGTTTTGTGGTGCATGGTCAAGAGCATTTAGATGCTTGCTTAGCTAATGATGATAAAATTATTTTTATGATCCCTCATACTTGGGCCATTGATGCCGGCGGTTTATATTTAACCTCTCTGGGCTTGCCGATGTGTACCATGATGCACAGTGCTAAAAACCAAGTATTTGACTGGTTTATTAATCGCCAGCGGGCGCGCTTTAATGGCATTGTTTATGAACGAGACGCCGGAATTAAAGCGGTCATTAAAACCATTAGAAGCGGTAAACATTTCTTTTATTTACCCGACCAAGATCATGGTCGCGACGCCAGCTTATTTGTGCCTTTTTTTGCTGAGCTCAAAGCCACACTGCCCGCCTTACCAAAGCTGGTAAAGCTCACCGGCGCTAAAGTAATACCGGTGTTAAGTGTGTATAACGCCGAGCAACATCGTTATGAATTAGTGATGCGCCCGGCCATGGCGCCCTATCCTACCGGGGATTTAATGGCAGACACGCGAGCAATGAATGCTGAAATTGAAGCCTTATTAACTGAGTGGCCAGAGCAATATATGTGGTTTTTAAAATACTTTCAAACCCAGCCCGACACCGACGAAGGTCGTTATGAGGCAGGTATTCGGGAGATCAGAAATTCATGATGGACGCAGTTATTTATTTAGCCCAAGTTGGCTTAGGACTAGGGGTGTTTTGGCTAGTCAATGCGTTAGATAATTGGCTGATACGCCAAGAACAAAAAGCCGCTCTATAAAAAAGCGGCCTTATGGCCGTTGGCTTAGAAGTTAGCCGGGAAACAGCAAAAACTTAGCGCCAATAACGATTAAAAATACCGCAAAAGCCCGCTTTAATACCACCGGCGACAGCTTATGAGCTAAGTTTGCCCCTAGGCGCGCAAAAGGCATGCTAGCGACGCTCACACCGATCAACGCAGGCAAGTAAATATAACCCCAGGCTTCGCTAGGCAATTCAGCGTGGCCCATACCATGCACGACGTAACTGAGCGCGCCTACCAACGCAATCGGAAAGCCACACACCGCAGAGACGGCTACGGCACGGGCCATCGGCACCGAGCACCAGCTTAAAAAAGGCACCGTTAATGAGCCGCCACCAATGCCAAAAATTCCCGAGGCCCAGCCAATAATGCCTCCCACAACTGCCTGCACTGGCTTGCTCGGCAATTTAGCGGCGCCCTTAGGCGTTAAACCAAATAACATTTGTGCCGCCATTACCCAGGCAAACACTCCAATAATACGCTGTAGTACTGGGCCCGACAGCTTGTCGGCAGTGTAGCCGCCTAACCAAGCGCCGATCACAATGCCTAATGACATCATAAAGGCCAGCCGCCAATCGATGGCTTTGTGTTTATGATGAGTTTGAATAGCACTTAGTGAGGTAAACATAATGGTGGCTAATGAGGTGCCAACCGCCATATGTGTCATCAGATCGCCGCCAATTCCTTGTACTTTAAAACTCATGATCAACACGGGTACAATAATCAGACCGCCGCCCACGCCAAATAACCCCGCCAAAGTACCGGCACAGGCACCAAGTACGATATACATTACCCAAATCATGTTATTCCCTATTTAAAAAGCGCACATTGCGCAACAATATCACCAAATTAAAGCCAGCAAGATAGCAAATATTCAAGAAACAGAATACAACTAGCGCTTGAAAGTACGACCTTACTAGCAGAGGAACAAAAAGAACTAAACATCGCTCGTTAGACGATGTTTAGCTAGGAAGTGAGGTAATAGAGAGAAGAAGCGCTAGTAACCCGGCTTTCCCGTAATGGGTAATACCATGCCGGTAATATAACTTGCACACACTGGGCTGGCCAAAAACACATACGCGGGCGCTAATTCTTCAGGCTGAGCAGGCCGACCAAACACAGTGTGCTTACCAAAGTCAGGAATATCGTCTTTGTCGCGATCGGCGGGGTTAAGGGGGGTCCACACTGGGCCCGGCGCCACCGCATTAACCCGGATCCCCTGCTTAGCCAAGCTGCTGGCTAAGGAGTAAGTAAAAGAAACAATAGCGCCTTTGGTACTAGAGTAATCAATTAACTCTTCACTGCCTCTAAAAGCAGTGACTGAGCTGGTGTTAATAATAGCATCACCGGCGTTTAAGTGAGGCACGACCACCTTAGCCATATTAAAATAGCCGGTGATATTAGTATTAAACGTACGCTGCCATTGCTCCTCACTAATATCGAGTAGCGACTTGGCATGATGCTGATAACCCGCATTATTGACTAAGATATGCGGCGTGCCTAAGGCGTCGATGATGCGTTGTACCGCACTTTGGCAAAAGCTGGCCTGTGCTACATCACCGGCAATAGTAATGCATTGCTGCCCTTCGGCTTGCACCGCGTGTTTCGTGATCTTGGCATCTTCATGCTCATTTAAATAAATAATGCCCACATCGGCGCCTTCTCGGGCAAATAGCACCGCCACCGCGCGCCCAATGCCTGAGTCGCCGCCGGTAATAATGGCCACTTTTCCGGCCAGTTTGCCACTGCCTTGATAAGGCTCGGCTTGATATTGTGGCGGTGGATCGAGTTTGGTTTCTTGCCCTGGGCGGTCTTGATGCTGCGCCGGCAGTGGAGAGGTGGGATGCTGCGTCTCCCCCGTTTCGGGCGGGGTATGGTGGTCAGAAGAATGCATAACAAGCTCCTTATCAAATATATACACCATCACACTGATACGTTAGCTAAACGCTACTTTTAATATTAGCAGCGCTTAGCGCTTTTAACAGTATGGTGCTAACGGCCAATGACGGCCGTGACCATAAGCTCGGTACCATCGTCAGGAAAGGCCAGTCGCGTACCCGGTATCGGCTTGCCCTGCACCGTTAACGACACCTCGCCTTTGGCTAATTGCTGTGGATTACTTATCTGAATATGTAAACTCCCTTTCGGTCCTTTAATATGCACGTGAGCATGCTGCCAATGAGCGGGTAACCGTGGTGCAATACAGACTTCTCCTTGTTGTAAGGTGATACCTAAAATACCTTCTACCGCCAACTGCCAAGTCCAGCCAGCGGCGCCGGTATACCAAGACCAACCCGCTTCACCAAGGTGCGGCTCTACCCCGCGAATATCGGCAGCTAATACATAAGGTTCAGCGCGATAATGCCAAGCGTCCTCTGCACTGGCGCTGCGGCGAATAGGATTAATCAGATCAAATATCTCATAGGCCAGCTCGCTATTGCCCAACTGAGCATGAGCCAAGCCTAACCAGGCCGCCGCATGGGTATATTGCCCGCCATTTTCGCGCACCCCTGGCGGATAGGCGGCAATATAACCGGGATCACGTGCGCCTTGAGTAAAGGGCGGCGTTAACAAGCGGATCAACCGTGTAGGTCGGTCTACTAAGTGCTCGGTAGCGGAGTTAAGACCCATGCGCGCGCGTTCAGCAGTTAAGCCCTTAGCTAGTACCGACCACGACTGAGAAATGCTGTCAATTTGGCACTGTTTATTCTCTTTAGAACCCCACGGTAGGCCATCGTCGGCAAACGCCCGCAAATACCAGCTGCCATCCCAGGCGGTATTATCTGCGGCTTGGCGTAATTCCTCAGCACGGTGGTGCCAATAATCGTGGAGATCGGGGCGACTCATTAAGAGCGCCAGCTCAGCAAACCTATCGGCGCAGTCAGCGGCAAACCAAGCCAGCCACACACTTTCGCCTCGGCCTTTACTGCCAACGCGATCCATACCATCGTTCCAGTCGCCGCTGCCCATTAACGGTAAGCCATGTACCCCTTTAGTGACACCATGGTTTAAGGCGCGGCGACAATGCTCAAATAAAGTATCGGTTTCATCTCCATGCTCAAATAAAGAATAACGGTCTGGCTCGTCGTCTGCTAACGGCGGCGCCGATAAAAAAGGTACCGGCTCGGTGAGTATCGAGACATCACCAGTGGCTTTCACATAACGACCAGTGGCATAGACTAACCACAGTAAATCGTCAGAGAAGTGGGTTTTTACCCCTCGCCCTAGCGGCGGATGCCACCAGTGCAATACGTCGCCCTCTTCAAATTGCCGGCCGGCACAGGTTAAAATATGCGCTCGCACTCGTTTTGGATCGCTAAATAACAAGGCCATCATGTCTTGTAATTGGTCACGAAAACCAAAAGCGCCGCCCGCTTGCTGAAAACCAGCACGTGCTAAAATGCGCGAAGCTATATTTTGATTAAGCAGCCAGCGATTCACCATTAAGTCAAACGCAGGATCCGGGGTGGTCACTTGCACCGTATTCAAGCGTGCTTGCCATTGCCGCTGGTTGTCTGCTAATCCTTGTTTAATAAAATCCAATTGCGTCCAGTGAGCAGCAAGGTGGCGCACCTGAGCTAGGTCTTTGCCCTCTCCTAGCACAAATGCCACTTCTTCGGTGGCGCCCGGTGCTAAGTCGATATGCACTTGAAACGCCGCTGCGGGCTCGGCCACCTTATCTAACACGCCATCTAAGCTCCACGCCAATAAACCGGCGGGTTGGCTTGGGTCTTGCTGGCGCCCTAAAAAGCTGGCCCGATCGCCCGTTAAACTATGGGGGGGACGACTGGCAGCTAAAAAGGCGGTACGACCAGCAAACTCTGCTCCCCAATCATTACGTGCAATCAGCGCTTGGCTGGGGGCATCAAACCCACACACCACATGGGGCTGAGCAGTACTGGCCAATGCGCCTAATAGCCACTCGGCATAGTAGGTCACCGTTAAGCGCCGCCCTCTATCACTGGGATTAGTGAGCTTGAATAGCGCTAACTTAACGGGCGCCTCGGGAGGAACAAACACCGTTAACTCTTGCTTTAAGCCCTCGGCGTGGCGCAACCAGGTGGTGGCACCGGCTTGGTGGAGTATTTGATAGCCTT
>JAAYRH010000029.1 GCA_012518835.1 Aeromonadales bacterium | reverse complement strand
TACGTCCTGTTTGGCGCATTTTTTGTATTGCTGATCTTAGGTGCACCGATTGCCGTGTCCTTGGCTGTTGCTGCTTTAGCGACCTACTTAACCTTAGGTGAAAACCCGCTCGCCTTTGTACAAATGGCGTTTACTTCGGTAGGGGCATTCCCCTTAATGGCGTTACCGGCGTTTATTTTGGCGGGGGCATTGATGGAAGCGGCCGGGATCTCGAAACGGCTAGTGGATATAGCTGAAGCTTTTGCCGGACCGATGACCGGTGGACTCGGCGCAGCCACTATCTTTGCCTGTATGTTCTTTGGTGCTATTTCTGGCTCGGGCCCAGCCACCACAGCAGCGGTGGGAATGTTGATGATCCCTGCCATGGCTAACCGTGGTTACAACAAGGGCTATGCCTCGGCAGTGACGGCCTCTTCCGGTGGTTTAGGGGTAGTCATTCCACCGTCGATCCCGATGGTTATCTTTGGTATCTCTGGCATGGGTCTACAACCCCCTCCCGAAGCGGTAGAAATGCACGGTACCTTCCAGACGTTATCTATTCCTAAGTTGTTTATTGCTGGGGTGGTACCAGGCATGGTAATGGCCAGTTTCTTGTTGGTTATTAATTACGTTATTTCACGCAAGAAGGGCTACCGGGGTTTAAGCGATCAGTGGTCATTTGCTGAAATTAAAACCGCATTGCGTAAAGGGGTTTGGTCGATGCTAGCGCCCATTATCATTTTAGGTGGTATTTATACCGGCGTCTTTACACCGACTGAGTCGGCGATTGTGGCCATTTTTTATACCTTAATCGTGGGTATCTTTTTGCACAAAGAGTTGTTGTTTAAATCAGCGCTACGTACCTTAGAAACCACTACCTGGATTACCGGTCGGGTATTGTTGATCTTATTTACCGCCACCGTTTTTGGTCGATTATTAGTAGAAAACAGAGTACCCGCTATTATTGCCGAAGCCATGCTGGGCGTGACTGATAATACCTATCTAATTTGGGCGATGATTATTGGGTTTTTGTTGTTTGTTGGTATGTTCATGGAAACCTTAGCAGCCATCATGATTTTAACCCCAGTGTTGCTACCTATTATGTACATGATAGGTATGGATCCGGTGCATGTGGGTATTGTTGTAGTATGTTCGTTAGCGATTGGCTTCCAAACTCCTCCCTTAGGTGAAAACTTATTTGTGGCATCGGGGATCGGGGGAGCAACAATAGAAGAGATTTCAGTTAAAGCACTGCCTTTTGCTGCAGCTTCTATTACTGCGGTGTTTGTTATTGCTTACTTTCCGCAATTGTCACTGTGGTTACCCTCAATTATGGGCTATTAACCATACCCATTTAACTAAATGAGTATTGAGTTTTGCATTGTATGGATCTAATAGGAGACCAACATGACTAAAGGTATTAACCGCATCTTATGCAGCATTGGCATGCGAGGCAATTGCGATAATGTAATTGAACATAGTATTAATCTAGCTTTGGCTACAGGTGCCAGCTTAGATATTTTATTTGTTGTTAAGTCTCTTAATGAAGACGTCATGAACACGCTAAAAGTGAACATTCGTGACCGAGATGTTTTAGGTTCATTAATGGATAAGCGCATTGAGCAAGCATTAGATGCATTAAAGGCGGAGGTGGCAGGGTTTTGGCAAAGGCACCCTGATTTACAGGAGAAAATGCAAGGGCGAGAAATTGAACTCAAAGTATTAGAAGGTGATCCTGCGTCTGTAATAACGCACTTTGCCAAAATAGGTGATTTTGACTTAATTGTGATGGCAGCCAATAAACGCAGTTACATCGCGACCTATGCAGGCCGGGTGACTAAAGGCGTAATTAAACGCGCTAAGGTTCCCGTAGTCGTTGTACCGGTAGCCCGGCCTTAGGAGGCAAAGAATATGTCTATTGCACATCCATCTAAATATTCTTTACATCGACTGGTAGGCAAGGGGCAGACGTTAATGCCAGGCGTGATTATTTGTATCACCATTGCCTTAGCCACTACCTTCATTGCCGATCATTACGGTGGGCCCACGCTGCTGTATGCACTGTTGTTTGGTATGACCCTGCACTTTTTATCAGAAGAAGGACGTTGTTTAGCGGGGGTGGAGTTTGCCTCTCGTACTATCTTGCGCCTTGGTGTGGCGTTATTAGGGGTGCGGATCACACTTAACGAAGTCGCGGAGCTAGGTATTGGTCCCATTTTAATGGTGATCGCCGGTGTGGTGTTGACTATCTCGGTAGGCACTTTGCTTGCTCGAGCCCTAGGCTTGGGCCGTGATATGGGATTGCTAACTGGGGGCGCAGTCGCTATTTGTGGCGCTTCTGCGGCATTGGCCTTATCGGCGGTAATGCCGCGTAATGAAACCCACGAGCGCAATACCATTATGACCGTGGTGGCGGTGACTACTTTATCTACGGTAGCCATGATCACTTATCCGTTATTAGTGAGCGTTTTTGGTTTTAGTAATAATGAAGCGGGTATTTTTTTAGGCGGCACCATTCATGATGTAGCCCAAGTAGTAGGTGCGGGTTATATTATTTCCGATGATGCCGGTGATGTGGCGACCTTAGTAAAACTATTACGAGTGGCGATGTTAGTGCCGGCAGTGGTGGCCTTTACCTTTATCTTTCGTAAAAGCCGAGCCGAGGGCAGTAGTAGTAAAGTTCCTATGCTACCCGGTTTCTTAGTTGCCTTTGTGGTGATTGTGTTGATTAACACCTTGGGCTGGATCCCCACAGTGGCCGCTGAATTAGCAACTGACTTATCGCGCTGGTGTTTAGTGGCGGCGATTGCAGGCTTGGGGATTAAAACCTCTTTTCAAAAGTTGGCAGTCGTTGGCTGGAAGCCGGTGATCTTGATGGTAGCAGAAACCGTCTTCTTATTAGTATTTGTTATGTTGTGTATTCATTTTGGGTTAGGAGGCTTGTAATAAAAAACGACTGAGTTAATAAAAACGACTGCTATGGGTAATATAAAGCCTCACCTTTTTAGGTGAGGCTTTTTTACGGCTACAGTAGTGGTAAACCTAAGACCTCCTTTGCATGTTGGCGGCGAGTGTGTGAGCAGAGGGACTGGGGGCAATTGAAAAGTAAAGCAAACTCAGGTTCACTGTGAGTGAATGTTAAAAGCTTACTGAGCTAGCAACCTCTGACACCCGTTGGTATCTACTTTTTTAAAGTACCCGTCGCCATCGCATTTTCTTAGGAAGGATCCCTAATGTACGACCGTGAAGTGATTGATTACGCGCAACACCAAGAAGAGCTGCTATCAAAGCTCGAGTATCGGGTGTATGAGCACCAAGATGGCCGTTCTAGTAACCGGCCCACCTTAATGCGAGATTACGCACGAGTGTTGTATTCTTCGTCGTTTCGCCGTTTGCAGGGTAAGATGCAACTGCTAGGCGTTGATGAAAACAAGTTTAATCGTAATCGCTTAACTCATAGTTTAGAAGTGGCACAAATCGCACGCTCGATTGCCTACGACTTACAATTAAAACATACTGTGGTTGCCGAAACGGCTGCCTTAGCTCACGACATGGGCAACCCGCCGTTTGGTCATTATGGTGAGGTAGTACTCAATGAGTTAAGCCAAGGCTGCGGCGGCTACGAAGGGAATGCGCAAACCTTTCGTATTCTGCGTACCTTAGAGAAAAAGCATTATGCCTATTCGGGCTTAAATCTTAATGTGCGCACCTTATTAGCAGTTACCAAGTACTTTAATAAAAAAAGCCAGCTGCACCCCAAGTTTCTCTACGATAGCGACTATGATTTTTTAAAAGCACAGTTAGATGATAAAAGCATTACTGTGACCAAGAGTATTGATGCCGAAATCATGGACTTAGCTGATGAGATAGCCTATGCCGCTCACGATCTCGAAGATGCCTTAAGCTCGGGGTTAATTAGCTTAGGAGAAATTGTTCATGAGTTTAAAATTAGTCCTGAATATAGTGCGGCTTTTACGACGGTCTCGGATATTGCGCAAGAAGTGCAACAAACGGCGATGAATGCTGATCGCATGGGCACCTCTGAAGAATACGCTATCGTACTCAAAAAAGAGCTGACCTCAAAAATTGTTAACATCCTTTGCTCCGATATAGGCTTAGTTAACGGCGTATTAGGCTATAAGCACCACAGTAAGCTGGCGGCAGGGTTAAAAAAGCTGCTGTTTAAAGCGGTACTACGCAAGAAGGATATTCAGCTTTATGAGCGGCGAGGCGAAAATATAATCCGTGGCTTATTTAAGGTTTACTCAGATCCACAGTACAACAAGGATAATATTTTATTGCCACCGGATTTACGTTCCCTTAGCGAGCCTAAAATCCGTTTAGTCACGGACTATATCTCGAGCATGATGGATGCCTATGCGGCGCTAGAATATGAGAAGTATTTTGGCAAAGGTAGTGCTGAAAAAATTTATTATAAATAACAACTTAGCGGCGAAGGGTAGCCCCCTCTACGACTATAAACCAGTCTGTTCTGGGCTAGCTTACGCAGACGCGCCTTGGTAAAAGTGATTCGATGATGACCGTCGTTATTACCATAACTCATTAAACAGAACAAAAGATAATAAAGAAATTCACTAGCGGGCCGATACCCAACAAGGCGCATCATACAGAGCGCGAGGTCGTATTAGCGGTGCGATAAACGCAGTCATTTCATCTTCTGTGTGGGTCAGCTTGTTACTCACGTTAGTGTTTATTGGTTTCACCGTGGTATTTGCTAACGCGCTAAGCAAAGCGATTCGTCGAGTGGGTGATGACTTATTAACTATGTCAGGCAATGGCGGTGATTTAACGACCCGCCTCGATGATCGTCATGATAATGAATTAGGCCATTTAGCAAAGGGCTTTAATGCCATTATTGGCACGATTCAAGAGTTAGTCGCAGAGATCCAACATACAGAAATGGCGATGCAAACCGGCATCGAACAGCTGGCGCAGTTGGCGAACGATACATTTGCATCTACGGATATTCAGCGCGGACAAACAGATCAGGTCGCCACGGCCATTACCGAAATGGGGCAAACCATCACTGAGGTGTCGGGTATTGCTCATCGCACCGCGCAAGATACCGAGTCTGCCGTTGCCGACACCCACCGCACTAATGACAATATGGCGATGACCTCACACACCATGCAAGAGTTAAATGGGGTGATGATGGATATTGAAAATACCATTAACCACTTTGCAGAGCAGGCGGGTGCTATTAACTCGGTAGTGGAGGTTATTAATGATATTTCTGAGCAAACCAACTTATTAGCATTAAATGCGGCGATTGAAGCTGCGCGCGCCGGTGAGCAAGGACGTGGCTTTGCCGTGGTCGCCGATGAAGTGCGTAATTTAGCCCAGCGCACTCAAACCTCGACCTTAGAAATTCGTGACCAAATTGCTCAGCTACAGCAAACGGCAGAGCAATCTACCATCGCCATTCAGCAGGGCACCGCAAGTAGCCAGCAAGTCGCAGCCAGTACTGAGCAGTCTGCCTTAGCGCTAATGAATATTAAACAAAAGTTTGAAACGATTAGCTCAGGTAATCACCAAGTGGCCGCAGCTACTGAAGAGCAGGGCGCGGTGGCAGAACACATTAATGAGTCAGCCCATTTAATATCAGACAGCGCTGCCAGCATCCATCACAATGCCGAGCAACAACTGGATGCTATTAAAGGATTACAGGCGCGGGCTGAGCAATTACGCCAACTGGTCACGCAGTTTAAGGTGTAGTTTTAATACGGTGCAAACTGGGCTGTATACCGTTTTTTTGAGCTTTTATTTATTTAGAGCAGTGACCATTATTAGTTAATACACATGTTGAATTAAATGCGTCAATATAAAAAGCCGCCGGCAGGATAGCTGGCGGCTTTTTTACTGGAGCCCTCAATCGCACTTACTTGCGAACCCGGGCTACATCCTCGGCGTTAGTATCACCGTCAAGTTGGTTGCCAAAGCTGGTGCGCAGGTGATTCACTACCCCAGCGATCTGCTCATCGGTGAGCATATGGCTAAAGTGTGGCATTCCACGCAGACCGTTTAATACGACATCGATCGGGTAATCTGGTGAGCGTAGTCGCTCGTTACCCACAAAAGAAGGAAAGTAACCTACGCCTTTGGCGCCTTGTCCGTCTGCCATGTGGCAAGCTTGGCACATGGTTTCATAAAGCTCGGCGCCACTATTAGTTGAAAAGTGCTCGTCACTGGCAAACAGTCTTTCCCATTCTGGCTTAACAGTAAAGTCTTCTGCCGTGTAGGGTTTAGCCACCTCTTCATCGAGAGCAAGACGCGGCTGTTGTAAGTTAATGTTCGCGCTGTCGTTGGTCCAGGGCGGGGTATGACGTTGCGCGGCCTCTTTTACTAAATTCGGCGTAGGTTTATTATCCTCCTTGTTAGCTTTGCTTTGTGGCTTAGTATCTTCTGCTTTACCTGAGTCCTCCTTTTTAGCAGAAGACTGCTTATCTTGTGGCTGAGCGTCTTCTGTTTTATCTGAGTCTTCTTTTTTAGCAGCAGCTTGCTTGTCTTGTTGCTTAGTATCTTCTGCCTTATTTGAGTCCTTTTTGTTAGCAGTAGCTTGCTTGTCTTGTTGCTTATCGTCTTCTGGTTTAGCTAGCGAAGTCGGCGACTCTTGAGTACTGGTATCACTTGTTTGCTGTTGGGCAAAGGCATTGGCATTTAAGCCAATAGCGCTTAATAGTAGCAAGGTAAAAGTTGTTTTATTCATGATCACCTCGTTCGCGTTTCATGGCGGTGGCTTTTTCGTGCAAGCGCTTAGTGGCATCCATCCCAGACAGAATAGCCCCTTCCATCCAAGCGGGAATATAAGAGCAATGCTCACCGGTTAGTACTAAGCGATGGTCGATAGAGCACAAGGTGTCATAGTGAGCCTCTCTAAGCTCGTCGGTCCACAGGCCATAACAACCCAGTGTCCAAGGGCAGCGATGCCATGACCAAGATACCCCTGAAATAAATTCCTTTTCATACTGAGGGTGTATTTGCTTGCCATAAGCCACTGCTGCCGCTACCCGTTCGCGTCCGGTCATCGCCGACATGGTATAACTGCCGGCATCTTCTATGGTGTAAGCGCCTAATAGCACCGCCGGCCCATCGCTAAAGTAATCATAGGCGGGGTAAGAGATCACTTTAATGGGCATATCGGTATAGGTGACGCCGCCAAAGATGCTTTCATCTTGTTCCCAAAAGCGGCGTTTAAACTCCAGTCCGGTTTTAGTGGAGCTGCCATAAGGAATAGCAGCAATGGCTTGCAACATGGCCGGCGAAGCATCCACTTGAATTTGGCTAAGCACCGACAACGGAATGTTACATACACACCAATCGGCGCTACGGGTTTTAACCTCATCTGGCTTGTCAGGGTCAATATAATGCACCGTGACCTTATCGTCAGACTGTTCAATGCGCGTGACTTGGCAGCGATAGTCAATAATATCGCCTACTTGATTGGCAAAGCCGCGGGCAATTTGCTCCATACCGCCGTGGGGCTCAAACATGGCGTGTTGATATTCGGTATTAAAATAATCTAACAACAAACCCCATAAGCCCGAGTGTAATAGCTCTTTAAAGTCTAAAGGTTCACTGGGCGAGGGTTTAGGCATTAAGCCACCGGCTGGCCAGTCTTTAAAGCCACGAAACTCACTGGCTTTTATACTTTTTTGGTATTTATGATCGCCAGTTAAGCGACCCCAGTCATCTAATTGCTCTAATAAGGCCTCACAGTCTTCAGGCGTTAAGTATTCATCAAGGGCATTTTGATCTGTGGCCTTAGCGAGTAGCTCAGCAGTGTAGCCGTGCACATCGGTTAATACCTCTCTTACCCGTTGTGGCTTACCATCAAAGGCATGGGGTGAGTGCACATAGGCGTTGTAGTTTAACTGAATAAACGGCTCTAGTTTAACGCCAAATTTTTTACAATAGTGCAGTACGCCATAATGGTGGTAAGGAATACGCCAAGGGCCGGGATTAATGTAGTTACCTGGTGCAAAGGTACAATGCTGGGTTTCACCGGATAAGTCGGTAAAAGTGTCGCCGCTATGAATGGTATAGCAGCGACCACCAGGGCGTTCGCTATATTCTAAAATACTGACTTCATACCCCGCTTTACGTAGCTCATAGGCGGCGGTCATGCCGCCTAAGCCAGCCCCTAATACTAGGACACTGCTGCCATTGGGGGCGGCAGATAAATCGAGCTCATCGGTAAAGGTCGAGGGCCGAGCTAGACCCCACGACGTCATGGCGGAGTAAAGTGCACCGGCGCCAGCGGTCTTGCCAATCATAGTAAGCAGGTAGCGCCGAGTTAAGGGACTTTTCTTCATGAGTCGATCCTTTTATCAGTAGAGTTAATATCGTTACGAGGCGTGACGCTAGGTTGGTGACGACGACGTCTCCAGAACCATACCGCCGCGACAATAGCCACGATAACGACGATAATGCCTAGCCAAGCCAATAAAGGGGCGTAGCGGATTAATGCCGAGGTTTTTTGCTCTCCAGAGGCAATATAAGCCACTTGCTCGGCATCAATATCGCTGTCGGCATGCTCGCCAAACTCAGTGCGCAAATAGTTGGCCAGTGCCGCTATTTGTTCGTTATCGAGCCGGTCACTAAAGCCTGGCATTAACGGGCGAGGCGAAGCGCCTTGAAAAGACACCCCTTCTAATATTACTGCCACTAAGTTTCTTGGATTAGTGCTGCGTAAGGTGGTATTCCCTTTGAGGCTGGCGTAAGAAGAGACTGGCTGCCCATAGCCATCCTTGCTATGGCAAGAGGCACAATGCAGCTCATAGAGCCCGGCGGGAGAGTCTGGGTCTTTAATGTCGCTAGTCTTTAATCCGTGTTCTTTGAGCTGATCTTCAGGATAGTGAGTAGAGGGTGAGACCACCGGAGCAAGGGCTATCACTTCTTCATCAATGCTGGTGCTTAAAATGGGTTGCTTTTGTTCCTCGTTGGTAATCGCGGGTACGGTTTTTAAATATGCTGCCATCGCTAAACGATCTTCTTGGCTAAGGTATTGCAAACTGTAGTGGACCGCTTCACCCATTGGACCTGCGGCTTGAGCAGCGTAGCCCATTTGGCCATTTTTAAAGTAATCTGCTAGCTGTTGCTCACTCCAACTTCCAATACCCGCCTGTTCATCGCTAGTAATATTAGGCGCAAACCAGCTACCCACTTGGGCACCGCCCAAATAGTGCTCATAATCACTGCCCATCAGGCTATTACGAGGAGTATGACAAGTGCCACAGTGTCCGAGATGGTCCACAATATATTGTCCACGGGCCTGCTGCTCATTAAGCCCGGTCGGCGCTTGGTATTTACCTAGATTTTGGCTATCCCAAAAGCCCATTAAAAACCGCATATTAAAGGGAAAAGCCAGATTGGTTTTGGTGTCTGGCTTTTTTTCTACCGCGGGTAAGCTTTGTAAGTAAGCGTGCAGCGCTTTTATATCATCATCAGTCATGCCTTGATAATCAGGGTAGGGCATAGCTGGATAAAGGTGAGTGCCAGAAGGGGTTTTACCCTTACGAAGTACTTTGGTGAGATCGGCGACTGAATATTTACCAATCCCATATTTAGTAGAAGACGAAATATTAGGCGCTATTATTTCCCCCATCGGCGTTACCGTAGGCTTTCCTCCTGCCCAAGGAGTGCCATCTGCTCCCACATGACAAGCCATGCAATCGGCCGCCCGTGCAATATACTCTCCTTGCTCGATAAGCTTTGCATCTGTTTCAGCCGCGCTTAAGCTAGTACTAGCTAGGCTGCCTAAAAAAGCAAAGCTTGTCGCCAAAAACAATGTATGCCGCATAATGTCATCCTATTGGTTTCTGTGCGAGTCCCGTTAATGTACTGTATTTACTATTTAACATTTGTGCAATGGCTGGGTATTAAGTTTATTGTTATAAGTATCATTGCGTTAAGAATAACAAACCTAACCGCCAATCGTTATGGTAGTGGATGCTTTAACAATATGGTAACGAAAGAGGCGAAATATCAGCGATTACTCACCTTACGCGAAGTGCCGGCTCGTTAACTGGCCGCTCCACTACAGTGGCAGCTGGAGTGAGCGCTGTTATTGTCGTCGTCCAGCGCAATAAGGAAAGAGCTTATTTTATCTAAGATCTTGCCCAGTATTGGTTTGTTTAGATGTTGATTTTTCCGTGAGTTCAGTGGATTCCGTGGCGCAGCTGCCTTGAGCTTTTAAAAGCAAGCTTGCGACATACTCCACTTCATTTTTTAAGGTAGTACTTAAAAGAACGCGGTTTTTGCGTGGTGGGCGAACCGATTTGGGTGTATATGATCCGCTCTTTAAGTTATGGTTTTTACGAAGAAATGAAGTGTTAATACCGATTACGTGTTCAATAACAGCCGAGTAAGTTTAACGGTGAAATAAAGAGCTTAATATTTAGTGACCCACAGCATATTTATAACAAAACCTTTCTCTTTGAGATGTTTAATAGATGCTTATTTACCCAGCATCATTTATTCTCAAATGTAATACTGAATTAAAGTGGATACCGCCTGCTAAATAAAAAGATGACTTAGCAGGCGTACTACATAAAAGTGTAGCGCTAGATCTTATTTTGCTAATAGGGAATATGATGTTTGGTAATAAAGCAAAAAAACAGTTACAAGTATTCGAGCAACAATTAGCCGCCACCGTTGCTGATTATGAAAAGAAGCTCTCAGCCCAACAAGACGAAATAATAGCATTAACCGTGGAAGTTAAAGCACAAACTGCCGCACAGCAGCTATGTGAGCAAACCATGGGCGTGTTGTTACAAGGCTCAGAAATGCTAAGTAGTATTCGTGAAAGTATGGTGTCTAATGCAGAAACTTTGCTAGAAGAGCAAGAAAAGCTAGTCGCCATGGAAGAAGTATTTGCCCATACCTACCAAGCGACTGATAACTTAAAGCGGCGTTCTGCATTAATTAATACTGAAGTCAGTAATAGTGCTAAAAGTTCAGAAATTCTCACCGACACCGCGGGTCAAATTAGTAACTTTGTGTCAGTGATCCAAGAAATATCGGAGCAAACGAACCTATTAGCGTTAAATGCGGCCATTGAAGCGGCGCGGGCAGGTGAGCAAGGACGAGGCTTTGCTGTAGTAGCCGATGAAGTACGTAATTTAGCGAGTAAAGCACACGAAGCGAGCAGCAATATTAATGGTTTGGTGCAGCAAGTCCTAGAGCAAAGCAAAGCGATTAATAGCATTGTGGTGCAATCTTTAGAAAGCACAGAGGAAATCGCGGCGGCGTCCCAACAAATTGACGAGGTAACAAAAGAAGTGATGCGTCATGCAGACAGTATGCGTAACGTGATTAGACATAATGCCTCTACGGCTTTTTTGGAGGGAGTTAAGCTTGATCATGCCTTGTGGAAAAATAATATTTACCAGCGCATTGAAAGCAAGTCATTTGTTGATCCCGTCACCACTTATAATACCTGTCGTCTAGGTGAATGGTATTACCAAGGGCGAGGGGCCCAGCTCTATAGTCATTTAAACGCTTTTAAAGTGATTGAAGCCAGTCATAAAGCCTTACACGAAGAGGGCGCTCAAGCGCTACGCGCTTTTAGTGAAGGGAAACAACAAGCGGGACTGGACTGCTTAAATCGAATGGAGCAGTCCAGTTTGCGAGTAACTAATGCTTTGTCTGAGCTCGCTTATGAAATGCAGACTCTTTAATCATTAATGAGTCACAAGTTCAGTCTAATAAGGCGCTCACTATCTGCGACCATTCTTCTTCTACAGTGCAATGGGGGCGCTTTTTCTGAGCACGGCCATACCAATAATCGGCATTCCACAGTACCCCTTCTACATGGTGCAAGTAAGCGTGTACCCAAGCCGAGGGCTGGTCGGTGTTATCGCGTACTTGATCGTGCGCTGCTTCCCATTGGTCATTAGCCGCCAGCCATAATGCCGTGAGCGGGGCCGATAACCCCGCCGGTGGCGAGGCTTGATTAAGAGAAGCATTAAATTGTTTGCTATTCATAAGGCATCCTAAAATGTGTATCGTAGGTTAACTAACAGTTTAATCTTACTAAATTTTACATGAATAGGAGACGGTATGAGTAGTGAATACCAAGTCCCCAAGGTGTGGGACGCGAAAGAGCAGCAAGAAAGCACCTGGTCGAAAACCAATCGACCCATATCGGGAGCCACTCATCAAGAAGCTTTGCCGGTGGGGGATCACCCATTACAGCTGCATTCGTTAGGCACACCTAACGGGCAAAAAGTCACCATTTTATTGGAGGAATTACTGGCGTTAGGCATTACGGCAGCAGAGTACGATGCTCACCTGATTAACATTGGTGATGGCGAGCAGTTTTCCAGCGGCTTTGTTGACGTTAACCCCAACTCAAAGATCCCTGCTTTATGGGATACTTCGGTTACCCCGCCGATCCGCGTATTTGAGTCGGGACATATTTTGTTGTATTTGGCAGAGAAATTTGGTCACTTCTTACCTAAAGAAGTGGCAGCACGTACCGAAAGCCTCAACTGGTTGTTTTGGCTGCAGGGCTCGGCTCCTTATTTAGGGGGCGGTTTTGGTCACTTTTACCATTATGCACCCGAGAAAATTAAATACGCCATTGACCGCTTTACCATGGAAGCCAAGCGCCAGCTAGATGTGTTAGATAAACGCTTAGCCGAGAGCCCTTATTTAGGCGGTGATGAGTATAGTATTGCCGATATCGCCACTTGGCCTTGGTATGGCAACCTAGTATTAGGTAACTTGTATGAAGCGGCAGCGTTTTTGCAAGTTGATACTTATACTCATGTACAGCGCTGGGCTAAAGAGATTGCCGCCCGTCCTGCGGTACAGCGGGGCCGTATTGTAAATCGTACCTGGGGTGAGCCTTGGGAAATTTTACCAGCACGCCACAGCGCCCAAGATATTGATGAAGTGTTAGCGCAACAACCTCCGCTTGCTTAATAACCCCTTTTTAAAATAGCGATGGCTAACCCCTGAACGAACTAAGTTCGTTCAGGGATTTTTTTATGGGCGCTCGGCAGAGCCGAGATAAGTGCAGTTCACTAATTTAATTATGCTTGCGGCTTAGTGGTGGGGCGGCCTAAAGAAAGACGCTCAATTAAGGCGGCATTGGCGCAGTTGCCCATCACGTTAAGCGCGGTGCGTAGACCGTCAGTAAAGCGATCTACCCCTGCTACTACCGCCACACCTTCTAATGGTAAGCCGGCGGCACCTAATACCGTGGTCATCGCTACTAGCCCAGCGCCGGGTACGCCGGCAGTAGAAAAACTGACTAACAAACCGGTGGCAAACACCGTTAATACTAAAGACGTGGTAATGTCGATATTAAATAACTGCGCCACAAACAAGGCATTAAAGCCTTGTAATACTGCGGCACCGTCGCGCTTAAGGGCGGTACCAAAGGGCAGGGCGAAGCTGGCGATAGTGCCACTCATGCCATAACTACGTGCATTACCAATGGCCAGTGGTAAGGTAGCGCCGGAGCTGGCCGTACCAAAGGCAAAACTTAAGCTCTGACCAAAGGACTTAATAAAGTCTAGCGGGCGCGCGCCTAAGATCCCGAGTAATAACAAGTAAAACGCTGCCATTAAGCCCAGCGCTAAGGTAAGGCCCGCCACATACATGCCTAATCGGATCAGTAGGTCTAGCCCTTGAGTCGCAATCACCGAGGTAATCAGTGCAAAAACACCAATGGGGGCCAGTTTAAGCACAAATTCCAGCACTTTGAGTACCACTAAATAACCACTGTGGATCACGCTGCGCAAGGGCGCACTGTCATTAGGCAAGGCGCGCATCGCCATGCCTAATAGGGCGGCGGCAATAATGACTTGCAGTAAGTCGCCGCCTCCTAAGGCAGTAAAGGGGTTGCTGGGCACTAAACCGACCAACCAATCACTTAAACTGGAAGCGGCAGGGGCACTGGGCGCTTGAGCGACTAAACCGGCGGCCCCGACACCGGGCGTTAACCACAAGGCAACCCCAATACCAATCAACAAAGCGACGGCACTGGTCACGATATAACTGATCAATAATTGGCTCGCATGACGGCCGACTCCGCTGTTGGCATCGGGGCTGGTTAGACTTAATACCAAGGCGCCAAATACCATCGGTACCACGACAAACTGCAGTAGCCGCAGAAATATTTTACCAATCGGAGTTAGTAAATAGGTGTCTAACCAGAGCACACTGCCTGCTGGCAGTAGTTCAGCTCCCGTATTTAGCGCCAGACCAATAATAATACCCAGTACTAAAGCCACTAAGATCTGACGGGTAACGGACATGCAATCTCCACATATAAAATAAAGTAAGAATATCGTCGCTTAGTAAGGTATCTAGCCGACAGTACTAGCAAAGGCCATTATTTTGCTGGTGGCCTGGCATAATATCAATCAAAAACCCTTTAAGCGCGCACATAGCTCCAGCCTTGTTGCTGGCGCTGGGCTAAATGCACAATCGCCGCAGGTACCACCGAAAAGTGGCTAGGAGCGGTTAGTTGCTGGGCATTTAAACTATTTTGGCACAGTACTAATCGTTTAATAATGTCGCCATCACTAATTTTCAGGGCCTCAGGCAGGGCGGCGCTATTAACGACTAGCTCTATTTGAGCGCTAGGGTAGTCTCGTAGCAGGTTGCTTACATTAGCCAGAGCCCGACTAAAAGCTTGCGGGCAGGGGGCATGGAGGGCGAGCTGTAGAGTATTCATCGTCAAGCATTCCTTAAGATAAGTTAATTTTAAGCGGCGCATTATGCATTGAAGTAATACAAAAGATAGCCAGTTATGGTCACCATGTTATCGCGATGATGGCAAGTGCTGTAGCACCATAGCAAGTTATTAACGCTTTGTTGTTTTATGCGCCAGTTAGCCAAGGAGGCCGCGGTTTGTGTATATGTTTTATGTTAGGGTGCATCAATAATAAAATGAAAGCGAGGGAGCAAACATGTCAGAGCCAGACAATAACGATGTGATAGCACCGGAGGGAAAGGTTAATCCCATTGATACCGACTATCAGGTAGGACAAGATAATATTGCGCTGCAAATTGGTCCATTTGGATTAGATATACATAACCGGGTATTTTTGGTTTCGGGATTGGCGATTGTTATTTTTGTCTTTCTAACCCTGGCTTTTCAAAATCAGGTGGCCCCTATTTTTGAAGGGATGCGTGATTGGTTATCCAGTACCTTAGCTTGGTTCTTTATGAGCGCCGGTAATATTTTTGTGCTGGTGTGTTTAGGGTTAATAGTCTCGCCCCTAGGGCGGGTGCGTATTGGGGGCACTAAGGCTACGCCCGACTTTACCTATGTTGGCTGGTTTTCTATGTTATTTGCCGCCGGTATGGGGATCGGACTGATGTTCTATGGTGTATCAGAGCCCTTGTCTCATTTTGGTACCTCGTTTGAGGGGATCACCATGGCCGACGGCTTGCGCACTGACTGGGCACCGCTTGCAGGTGCCATAGGTGATGTGGAAGCCTCGACCCGACTGGGAATGGCGGCCACTATTTACCACTGGGCATTACACCCTTGGGCCATTTATGCCGTATTAGCTTTAGGCTTGGCGATTTTTTCTTTTAATAAAGGTTTGCCGCTGACGGTACGCTCGATTTTTTATCCACTATTGGGTGAACGGATCTGGGGTTGGCCGGGTCACGTTATTGATATCTTAGCTATTATTGCCACCATGTTTGGCTTGGCAACCTCATTAGGCTTTGGTGCTGCTCAAGCCAGTGCTGGCCTCAATTTCTTATTTGATGTGCCCACCGGCACCACGACGGAAATTGTGTTGGTCGTTATTATTACTGCCATCGCGACTATCTCGGTGATTGCTGGTTTAGATGCCGGTGTAAAACGACTGTCTGAAATTAACATGGTATTGGCGGCATTATTATTGCTGTTTATTATTATCATTGGTCCAACCTTGATGATTTTAAGCGGCTTTTTCTTAAACTTGGGCGCTTACTTTCAGCATCTTCCTGAGCTGGCGATGCCCTTTGGTCGAGAAGATAAAAACTACATTGAAGGCTGGACCGCCTTTTATTGGGCGTGGTGGATCTCTTGGTCACCTTTTGTGGGCATGTTTATTGCTCGGGTATCACGAGGGCGCACGGTACGAGAGTTTTTAATCTCAGTGCTCATTGTGCCTTCTACGGCGTGTGTGTTTTGGATGACTGCTTTTGGTACCACCGCCATCGATCAGGTGGTGAGTAAAGGGCGCCAAATCGTTGCTGACTCTGCAGTAGAGCTGCAATTGTTTGTGATGTTAGATGCCATGCCGTGGGCACACATCACCTCTTTTATTGGGATTATTTTGGTGGTGGTGTTCTTTGTTACTTCATCAGACTCGGGCTCGTTAGTGATCGACACTATTGCCTCAGGCGGTAAAGTAAACTCTCCTCGTCCCCAGCGTATTTTTTGGTGTAGCTTTGAAGGCTTAGTGGCAGTGGCATTGATGCTAGGTGGTGGCTTAGCTGCCTTGCAAGCCATGGCGGTGTCGACGGGCTTCCCGTTTGCTATTGTGTTATTGGTGTCGTGTATCTCGCTCATTAAAGGCTTAATGTCTGAGCCACGCGAAGGCTAATTAATTCTGTTAGTCCTACTGCGCCCAATATCTGCTAGGTATTGGGCGTTTTTTATTATCGGAGTCAGCCTATGGAAGCCGAACAGCTGGAAGTATTAGGGTTTATTCGCCGCTTTGCGCCTTTTAATACCTTAGATGAGGACACGCTGGCCACGATTGCTATGCAAGTAGAAATTGCTTACCACCGCGCCGATACTGCCATTTTAAAGTATGGCGATGCGATTTATGACTTATATATGATTCGCTCTGGGGTAGTAGAAACCTATCGGCGCAATGGTGAGTTACACAATCGCTTAGGCGAGGGCAGCCTATTTGGACAAATGGGGCTGCTAATGAATAATCGGGTGCGAATTACCGCGACCGCTACCGAAGATACCTTGCTGTATTGTTTACCAGAGGCGGTGTTTAATCAGCTATATGAACAGTCGGAGTCGTTTGCTGACTTTGTTGAGGTGGAAGACAAAACCCGCTTGCGCCAAGCGGTTTCTCGTCAAGGGCGTACCGATGAGTTATTAACGTCCACGGTGCGCGAATTAATCACCCGAGCACCGGTGATTATTCATCAGTCTGCTAGTGTGTTGGCGGCGGCCAAAAAAATGACCGAAGAGTCGGTGTCTTCTATTTTAGTATTGGAAGAGCAAGCCGATGCAGCTGGGCCCCAGCGGGTGGCGGGCATGCTAACCGACCAAGACTTACGTACTCGAGTGCTAGCAGAAAGTCTGCCTAATGAAACTGCCGTCGCTGAGGTGATGTCACAAGACCCCATTACCCTTGAAAGTCATCAGTTTGTGTTTGAAGCCATGTTAACCATGCTGCGCTACGACCTCCATCATTTACCTATCTTACATCGTGGCAAACCCATTGGGGTGGTGGCGCTGTCGGATGTGATGCGCCATGAGTCACGTAATAGTTTATTTGTGGTGCGCCATATTTTTAAAGCACAAAACCTAACAGAATTAGTGGCGATTGCTGAAGATGTAAAGGCCTGCTTTGTGCGCATGGTGAATGAAGATGCTAACTCCCATATGATAGGCACGGCAATGGCAGGCATTGGACGCAGTTTTAAACAGCGCTTATTAGAGCTGGCAGAAATAGAGTTAGGTCTTCCCCCGGTGCCTTATTGCTTTTTAGCGCTAGGCTCAATGGCACGGGATGAGCAGCTAATTGTGACGGATCAAGACAATGCCTTGATCTTGGATAATAGCTATGACGCCCACTTACACGGAGATTACTTTGCCGCGCTCGCTAAGCGGGTATGCGATGGTTTAGCTGCCTGTGGTTATTCTTATTGCACTGGCGATATTATGGCCACCAATAAACAGTGGCAAAAGACTCGTCGAGAGTGGGAGTTATGCTTTGCTGATTGGATAGACAACCCTAGCGCTCAAGGTTTATTAAATAGCTCGATCTTTTTTGATTTAGACGGTGTCTATGGTCAGACCCACTGGGCGGCGCAGCTCAATAAATTTATTGCTCAGCGTGCTAAAAGAAGCCCACGCTTTATTGCTAGCATGGCGCGTAATGCGTTGCGCCGTACGCCACCATTAGGTTTTTTTAAAGGCTTTGTGATGGAGCAAGATGGCAAACAAAATAACTCTATTAATTTAAAACGCCGCGGAACCGCGCCACTTGCCGATTTGATCCGCGTGCATGCGCTAGCGATTGGCGCTAAGTCGCATAACTCTTTTGAGCGATTAAATGAGGTAATTGAAGCCAACATTTTGCCTAAAGGGCGGGGGCCAGATTTGCGCGATGCTTTAGAGTTTATTTCGACGGTACGAATTCGTCATCAAGCCTTGGCCTTAGAAGCCGGAGAAACACCTAATAATAATATTGTGCCCGATAAGCTGTCAGACTTTGAGCGGCGTAATTTAAAAGACGCTTTTCAAATCTTAAGTAATGCGCAAAAGTTTATGCGTTTTCGTTATCAGCCAAATCGTAGCTAGGAGAGGGGATGTTTTATTTACGACCCAGTCAAATCCAAGAGGTACCCAGCACGCCTAATTGGTCTGAGTTATTTGAAGAGCGCGCCCGTAGCGCCCGCGATTATCGGTTGGAGCGTTATTATCGGGCGGGGGCCATTCGTGCACAAACGCCGTTATCGGAGGTGCCTTTTGTGGCCATGGACTTTGAAACTACAGGGTTAAATGCCAATAAAGATGCGATTGTCAGCATTGGTATTGTGCCCTTTGATAGTGCGCGCATTCGCTGTAATCAAGCCCGACACTGGATTGTAAATCCTCATAAACCGATGGTGGAAGAATCAGTAGTTATCCACGGCATCACCCACTCTAAGGTACAAAGTGCGCCCGATTTGTTATTGATTTTAGATGAGCTGTTGCGTGCCCTAGAGGGCAAGGTGGTCGTGGTGCACTATCAAGCGATTGAGCGGCGTTTTTTAGCGGCGGCGTTATTAGCACGGCTTAACGAAGATATTGTATTTCCGGTGGTGGATACCATGGAGCTAGAAGCCCGCTTACATCGCAGTAAACCTTTAAGTTTATGGGCTAGGCTGCGCGGCAAAAAACCGGCTTCACTGCGCCTTGCCGACAGTCGGCGTCGTTATCATTTGCCTTTTTATCAACCCCACCATGCTTTGACCGATGCTTTGGCCACCGCTGAGTTATTACAAGCGCAGATGGCCTATCATTATGCTCCTGACACCCCCATTAGTGCGCTTTGGGTGTAAACATTAGTCAGTATTAGGCAAGTTTAAGGTAGGCTCAATGCGCCCTTGCTGCGTTAGTGGTGCTAGGCTGGGCTGTAACTGCACTTGGCGAATACGCTCGGCTAAGACGGTCGTGCTCGGTAAGTTTTGGGCTGATAGCTCCATAATAGCTAGGCCACTGGCTTGCAGTTGTAACCATAATTGTTGACGCTGTTTTTGCTCTTTTTTAGTTAATGAGGCATCAGACAGTAATATCGCCACCACTGGACTGAGCTCATTAGGTTCGCACAATAAAAAATCGAGCTGTTCACCATCAATAGCTTGCCATGCCCGCTCTCGCTCGGCCTTTTTAAGGCGCGGATTAATAGTAAAAAGTGCATTGAGGCTAACAGCCACTAACACCGTTAGCTCTTGGCCCGCCGCCTCTTTGATTAACGAGAAGGAAGGGTGCGCTTCGGGTGCTAATAAGGACTGTAACTGATATGGCGCCCCCGGCGGTTTACGCCACAGGCGCGGTAACACCACCAATATTAATATTATTAACACTAATATCAGGCTGATCAGTAGCCAGCCAGGCAGTAATACGGGAAGCTTATCGGTCATAACGTGCCTGAATATCAAAAAGAATGAGCGCTAGTGTAACAGAGGCGGCTAGCGCTTTTGAAGGTGCTAGCATGTGCGTGGCTCGACCTTTATAATCGCGCTTGTGAGTAAGACTATCTGTTGTTTATCTAAGTAGGGTTATGGCCCCCGTATTAAAAAATGGTGCCGATAGCGCGCCTTTTCGTTTGCTACTGGCCCACGGTGCCGGTGCAGGCATGGAGCATCCGGTGATGGAACACTTAGCCCTTGGCTTAGCCGATGGGCAATTACAAGTGATCCGTTTTGAATTTCCCTTTATGCAGCAAATACGCGCTACTGGGCGGCGTCGGCCGCCGGATCGGGCCCCTAAGTTAATGGATTATTGGCGTACCGTAGCGACCGAATTTGCCCATCCTCGGCTTTATTTGGCCGGTAAATCACTGGGCGGGCGGATGGCCTCCTTGGTTGTCGATGAGCTGCGCCCCCAAGGCTTAATCTTATTAGGCTTTCCGTTTGTGCCACCAGCGAACCCCCAGCAGTATCGGGGCGAACATTTAGCAACGCTCGCTACACCTACATTGCTGTTGCAGGGGGAGCGGGATCGGTTTGGTAATAAAGAGCAGGTGGCCAATTATGCCTTATCGTCGCAAATAACTACCCGTTGGGTGCCCGACGGCTGTCATGACTTTAAGCCGCGTAAATCGTCGGGTACCAGCCATGAAGCGAATCTGGACTTAATGGTGGCAGCCATGAAGGAGTTTATTATTAATGATTAACTGGTGGTTTTATTTGGCAGGGCTCTTTGGCTTAAGTGCTACCGCTTTAGGCGCGTATGGGGCTCATGGCTTAAGTAACAGTGGCGCGGCGGTGCACTTAGTCACCGCATTTAATAGCGGCGTGCAATATCAGTTTTATCATGCCTTGGCGTTATTGCTGGTGGTGTTGGCACTGCGCATAGCACCGTCTAAGTTACTGCACTTAGCCGCAGGCGGGTTTGTGCTTGGCACTGTGTTATTTAGTGGCAGTATTTATGCCTTAGTGTTGTTTGGCACTAAAGGGATTGGTTTTATTACCCCGCTGGGCGGTGTGTGTTTTATGGCGGGATGGTTAAGCTTGTTGCTGGCCGGTCGCACTTGGTTGAGGTCTTGATGAAACAGTTATTATTATATTGTCGCTCTGGATTTGAGAAAGAAGCGGCAGCAGAAGTTCAGGACAAGGCAGGGCTGCTTGGCTGCCCAGGGTTTGCCCGTACCAAAGACGACAGCGGCATGGTTATCTATGAATGCTTCGCTCCTGAAGATGCCGATGTGTTGGCACGTAAACTGCCGTTTCGGGAGTTGATTTTTGCCCGCCAAATGTGGGTAGTGTGGGCTGAGCTTGCTGACTTGCCGCTAGATAATCGTATTGATCCTATCTTAGCCGCAGCTGAGGGCTTACCGATATGTGGAGAGGTTCGCGTTGAAACCCTCGACACCAATGAAGGTAAAGAGCTGTCGCGTTTTTGTCGGAAGTTTACGGTACCAGTGCGCCAAGCGCTGCGCGGTAAAGATATTTTAACTCGCGAAGAAACTCGAAATCGTCCTACGTTACATTTGCTATTTTTAGCGAGTAATCACGTTATTATCGGCTATTCCTACTCTTTTAATCATTCTCCCTTTCATATGGGGATCCCACGGTTGCGCTTAGCTGCCGATGCACCGAGTCGTTCGACTCTAAAGCTGGAAGAAGCATTTCATGTGTTTATTCCCAGAGCCGAGTGGGAAACCCGACTCACTTCTGGCTTAAATGCCGTGGACATTGGCGCGGCGCCCGGCGGCTGGACCTTTTTGTTAGTGCAAAAAGGCATGATGGTCACGGCGTTGGATAATAGCCCCATGGATCAAAAGCTACTGGATTCGGGCCAGGTAAAACATTATCGTGGCGATGATTTTAGCTGGCGTCCCGCCCGTAAAAATGTCTATTGGTTAGTGTGTGACATGGTAGATAAACCGGCACGGATAGTGGCGATGATGGCGACGTGGTTATTAGAAGAAAACTGCCAAGAAGCGATATTTAATTTAAAATTACCGATGAAAAAGCGCTACGCAGAAGCGCTGCATAATTTGCAGCAATTAGCAGAAAAACTAGAGGCGTTAGGGGGCTTTCACATCCAAGCTAAACAGCTTTATCACGATCGAGAAGAGATCACTGTGCATGTGTATCAGCCCGATAAGGTGGCTAAATTACAGCCTAAAGCGTAAGAGTATAGAGACAAAAAAGGGCCGCAAGGCCCTTTTTTACTACTAGGTTACGAGATTATAGATTATCAATAATCGCTTGGGTAAATTCAGTAGTAGAGGCAGTGCCACCTAAATCGCGAGTGACGGTTTTGCCTTCGGCGATGGTTTTACGCACCGCGTTCATGATTTGCTTGGCTTTATCCTGCATACCTAAATGCTCGAGCATTTGAATAGACGCTAAAATAACTGAGCACGGGTTAGCAATATTTTGACCGGCAATATCGGGCGCTGAACCATGCACTGCTTCAAAAATGGCTACTTCATCACCGATATTAGCACCGGGAGCCATGCCTAAGCCGCCAATTAAACCGGCACACAAGTCCGAGATAATATCGCCAAATAAGTTAGTAGTAACGATGATGTCAAATCGCTCAGGATACATTACCAAATTCATGGCCACAGCATCGACAATCATTTCATTGGTTTCAATGTCAGGATAGCGCTCAGACACTTCGCGAGCCACCTCAAGGAATAAACCTGAGGTTGACTTCAGTATGTTGGCTTTATGCACGATAGTGACTTTTTTACGGCCTTCTTGACGAGCCAATTTATAAGCATATTCGGTAATACGCTCGGCGCCTTCGCGAGTAATAATACTTTTGGCTTCGGCCTGAGTATTATCGTCGGTACGAGTTTGGCCGGCACCACAATACATGCCTTCGGTGTTTTCCCGAATGGTCACAATATCAATATTTTCGAAACGACTCTTAGTCCCTTCAAAAGACACTACAGGGCGTAAGTTGGCGTACAAGTTAAAATGCTTGCGCAACGAGACGTTAATTGAAGTAAAACCACCACCGATGGGCGTGGTTAAAGGGCCTTTAAGGGCGATTTTGTTTTTTTCAATCTGGTCTAATGTGGATTCCGGTAATAATTCACCGTGCTTTTCCATGGCGACCAGGCCGGCGTCGGCATACTCATAGTGAAAATCACAACCTGCGTGATCCATAATTTTCAGGGCGGCATCGATAATGCTTGGACCGATTCCATCACCTGGGATCACGGTAATACTGCGTTTACTCATGTGGGCAGCTTCCGTTTTTTAGTTATGTGTCGAGGAAAGTATAATTGCACCGCCTTTATAGCATTTTGGCGTATTTTATTCTATGAACCTTTAGTCGCAGGAATATAGCGCAAGTCCTGTAAATTAACGCCTAGCTCAATATCGTGGGCCATTTTTACCAGTTGGCGAGCCAACAGTGCCTCGGCTTGATGGTCGATAACCCGCTGCTCGTCTGGACTGGTAGGTACAGTTGTAAGTAGCTGATTGAGACTAGTATGTTGTTGTATTAAGCGCTGAGCACGCTTGGGGCCTATGCCAGCTACGCCTTTGATGTTACTGCCTGCGACACCGGTGAGTGCCCAGTAGTCAACCAGTTGGCTTACTTGTACTTGGTAATGTTGCTCTACAAAAGCCTTGTCGAGGGCGCGTTGCTTAAAGTGATCCCACACTTTGGTGTAGGGATTAAGCAGCTGACAAAATCCTTGATCTGTGGACACGATCACACTGTGCTTTTGATGTTGTCCTAAGGTAGTGGCCAAGGTGGCGATGAGATCGTCTGCTTCATCGCATTCGGGCAGCAAAGCGTCGATGCCCAGTTGCCACAGTTGTTGCTGAAGTTGTGGCAAATGCTCGGCCAGTGCGTGAGGCATGGGGGGACGACCCGCTTTGTACTCCGGATACAGATGATAACGAAAGCCTTTGGGTGCGCCATCAAATACCGCCACCACATGGCTGGGGTTAAACTGCTTTAGCAGCCGCTGACAGGCCTTAACGAGTGATTGACCAGTGGCAGCTAAGGCCTGTGTATCGTCGGCTGCTTGATGGGCGTGAACTGAATAAAGCCGGCGGATCAAATTTAACCCATCAATAATAAGTAACTGCATCGCAATAGGTTAGCGGCTAATTTTATAGCAGGGCACATAGGTGGCGCCTGGTAGCTTCATGCGTTGCTGCTCCACAAACTCGCGCAATAGTTTATCCATCATCGCCATGATCTTGGGCTCACCCTTTAATAAAAACGGCCCGTGTTGTTCAATGGCTTTAATGCCACTTTCTTTCACGTTGCCTGCCACTATGCCAGAGAAAGCGCGGCGTAAGTTGGCTGCTAACTGTTGCGGTGGCTGATCTTTATTTAAATTAAGGGCGGCCATACTTTCATGGTTAGGAACAAAGGGTTGCTGAAACTCGGGGTCGATGGTGAGTGACCAGTTAAAAGAGTAAGCATCGCCCACCGATTTGCGATAGTCGCGAACTAATGGCATAGCATTTTTAATACGTCGTGCCACTTCTGCTGGATCGTCAATAATGATCTGATATAACGACTGCGCATCAGGGCCTAAGGTATGGCCAATAAATTCATCCATACTGCGAAAGTAATCAGCGCTTTCTACGGGGCCAGTAAAAATAATCGGCATCGGCTGCTGGCGGTTATCGGGATGCATCATAATACCCAATAAATAAAGGATCTCTTCGGCGGTACCCACGCCACCAGGAAACACAATAATACCGTGGCCCATGCGTACAAAAGCTTCTAGGCGCTTTTCGATATCCGGTAAAATGACTAATTCATTGACAATGGGGTTGGGCGGCTCAGAGGCAATAATAGAGGGCTCGGTTAAACCAATATAACGACTGCCAGAGACTCTTTGCTTAGCATGCCCGACGGCGGCGCCTTTCATCGGACCTTCCATAGCACCGGGACCACAGCCAGTACAAATATTCATTTCTCTAAGGCCTAGCTCATTACCTACTTCGCGGGTGTATTGGTATTCCACTCGGTTAATAGAATGGCCACCCCAGCACACCGCTAAATTGGGCTCTACCCCTGGATGCACGGTATTGGCGTTACGCAGAATAGAAAATACCAAGTCGGTGAGATGTAGCGGCGAGGTAAGGTTAAGCAAACGGTCGTTTTCTAATTTACTGTGCACATAAATAATGTCTCTTAGCACCGAAAATAAGTGGTCTTGAATACCACGAATTATTTCGCCATCCACAAAAGCATGCACCGGTGGATTATAAAGCTCTAGCTTAACGCCACGCTCACGGCGAATGACGTTAATTTCAAAGTCGGCGTAGCGGTCGATAATTTCTTTAGAATCATCGGTATTGGTTCCGGAGTTGAGCACCGCCAGCGCACAGTTGCGAAACAGCTGATATAAGACGCCCGAAGCCGATTGCTTTAAATGGTCTACTTCGACTTGCGACAGCAGGTTCATACTGCCGACGGGGTTGATATGAGTAATCATCATGATTCCTTCATGTTGTTATTTTTATCCGCCCTAAGGGATTAACGAAGGGGGGCATCGCCAAATGCCGGCGTGGGTGTTGAATCTAAAAAATTGTTTACAAACATCTTATCACTTTGTATAAGAGGCGGTTTATTTAAATGAGTCCGTATTGTTCAGGACATGTCTACGCTGGCGGCTAAGCTTTGCCAGTCAATCGCGTGCTTGGGATGTGAACTATTCACTTTGACCAACCCTTTTAATATTGCTTGGATGCTGCAGTGGCGAATATCACCGGTAAAAAAGGCGGCCTGTTGGCAATCTAGTGCCGATAGCTCGACCCAAGCAGATTCGTGTGTTTGCCCAGAAAGCTGGCGGGCGGCCGCTAGTGCTAAAAAGAGCATATCGCCAAAGCGCACGTCATCTAGGGCGTGAGGCGCTTTGGATAAAAAGGGGTGCCCGATGATACCAATTGATAATCGAGTATCGAGTTTAAAACGGTTAGGAAACTCGGCAAAAGCGCGCACTAAACAGTTAATAGTATGGAGCAGGGAGCTAACATGGCGCTGAGAGATCACATAAATAAATTGACCCTCTCTCACATCATAGAGCTGCGCTTGCGGGTGCAGGCGTCCTTGCAAATACTCCCCTAGCTCTTTTTGTAGCGTATTAGAGTGAGTTAGACCAATGCGCTCACTCAGATCTTGCATAAAGGGCACCTGTAACAGCAGGTAATATACTCGCTCATTAAAGGGTTGGGCTTGATGGTCGCTTAAATACCATTGTTCAGAGCGTAACTGGCTTTTTGCCATATCGTTGGGTAAACGTTGTAAAAGCCGGCGCCAGTTGGGGAGGCCGGTTTTATATTCCGTTAGCAATTCACGGTGCAAGTCGTCATTTTTTTGCAGTAGTTGTTGATAGCGGCGGCGACTATGATGCCAGCCGTAAAGACATACTGGCAAAATCAGTCCTAGCAGCAAGGTAGCGCGGGAAAAGAAGCGGCGCTCTTGCCGCTCTGCGCTATATTGCTGTCGCATCTTGGCCAGTTCACGGGTTTGCTGTAATTGCTGGTCGCTGCTCTGGATTAGTTCGGGATTAGACAGCTGATTGACTTGGCCCGCTTGCACATAGTAGTGGTGATAAGCCTGTTGATGATGCAGTGCCTGTTGAGGGTGGTTACTGCCTTCAAACAGCAAGGCCAGCTGTTGGTGAACCGCGACTAGCCGCGAAGCATCATCTAACTCACTCGCCAGCTCTAGCGCTTTATCTAATTGTAATAATGCCAGCCCATATTCTTGTTGCTCAAGGTGCACTCGGCCAAATTGCACTAGGGCGTCAATCAGTCTGGGTTGGTCTTGGCTACGCTGAAAGCGGTTCCTAGCTTGCGATAAATAGGAGCTTGCTTCTTGGTACATCTGCAATTTTCGATAGCTGGCGCCAATTTCTAAATACAGTTGGCTGACTAATTCATGCTCGCCTAATTGGGTAGCTAACCCTAGCGCATTAAATAAATATACTAGGGCCAGATCCGCTTCTTCTCCTTGCCGAGTGATTTTCCCCAAACTCAATAAAGAGCCGATTAACAGCTGACTATTTCCTAAGCGCTCAAACTCGGTAGTGGCGAGATTAGCGTAAAAAATCGCTTGCTCTGGTTGATCTTGAATGAGGTGTAAATTGGCCGCTTTTTTTGCCGTCAGCGCTTTAAGATAATGCTGATGATCATTATCTAATAAATTAAGCGTTTCTAGATAGTGAGTGAGGGCTAACTCTTGTTGGTGTTGAGCTAAGTAATTTTCGGCTAAAAAATAATTACTCCACGCTTGCAAGCGTGGACGGTTTTGCTCTTGGGTATGTAACCGCAGCTGCTCTAAGGTGTGGCGAGCTTGCTCATATTGACCTTGTTGTAAGAAGATATTGCTCTGTAATAACACCAAGGCGTCCATAAGATCACTCGGCGCCTCTGCCGCCAGTAGTGTGCTCGCTTGCTCGAGTAAAGTATTGGCTTGCTCGAGGTCTTGCTGTGCCAAAGTAAGCTTCGCTTTAATGATGAGACTCGCCGCCACGGCACTCGATAGCTGCTCGCGCTGAGCCCGTTTAATCGCTTTATCGAGCACCCGCTGGGCTTTATCTAATTGGCCGATATTAGCCTGGCATAATGCCTGAGTTTGCCAGGCACTTTGGGTTTGCTCTGGCGTGCGATAGTGAGGAATGATCTGCGGGTGATTTAAGCTCTGACGTGCACTGGCTCTTTGACTGGGTACCTGCTCATCGCGTTGTAAAAATAGGTGAGTGAGGGCCACACACTCACTGGGCTTACTGACCATGAGCTGTCGAGCCCGTTGTAGCTCAACGGGCTCGGGCTGAAATGGCGCGAACGCAGGCGCGCCCGCCAAGTGCGAGATCAAAATGGCAGTAGGCAATATCACAATAACAATACCGACTAATAATTAGAGGGCTAGTTTACGGAGCTGGCCGAACAGAGTCTAGTGAATGGCGCACATCCACCGGCCTTGGTAAGTGATTATTGGCGCTGTAAACGCACATTGGCGGCTTTGCCAGAGATACTGCTGCGATAAGGGTTAATATCTAGGCCACCTCGGCGAGTATAACGGGCATACACGGTGAGTTCGCTGGGTTGGCAATGAGTTTGTAAGTCCATAAAAATGCGCTCTACGCATTGTTCATGAAACTCATTGTGCTGGCGAAAAGACACCAAGTAACGTAATAAAGCATCACGGCGAATACGAGGGCCACGGTAGCGGATCATAATACTGCCCCAGTCCGGTTGGCTGGTAACTAAGCAGTTAGACTTTAGCAGATGAGAGTGTAGGGTTTCACTGACCTCTTCGTTATCGGTGGCTTTGCTCAATAAAGATAAATCGGGTTGATATTGATTGATCTCAATATCTTGATCGTCGATGCAATGTCCAGGTAAGACGCCAAACTGACTGGGCGCAGCTTGTAAGTCATAGATTTTTACTTTTACCGCGCCTTGAGCACACAAGCTTAAGTCGCGAGTTAAAATATCACTGACTTCTTCTAAACTTTCAAATTGGCTTTGGTTAAAGCTATTGAGGTAGAGCTTAAAGGACTTAGACTCAATAATATTAAGACTTTTGGCTGACACTCGCACTTCACCCATCGCCACTACCGGTTTACCTTTACGGTTTAACCAAGAAAGCTCATATAAATTCCACAGATCTTCACCGGCAAAGGGCAGTGCATTTTCATCTAACCCTAATTCATCTCGATTTAGGCTGCGCGGCAGGCCTTCGAGCAAGCTGGCATCGTATTTATCTATATATTGACTGGACTTGCCAAGAGGTAAGTCGGCTAGGGCGGGGTTGGTTTGGTATTTTTGCTCGGGTGTCATTTAAAAGTCCGGTTAAGTAGAATAGAGAAACTTAGCTTATTGTGAGACATTCCAATGCAAGATCAAGTGGTGAGCGCGCTCGCCGAGCTGTTTAGCCGCTACCAACGGCTCGCGGGTCTGCCGCTGATAGACTATGACCCTGAATTTTCTTCGCCGGCCGAGCTGCTACCTGCGCAACAAGGCCGAGTCGGCTGGCGCCCTTGGTTAAAGCCCGAAGCCGATGCTTTTGATAATGTGGCCCACGCGCTAGATATGCAAGTGCATCCTGACTTAAGTGCCTTGTTTGGTCGTTACTATGCCGGACATGTGCCCGGTTGTTTTAAAGGCCTATTTTTGACGTTATTACAGCCGTGGAATGAGCGCGACTTTGCTCGTTTACAAGAAAATCAAATAGCTCATCAGCTGATGATGACTAAGCTCAAATTGCCTGCTAGCTGGTTTATAGCCACCACTGCCAATGAGCAACAGCTAGTTACCTTAGCCAATGACAGTGGGGAAGTGTGGTTAGAACAGCTAGGCAAAGGGCGGATCGGTGTGTTAGCACCTAGCTTAGTGCAGTTTTTACACCGCTTAGAGCCGGGCGAGAAAGCCTTAGCTCAAAGCTGCTAGCTGGCGTTCTAACCGAGCAACTTTTTCTTCAAGAGTCGCGATGCGCTCCACTAATCTGGCTTCTGCAGTAGACTCCTGCTCAATACTAGCAGATATCCGCTGGGCTAATGGTTGCGGCGCGTGCTTATACTGGCCCACTAGCTGGATAAGCTGTGCCATGTTTACGCGTCTGTTTAGACGCGCTTTGACGGCGGCAGTGGTAATGGGTTTCCCCTCGTCGGCCAAACGGGCGATTGTATCAAGAATGACTTGCTCTGACATTTAGGCTCCGAGCTCTCGTAATACCGGTAACCACACTTTTAATACAGTTTGTCCGGCCAGCCACGCTTTGCCTTCATCTTGTTGTAAACCATCATGACTAAACTCAAAATGAAAACAGGCTACTAAACGGCGATTTTGCCATTGATAACGATAGCGATACACGCTTAACAATTGAAAGTCTTGCTGTTTGCAATAGCGAGTGAGCCAAAGGCGCGCAAACTCGCTTTGCCGCCGAACTTGCCAGTAGCCGGCACCAAATATTACTAAGGCTAAAATAGCCAGCAACTCAGTCATGAGCATCAGCCGCTGTTAAGCCTGAAAATAGCTGTCCCATGGCGTGCGTCAGGGCAGGCGATAACTCGGAATTATGCAGATTAGTCAAAATTAGCGGGCGTAACGCCGGCAGAGTGACTAACTCGGCAAATAAGCCATTAAACATCTCGCTGTGCAGCTGAGCGAGTTGCTCTAAATAACTTAGTAACAGGGTTTCGTCGGTCAGCTCTTGCCATAATCGCGCCGTCAGTGTCAGCATCAACGCTTGGCTGGGCGCCACGGTCAGCAGGCTGGCTATTTTTTTGGAGCGCGCGCTAAAGTTAGGGCTACCTGCGGTGGCACCCAGCAACAACGCAATGCGCTCATGATCGGGGGCTTGGCGCTCCAGCTCGGTGTTAATTGCATTGAGTAATTGTTCAGTTAGCGCTTGCGGAAGCTCTTGGTGCTGCCATTGATTTAATAAGGCGTTTTGGACCGGCTCGGGCAAAGTAAAAAACTGCTGGCCGAGATGGCGGGCTAACTCGGTATCTTGTGATAAACGGGCACTAACATCGGCTAAGCCTTGTAAGCCCAGCTGTTGCCAGTCTTGTAGCTCTGGCGCCATTAAGTAGGTTCGTGCGCCTTGGTAAAAGCCGGAGGGCGCTAAGCCTAACTCAAGGCGCAATCGGGCATGAAAGGCGGCCAGCTTGTCTGGCGTGGGTTGAAACGTAAACGGAGTTTCAGCAAGCCTTGCTTGTTGCTGCTCGGTGAGCTCAGCACTTAAATTATCACCCAGCTGCTCAACTAACGCGGCTAAAAAGTGTTTAACGGCGCCATTATTAAATAAACCACGCTCATCCAAGGGCAGCTTTAAAAACCACACATAGGGGGTAGCAGAGGCTTTATTTTGCCAATAACATACTGCTAACCACGCATGGCGCTGTAATGGCCAAGGGTAGGGTCTTTGATTGGCTTCAATGGCTAAAAAATCGGGTGCGGTGAGGGGTTGTAAGCGCCGACCAAGATCATACAGGCGAAACTCGGTGCCGGCCTGGGTTAGAAAGTCACTCAAGGAGTCTATTTGCATCGGGTTTTTTACCACCTAGTGATGAACAGGGGGCTTGATTATAGGGAGTTGCTACCCAAGATGGTATAGTAGTCGCCGTTTTAAGAGGATGTTACCTATGTCAGCTCACCACTATTCATTATTAGATGCCATTGAAATAGAGTTAAAAGCCTTAGCATGGTGGGAAACCACCCACCCCGGTGCCGAAGCTCTCGCCAGTAGTGAACCTTTTTGTTTAGACACCCTCGACTTTAGTCAGTGGCTACAGTTCGTACTGTTAGCGCGCTTACGCGCCATGCTGGATGCCAAGATGCCGTTACCAAGTAATATTGCCGTGTATCCGATGGCGTTTGAAACCTTTAAATGTATGCCAGAAGACACTACGGCCTTAACAGAAGCGATTGCCCAGCTAGATGAAGCCTTATCAGGGCAGCCGGTTATCCGTGAAGCCTGAGTTAACTGAGCCAGACTTGACGAGTGCTCCATCTGAGCTGTCATTGCTTTATGAAGATGACGCTATGGTCGCCATCAATAAGCCCGCAGGATTATTAGTGCATCGCAGCTGGCTAGACAAAGACGAAACTCAATTTGCGTTGCAAATGACTCGCAACTTAGTGGGCTGTCGGGTATTTCCGGTGCATCGGCTCGACCGTCCTACCTCGGGCGTGTTGTTGTTTGCTAAAAATGCGGCTGTGGCTCGGACGTTAAGTGAGGCCTTTAGTGACCACGCTATCGATAAAGACTATCTCGCTATTGTGCGTGGCTATTTACCTGAGCCAAAAGGCACCATTGATTATGCCTTGAGTCATCAATTAGATGATATTGCTGATAAGTACACTGCGCTTGATAAGCCAGCGCAAGCGGCCATTACTCATTGGCGAGCGCTGGCACAAATTGAGCTGCCGTTTGCCGTGTCTAAAAAGCATACTACTAGCCGCTATAGCCTAGTGGCGCTGCGCCCCGAAACCGGCCGCAAGCACCAGTTGCGTCGCCATTTGCGTCATATTTTTCATCCCATTGTTGGAGATAGCACGCACGGGGATGGGCGCCATAATCGGTTTTTTCGCGAGCATTATGGCTGTGACAGAATGCTGTTGCATGCTCGGCAACTTCACTTGGCCCATCCGATGAGTGGTGAACCACTGCGTATTAGCGCGCCGCTAGATACATCATGGCAGCAACTGCTCACAGAGTTTGCTTGGCAGGCAGCGTTTGAGTCGTCATTTTTAGACTAACGTTGAGCAATTCTGTTGATTGTGAGTAAGCTATCAGAGCTAACATATCTTTATATAAACAGGAGTCATTATGGCGGCCATAGAAGTGATCGTAGGCAGTGTTTATGGAGCGGCTATCTTAGTGGCAGAAAGCTTAGAAGAAGCATTAGTAGCAGCCGGACATACCGTCAACTTTCATGAAGAAGTCACTTTGTCTGAGCTAGATGTCAGCCATCCGTGGTTAATTGTCACCTCCACCACGGGACAAGGAGAATTACCGCCGGACTTATTGCCGTTATTTATGGAAATCCAAGACCGGTGTCCGCCGATCCCCCAATTGCGCTATGGTTTAGTGGCACTGGGGGACTCGAGCTACGATAATTTTTGCGGGGCGGGGGTGCAGTTTAATGCACTGTTGCAAGAGCTAGAAGCACAACCACTCGCTGAGATGCTAAAAATAGATGCGGGTGAAACCCTTGAGCCCGAAGAGCCGGCGCTAGCATGGTTAAGTAGTTGGATAGAAAAGTTGTAAGCTAGCCAAATAAAAACACCGCTTAAGCGGTGTTTTTATTATCATTTTTACACGGATTGTTAAAACCGGTTTACAGCAATTCTTTGCGCAGCTGTGCTGGGGACTTAGGAGATAACAAACCCGGAGCCACATCGAGCACGCTTTTAGCGCCGCGCTCTCCGGCTAAGCTGAGCTTATGTACCGCTCTTGCATACGCTACTAGCACACTGGCGGTAAACTCTGGGTTGCTGCCGAGCTTTAATGAAAACTCCATCACCTGTTGGTGATGCTCTTCGCCGCTCACGCCGCTACGGATCACAAAACCCCCGTGGGGCATGCTGCTGTGCTCTTGGCTAAAGGTGGCGTCATCAATAAAGTTCACTGTGGTGTCAAAGTCGGCAAAATAGTCAGGCATAGTGACAATCGCTTCTTTCACTTCATCCGCACTGGCACCGTCTTCAAGCACGATAAAACACTCACGAGTGTGTTTTTCACGGGTAGTCAGGGTGGGCTGCTCGCCATTACGTACCCGTGCCATCGCTGACTCGGAGGGAAGCGTATATTGTACCCCCGACTTAACACCGGGCACGCGACGCACCGCATCAGAGTGGCCTTGGCTTAAGCCTTTGCCCCAAAAGCTGTAGGTTTCGCCATCAGGTAAAATAGCTTCGCCAAATAAGCGGTTTAAGGAAAATAGGCCCGGATCCCAACCTACTGATAACAGCGCTACTTTTCCCGCCGCTTGGGCAGGCTTATCGAGGGCGGCAAAATACTCCGGCACCTTGGCATGGGTATCAAAGCTGTCGACGGTGTTAAACAGCCCCGCTAAGTATGGCCCTTGTTCGGGCAGATCGGTACGCGAGCCCCCGCATAAGATCAATACATCGACTTTATCTTGAAATTGTTCAATTTCATCCATGGCATACACGGGCACCGCACTGTCTAATAGGGTGACGCTGGCAGGATCACGGCGACTAAACACGGCTACTAATTCCATATCTGGGCATTTCTTAATAGCAGCCTCTGCTCCTCGGCCTAGGTTGCCATAGCCGGCGATGGCGATTCTTATTGCTTGGGTCATCACTAATAAACCTCATGGTTGTACTGAACGGCTGCGTTAACAGCAAACATATAACTCTACAGAGAGTGGGCGAAATCTTTATTGGTCATTTTGTTTGGTGGTACGAATACCATCGCTTTCTATCACAATGCGACCTTGCTTGTACAAGCCGCCAATGGCTTTTTTAAAGGTGCCTTTGCTAATGCTAAATAAGCGAAATAGCGTATCCGGATCGGTTTTATCATTTACCGGCATAAAGCCACCGGCTTGAATTAATTGGGCAAACACGGTTTCCGTTGCTTCATCGACGGTGCCCGGCCCCGATTTAAACAGCGTTAAATCAATCTTATTATCAAAGCGCACTTGCTTGATATAGCCCGAGGTGGTGAAGCCTACTGGCAAAGAGCGCGATAAGTCGGAGCGATAGAGTAAGCCGCCATATTGACCATCAACAATGGCTTTAAACCCCAGCTGGGTGGGCTCGGCAATCAGTAATTCAACCGCTTGGCCGGGGCGCATATCGGCGGGTGGCGACGCCAGAAAACTGTCGATTTTACTGCTGGCGACCATGCGTCCTTCATGATCTAAATAGACATATACAACATAGTCGTAGCCTATTTCCATAGGGTGAGCTTGATTGCGCTCAGGGACAAAAATATCTTTTTTCATTCCCCAGTCTAAAAAGGCGCCTAATCGGTTGCTATCGACCACTTTTAAACAGGCAAACTGACCGGCGCAAGCTTTGGGCGAAGCGGTGGTAATCACCGGGGCTAAATCTGCATCTAAATACAGGAATACTCGCACCTCATCGCCCACCTGGCTCTGGGCACTTAGCTGGCGTTTAGGGATAAACAGCTCGCCATAAGGCTCAGCGGCGAGCCAGCCCCCTTTATCATCAAGTGCGACGAGGGGCAGTAAATTGTAATCACCCAGCTTTAACATAAGTCTTACCGTTGCTATAAAAAAATGATCTTAGCGTGCCCCGCCGCTAAAAACCACTGTTGTTAACCGTTAGCTAGTGCACTGAAAGTAAGAGTTAATTCTTTATAATCAGATGATTAACAGATATTTAGTGTGTTTGTGCTAGGTATTATTTATTGGCAGTGGCACTATGAGCAAGACACCCTCACGGATAGGGTAAATAGGTTGCGGACTTAATCAGGTTCGTTTAAAGGCGCTAACTGAGCCTGTTTTTTTGCCTAGGAGTTACCCTTGATGAACTCTGCTCAAATAACAATTCTCGTGATTTTATTATCCACCATGGTGCTATTTTTTTGGGGGCGCTGGCGCCACGATATGGTAGCGGGGGCAGCATTACTCGCCTGTGTGCTCACCGGTTTACTACCGGCTGAGCAGGCCTTTGAAGGATTTAGCCATCCGGCGGTGGTGACCGTAGCGCTGGTGTTAGTGCTGAGTAAAGGGTTACAAAACTCCGGGGCGGTAGATGGACTCACAAGGGTACTACTGCCTACTCAGGCAGGCCCCACCTTATCCATCGCCGCGCTAACCGCTACGGGCGCGGCGTTATCGGCTTTTATGAATAACGTGGGCGCACTGGCGTTATTGATGCCAGTAGCCATCCAAATGGCTCAGCGCCAACAAATAGCCCCAGGTAAAGTGCTGATGCCACTCTCTTTTGGCACTATTTTAGGCGGCATGACCACTCTAATTGGTACCCCTTCGAATTTAATCGTTTCGGGTTTTCGTAAGAGTAACGGCCACAGTGGTTTTAATATGTTTGACTTTACGCCGGTTGGTTTAACGGTAGCGGTGGTCGGGATTGCGTTTGTCACCTTGATTGGTTGGCGCCTAGTGCCAGGGCGCAAACAAGCCAGTGGAGGGAGCTTTGACTCGGGGGCTTATATTACCGAAGCCAGAGTAGCTGAAGACAGTAAAGCCGATGGCATGACTTTAAGAGAAGTTGAGGAAGCCTTGGGTAGTGATGATGTTCAGGTGCTAGGTTTAATTCGAAACTCGGTGCGAGTATCGCGGCCTAACCCAAGGCGGCGTACGCGTGTGGGTGATATTTTGCTACTAGAAGCAGAGGCAGAAACTCTCACCAAAGCGCTGTCGGGTCTGGGGCTGAAACTTGAAGAGGCCAGCGCGACCATTGAGGAGAAAGCCAAGGCCGAAGAAAAAAAGGAAGAGCAGAAAAAACAAGTACAAAGCAAGAAGGAGCAGAAAAACGACTCCGCAGAGGAGCTGTCCGCTAAGGCTGAGGTTAACGTAGAGTCGGATGCCACCGTCGCCTCAGCTGATAAAAAGCCGGATGAAGACAGCCCAAGTGATATCAATGATGACTTAGTGCTAATGGAGCTCGCGGTCTTACCCAACTCCAGCCTACTAGGGCGTAATGCGTTAGGTATTCAGCTACGTAGCCGTCATGGTATTAACTTATTAGCTATTTCTCGCCAGGGGGGGCGTTCGGTAAAGCGCTTAAGAGCGCAGGCGTTTCGTGCGGGTGACTTATTAATGATGCAAGGGGCGCCAGAAGCCATAGCCGAATTTGCCGCTAGCTATGGCTGCGTACCCTTAGCGGAGCGAGACTTAAGTATCTCGAATAAAAAACAGGCTTTATTAGCTACCGCGATTATGGCGGGCTCGGTCTTGGTCGCGGCCCTAGGTTGGCTGCCGGCAGCGGTAGCATTTGCTGCTGGGGTATTGGTTTCGATGGTAGTGCGCACGGTGCCAGCTCGCCAAGTCTATAACGCCGTCGACTGGCCGGTGATCGTGCTGCTCGGTGCTTTGATACCCGTAGCAGAAGTGATGGAGTCGACGGGTACTGCTGGTTTGATTGCCGATTTTTTACTGCACAGCGTAGCGCAAGGCCATGCGGTGGTAGCATTAGTGTTGATCTTGGTAGTGACCATGAATCTGTCAGATTTAATGAATAATGCCGCGACGGCGGCGGTGATGTGTCCCATTGCCATTGGTACCGCGAGCCAGCTAGGAGTGAGCATGGATCCTTTTTTAATGGCCGTGGCGGTGGGGAGTTCTTGCGCCTTTTTAACGCCCATTGGTCATCAAAATAACACTCTTATTTTAGGGCCGGGCGGCTTTCGGTTTGGCGATTATTGGCGCTTAGGTTTACCCGTCGATGTGTTAGTGATCTTGGTAGCCATACCTATGTTACTGTGGGTATGGCCTCTATAATAAAGGGGCTAGTCAGTGAAATATGCAACCGAGGAGGCAGTCATGGAAACTGAGTTGAATAACAAAGTGGTATTAGAAGTATTTGATAAAATTCGCCGCTTTGGTACGCCCACCGAGGATGGACATCGACTAGATGGCATTATCGCCAGCAGCGACTTTGATGGATATAGTGTGTTTTTAACGGACGGGGTGGTGACGTTGCAATTAAATTTTCATCAAAGCTTTGATTTTGAGTATGAAAATGAGCGCCAAAAAAGTCAGTTTATGGATAAAATCAACTACATTCATCGCCACTATAATGACCGCGCTTGGGGTAAGCAGTAAACGATCACAGCACAAAAGGGGACCAGTCTCAGCCCCCTTTTGTGAAAATTAGATTTGGCGCACTCTCACAATGCGACCTTTAATTTTACCTTGCTGTAAGTGTTTAAGGGCCTGTTTTGCTACATCTCGATGCACGGCCACATACGATTGCATTTCTGAGATATCAATTTTGCCCACCTGTTCGCCACTAATACCGGCTTCTTTGGTTAGGGCGCCTAAAATATCCCCAGCGCGAATTTTACTTTTTCGGCCACCGGCAATATTTAAGGTCACCATATCAGGTACTATCGGTGCCACCTTGTTTGTTAATTCACTTAAGGTACCCTGTACAATCGGCGCATCTTGATAGTCTTCTATTAGCCCCACACGGTAAGCTTCTTGCGGGCTATATAGGCTTAATGCTAAGCCTTGTTGCCCAGCGCGTCCGGTACGGCCCATGCGATGTACATGCACTTCGGGGTCGGGGGTAATGTCAAAGTTAATTACACAGGCGAGCTCTTTAATATCTAAGCCGCGTGCTGCCACATCGGTGGCCACTAAAATAGTAGCACTGCCATTAGTAAAGCGGATCAGCACTTGATCGCGCTCTCGTTGCTCTAAATCACCATTAAGCGCCAAGGCGCCAAACCCCAATTCATTGAGGTACTCGGCCACTTCTTGGCAAGCGCGCTTGGTATTACAAAATACTACACAGGAGCGGGGCGCATAATGACCTAATAAGGTCGCCAGTGCTTGCTTGCGCAGGTGCGGCGAAACCTCAAATAGCAGCTGTACGATATTTTCACTTTGTTGAGTATCAGCCACACTAAGGCGCGTTGGCTGTTGTTGCAGACCTCGACTTAGTTCAGCAATGCCTTCAGGGTAAGTGGCAGAAAAAAGCAGGGTTTGGCGTTGTTTGGGAGCAAAAGCCACCACCCGCTGAATATCTTCGGCAAAGCCCATCTCGAGCATGCGATCTGCTTCATCTAATACCAAGGTGTTTAAGGCGCTAATATCTAAGCTGCCTTGTTCTAGGTGTTTTAGCATCCGCCCCGGCGTGCCGACCACGATATGAGCGCCAAAGGATAACGACTCGCTTTGTGCTGCGGTAGGCGAGCCGCCGCACAGCACCACTAACTTAACGTTAGCCATGGCGCGCGCCAAGCGGCGCAATTCACGCGCCACCTGATCGGCCAGCTCACGGGTAGGGCAAATCACCATGCTTTGCACACTAAGCTGGCTGACATCGAGACGTGCTAATAGGCTTAAACCAAAGGCTACGGTTTTGCCGCTACCGGTACTGGCTTGGGCAATCACGTCTTTGCCGGTCAGTAGTAATGGCAAGCTTTGGGCTTGAATTGGAGTCATGCGGGTATATTCTAAACTGGTCAGGTTGGCGATCAGCTCAGGATCCAGCGACAGGGTGGAAAATTCAGTATTGGTCACAACAGGCTCTTGATAGTCGATAAAGGAGGGCGCGCATAAGGCGTGCCCGTAGAATAACAGAAAAAGGTCACTAAGGTGTTAACCTTTATGGGGGACTAATTTCGCCTTTTTTAAGCTCGGCAATAATTTCGTCTCTTAATTGCTGCTGCTGTGCGTCGGTAAGAGGCTGGTGTTCGTTATTCGTTAAACTAAAAAAGTCTTCGACTCGCTCACCGATGGTGGTAATTTTAGCAGCATGTAAGTTAAGCGACAGTCGACTAAACACGCTGCCAATCCGCGCTAGCAGCCCTGGCGTGTCTAACGCCACCAGTTCCATTAAGGTGCGCTTACTGGGCTGCAGAGGACGTAAGTAATTAACTTGAGTGGGTACCGTAAATTCACGGTGGCGCCGAGAGGGTGGACGAATACGAACTTTTGGGGCGCTGGCACTCATTAATACCTCACTTAACCGCTCACACAGTTCACTCAGGCGATCGCCACTCACCGGTTGGCCGTCCGGCTCAAGCACAATAAAGGTATCGAGGGCATACCCATCTTTAGAAGTCATGATTTGCGCATCGTGAATAGTGAGGTTTTTTTGGTCTAAGGCAGCCGCGACTCTACCAAATAAATTAGGGGAGTCGGGACAGTAAATAAACAGTTCACTGCCGCCGCGCCCCGGTTGCTGGCTAATTTGCACCAAAGGCGTGCTGGGATCGGGGTGAGCTAAGATATGCCGACAATGCCAAGCGATTTGCTCTGGGGTGTGGCGTAAGAAATAGTCGGCAGGAAAACGTGCCCATAACGACTTAATAGCACTTGGCTCAGTAGTGAGCTGAGCTAGAATAAGTTGAGCCTGTTGCTGGTTTTCGCGGATCCGCAAGCGTAAGTCTGGTGGGTTTTCTAAGCCCCGACGCAGCGCTTTTTGGGTAGCGAAATACAATTCTCGTAATAAGGTGGCTTTCCAGTCATTCCACAGATTATCGTTAGTGGCACTAATGTCGGCGACGGTGAGCAAATATAATAAATCCAGCCGCTGTTCATCTCTCACCTGTTTAGCGAAGTCGCTGATGATTTCAGGGTCGTAGATATCACGACGTTGAGCGGTTACCGACATCAATAAATGGTGCTGTACTAGCCAAGCCACTAAGCGCGCATCGGATTTATCTAGGTCGTGCGCTAAGCAAAAATCCAGTGCATCAACTGCACCAAGCTCAGAATGATCGCCACCGCGGCCTTTGGCAATATCATGAAATAGGGCGGCTAAATGTAGTAGTTCGGGCTTGCGCAAGCGACGGTAAGTGGCAAAACATTCGGGATGACTGCGTTTTGCATCGGGGTGGCGAAAATAATAAATATGCTTTAGCACGCGGTGGGTATGTTCATCCACTGGATAGGCATGAAACATATCAAACTGCATTTGGCCAACCACTTGGCTCCATTGGGGAAAATAAGCTGCTAATATTCCATAACGATGCATTAGGGTAAACGCTAAGCCGATGCCCTGCGGATGGCGTAATAGCTGAATAAATAAGCGTCGACAGTCAGAGTCTTGTTGTAGATAGGTGGTGAGCTCACGCCGCGCATCTCTGAGTTGGCGCAAGGTGCTGGAATAAATTCCGGTGAGCTGCGGATCATGGGCCAGATGATAAAATAACCGTAAGATAGCGGCGGGCTGGCGCATAAATAATTGGGTATCTATGGTATCAATTAAGGTGCCGCGCCGGCGAAACTCATCATCAATATCGGTCACATCCATAGCGATATGCCCTAAAATAGCCTCATCAAATAATTGTAATAACATTTCATTCAGCTCGCCTACTCGGCGTACGGTTTGATAGAAATGTTTCATCATCTGCTCGATGGGCTCATTGCCTTCGCCGGCATAGCCCAACGCGGTAGCTACTGCTCGTTGGCGATCAAATAATAAACGATTGTCGGCCTTATGGCTGGCCATATGTAGCGCAAAACGCAGCTGCCATAAAAAGTTCTGACAATTGAGTAACTCTTTATATTCTTCTTCAGTAAGAAAGTCGTGACTGACCATTTCACTTAAGGTGGTGGCGCCAAAGTGGCGCCGAGTGACCCAGCTTATAGTTTGAATGTCTCTAAGGCCACCAGGACTATTTTTAATATCCGGCTCTAATTTGTAGCTGGTGTCTTGATACTGGGCATGGCGCTGTATTTGCTCTTGGCGCTTGGCTTCAAAAAAGGCCTGACTGGGCCAGAAACTATCGGGCTCCGTGGCCGCCAACAGCGCCGAAAACTGCTGATAACAGCCAGTGATCATTCGTGCTTCAATTAAATTAGTAGCCACTGTGACATCGTGTGCACCTTGCTCCACACATTGGGCAATAGAGCGCACGCTATGCCCCACCTCTAAATGCAGATCCCACAGTCGAGTAATAAAAGCGCCAATGCGCTCGTCTCTTACGCTGTTGATTAAGCCATTGGTTAAGATAAGCAAGTCGATATCTGAATAGGGGTGCAGCTCGCCTCGTCCATAGCCGCCTACCGCCACTAAGGCTAAATCGGTGATTTCATCAAGGCCAAAGTGCTGCCACAAACCGGTCAGCAATTGATCCATATGTTGGGAGCGCAGCGTGACCAGCTCCATAATATCGTCACCGGCGCTAAAGCGTGTTGCCAGCCAGTCTTGCAAGTGGGCGGTAATAGCTTTGCACTGGGCTAAGGTCAGCTCACTAGGGGCATAGAGGGCAGGGGCCAGCAGAGGGTTGTGCATTAATATAAGCTCCTTTAAAAACAACAAAGGCGCCGTAGCGCCTTATCTTAACGAGTCGATATCTTGCTCTTATTCGTCGGCAGGTCGGATATGAGTGGCATGATGCCCCTTAGGCCCTTGCTCTATTTTATATTGCACGAGTTGACCCGCTTTTAAGGTGCGATAGCCGTCCATTTCAATTGTTGAAAAGTGGGCAAAAACATCATCACCCCCTTCTTGAGGGCAAATAAAGCCAAATCCTTTTGCATTATTAAACCACTTCACCGTACCGATCGTCTTCATTATTGCATCCCTTAGTGCTCAAACATCCTCAACAAGACTGCATCTATAAACTAGACTAGTCCCAGTACTGATTTATATTTCAGCTCACTATCTTTAATCAAAAATAGTTGTTTTTCGCAGTAAACTTCAGCTAAGTAAGTTAATGCGATTAACGTAATAGTAACTAAAGGCACACTTTAGTCAAACAACTACACAATCAAGCTTCTCTGTCTCTTGACAGCTTCTCACTAAGGGGTAGTGTGAAGGTAAGACGTGTTAGTGAGTTCCTGATATCCTGTGAGTAGTAAAAGAGAACATCTTGAGGGATGCCTTAAAGATACCTAAGTAGGTACACTAGTTGTAGCGTCAGGAACTGTGATTTAGAGTGAAAATATGAGTAGTAGTCCACACCAGCAACCTGGTGATCCGTTAAAAGAGGCGGAACAAGTTGCGCTGCAACCCCCGCCTATGTACAAAGTTATCTTGAATAACGATGATTATACTCCCATGGACTTTGTAGTGGAGGTGTTACAAACTTTCTTTGCGATGGATGAAGAAAAAGCCACCCAAGTCATGATGGCGGTGCACTATCAAGGTAAAGGTGTTTGTGGTGTGTATACCGCCGAGATCGCAGAAACCAAAGTAGCGCAAGTTAATCAGTATTCTCGGCTACACGAACATCCACTGTTGTGTAGTATGGAGCAAGCATAAGTAAACACCCGCCGCAACGGGACAGCCAAGTTTTTAGGGGAGGTGCCTATGTTGAACAAAGATCTTGAGAGCACGTTGAATGAAGCGTTCAATGAAGCACGCCAGGCTCGCCATGAGTTCATGACGGTGGAGCACCTGCTACTTGCCTTGTTAAATAACCCTGCTGCCAAAGAGGCCTTGTTGGCTTGTGGCGCAGACTTAGAACAACTTACCCGCGAAATCCGTCTGTTTATTGAACAGACCACGCCTTTGATCCCCGCTGGTGAGCATGAAATTGAAACCCAGCCCACCTTAGGTTTTCAAAGAGTGTTACAGCGAGCAGTGTTTCATGTGCAATCTTCTGGTAATGCGGAAGTGAGCGGTGCCAATGTGTTAGTCGCCATCTTTAGTGAGCAAGAGTCGCAAGCGGCTTACTTACTAAAAAAGGTCAACATTAGCCGGTTAGATGTAGTGAACTTCTTATCCCATGGTGTACGTAAAGATGGCCAAGAGGAGGAGGGCTCCGCTATGCCGCAAAATGAAGGTGATGAAGAAGCAGCCGCCAACCAAACGGAAGGCTTTGTTATTAACCTTAATCAAAAGGTAAAAGACGGCCAGATAGACCCCTTAATTGGGCGCGACCATGAAGTAAATCGAGCCATTCAAGTGTTATGTCGCCGTCGTAAAAATAACCCTCTATTAGTTGGGGAAGCGGGGGTGGGTAAAACGGCCATTGCTGAAGGGCTCGCCTATCGTATTGTGCACGAGACCGTGCCCGAGATTATTGCAGACAGCACCATTTTCTCTTTAGATATTGGTGCCTTGCTCGCTGGCACTAAATATCGTGGTGACTTTGAAAAACGCTTTAAAGCGGTGCTTAAGCAGTTTGAAAAGCAAAAGGGGGCTATTTTATTTATTGATGAAATTCATACCATTATCGGGGCAGGTGCCGCTTCGGGTGGCCAACTAGATGCTGCAAACTTACTTAAGCCGATGTTATCCAGCGGACAAATTCGCTGCATGGGCTCAACTACTTACCAAGAATACAGCCAGATCTTTGAAAAAGACCGCGCGTTAGCCCGTCGCTTTCAAAAGATCGATATCGCTGAACCTTCGGTAGAAGATACCACTAAAATACTGGTGGGTTTAAAGAGCCGTTATGAGTCACATCATGATGTGCGCTACACCAACCCAGCGCTTAAAGCGGCGGCTGAACTGTCGGCTAAATACATTAACGATCGCTACTTGCCTGATAAAGCCATTGACGTGATTGATGAAGCGGGTGCGCGAGTACGCATGCTGCCTCCGTCGCGGCGCAAAAAAACCATTGGCGTCGGTGATATTGAAGCGATAGTAGCAAAAATTGCCCGTATTCCCGAAAAGTCGGTGTCAAGCTCCGATAAAGAAGCGCTGCGTACCTTAGAGTCGAAGCTAAAGATGGTGGTGTTTGGTCAAGATCATTCTATTGATGTGCTGACCGATGCGATCCGCTTAAGCCGCTCAGGACTGGGTCATGAAAATCGTCCCATTGGCTCCTTCTTATTTGCTGGCCCCACTGGCGTCGGTAAAACCGAAGTCACCCAGCAGCTGGCGCGCGTGCTAGGTATTGAGCTGGTGCGTTTTGATATGTCGGAATACATGGAGTCGCATACTGTGTCGCGCTTGATTGGTGCGCCGCCCGGCTATGTGGGCTTTGATCAAGGAGGGCTACTTACTGATGCGGTGATCAAGCATCCTCATGCAGTGGTCTTGCTAGATGAGATTGAAAAAGCGCACCCCGATGTGTTTAATCTGTTATTGCAAGTGATGGATAATGGCACCTTGACCGATAATAATGGTCGCAAGGCTGACTTTAGAAATGTGATCTTAGTGATGACCACGAATGCGGGCGTACAAGAAACGGTACGTAAGTCGATTGGTTTCCAGCAACAAGATCACAGCCCTGATGCCATGATTGAAATCAACCGTACTTTCTCGCCGGAGTTTAGAAACCGACTCGATCATATTATTTGGTTCAACCATTTGAGCATGGAAGTGATTTATCAGGTGGTAGATAAGTTTATTGTCGAGCTACAGGCGCAGCTAGATGCGAAAGGAGTATCGATGGAAGTGAGCGAGCCGGCTCGCAATTGGTTAGCAGAAAAAGGCTACGACAAAGCGATGGGCGCACGTCCGATGGGGCGGGTGATCCAAGAGCACTTGAAGAAGCCGCTGGCTAACGAGTTGCTGTTTGGCGAACTGGTTAGTGGCGGCTCAGTTAAAGTGACGTTGAAAAAGAACAAGCTGCATTTTGACTATCAATCGGAAGCATCCTTAGCTCACTAAACTGAGCCCACAGGATTGCACTACTTTTATGCCTAGCACCTGTGCTAGGCATTTTTATTCAAGAGGCAAATGCCAAGTAGAACGTAAAGGTGCAATCTACCCAATAGCTTAGCGTTAAGAGGCTATCCTCTTTGCAGCTTGGGTAATAGGGTGGGCTAGCGAGCGCGGAAAGTGATGCGTCCTTTAGACAGGTCGTAAGGGGTCAGCTGTACTGTAACTTTGTCACCGGTTAAAATACGAATATAGTTTTTACGCATTTTACCAGAAATATGCGCAGTTACTACGTGACCATTTTCCAGCTCTACGCGAAACATGGTGTTTGGCAGGGTATCCAAAATGGTCCCTTGCATTTCAATACTGTCTTCTTTAGCCATTGAGTCCTCTTGTTAACACAGGCAATAAAAGCGGCAGCGATCATGCCGTATTTCGCCGTCAGTGTAAAGTTTCCACACCTCAGTTGTTCGTTTCTTGCCATTGACCGGCAATAAAACGTTGGTGAGGGCGAAAGTGTTGTTTGTAATTCATTTTCTGGCAATCATCGACTTGGTAGCCAAGATAAAGCCAGTGTTTATTTAATTCTATGCCTAATTGTATCTGACTTAAAATCGCAAAGGTACCTAAAGAGCGATGTGAAAGACTGGGTTCATAAAAAGTATAGATAGCACTTAGCGCTTGGCTAAGCTCATCGGTTACCGCCACGGCCACTAAGTTATCATCGAGCCAACACTCGATAAAGAGTGGACTAAGCCACTCACATAGCACAAAGCTGGCATATTGCGCGTGGCTTGCGGGGTACATGGCACCGTCTTGATGGCGCTGATTAATATAGCGCTCGTATAGGTGAAAATACTCTGGTTTGTCCTCGCGCGCCACGTGTATTTTTATATCACGATTGAGGCGCAGAATGCGCTTTTGGCTACGACTGGCTTTAAATTGACTTGGAGCTAAGCGCAGCGACTGGCAGGCATTACAAGTGGCACAGCGTGGCCGGTACACATCACTACCACTACGGCGAAAACCCGCACTGAGTAACGGCTCATAGCCAGTAGGAGACAGCAGCGTTTCATCTAACAATACTAATAACTGCTCTTGTCGATTAGGTAAGTATTGGCAATCGTGGGGCGGAGTTAAGCCCACTTTAAGGCTAATAGACTTCATAGTGTAAGCCTCCTTGGCTGCCAGCAATGCTCGCTAAGAGATTGATGCTGTAACTGATTAAGCGCTTGTAAAAAGTCTGTTCTTGGCCAGCTCACCACCCCTAAACTCATTAAATGTGGATTAGACAATTGGCAGTCAATCAGCTGGCCTTGATGGTGACTAAAGTGGCGGCATAAGGCTAGCATGGCTAATTTAGAGCCATTATTAACGCGATGAAACATCGACTCTCCGCAAAATAAACGGCCGATATTGACGCCGTATAAACCCGCTACTAAGTCACTACCTTGCCAGACCTCTACTGAGTGGGCATGCCCTTGATGGTGAAGCTGAAGATAGGCTTGCTCTATGCCTGGCGTGATCCAGGTTCCTTCATTATCTTCACGTAACGTACGGCAGGCATTAATCACCTCAGCAAACGCGGTGTTAAGGGTAATACGATAACGGTTTTGTCTTGCCAGCTTAGCTAAGCTTTTGCTGACGTAGAGCTGGTCAGGCGCTAATACCGCGCGCGGATCGGGTGACCACCACAGCATCGGCTGGCCTTGCTCAAACCAAGGAAAAATCCCCATTTTATAAGCCAGCAACAAGCGGGCGGGTGATAAGTCACCGCCCACGGCTAATAAGCCATTAGGTTCAAGCAGCGCCTGAGAGGGTTCAGGAAACCACAGTCGATTGTCTAATAAGGTCAACATCATCGCTATTATTTATGTTTAGGAGCAGAGGGCTCATCTGGGTTTGATTTTTCTGCAATATAATCACGAATAAACTGTCGCACCTTTTGCGAAGGAGTCACATCTTCTTGGGCACACAGCTGTTCAAATAAGGCCTTTTTCTTAGGATCTATCAATAAAGTTAAGCGAGCGGTGCGTTGTTCCATCTGAACTCCTAGTACTTAAGTCTTGTTAATCATATTAACATTGAATGATTAATGTATGAGCATATAATCATTTTTAACATTATAAAAATAACATTCAATGCAGGGAGAAAATAATGCCGCACCGCGCTCATTTGTTTTCGTTGCGTATCGGTCATGCAATGTATGAAAGTTGCGTTAAAGAGCCTTATAGCCAACACAAGTTAGCCAAGGATGTGCTAGCCGGCATAACGGTCGGTATTATCGCTATTCCCTTGGCCATGGCGCTCGCCATTGCCAGTGGTGTGGCTCCTCAATACGGACTTTATACCGCTATTATTGCCGGTTTTATTATTGCGCTAACCGGTGGTTCACGCTTAAGTATTTCGGGGCCCACTGCGGCCTTTGTGGTGATTTTATATCCCATTGCGCAGAGTTATGGCTTGGGTGGCTTACTCATGGCCACTGTGATGTCGGGTATTTTACTGATTGGTATGGCCTTAGTGCGGTTGGGACGGTTGATTGAGTACATTCCGGCGCCCGTTACCTTAGGCTTTACCGGTGGTATTGGAGTAGTGATTGCTACTTTACAAGTTAAAGATTTTTTAGGTTTAGAAATGACCGCGTTGCCTGAGCACTATGTTGGTAAAGTGTCGGCCTTGGCAGCAGCGGTGCCGGGCTTGTATTGGCCAAGCTTAGGGGTGGCGTTATTAACCTTAGGCATTATGATTTTTTGGCCACGGTTAAAAACCGGCGTGCCAGCGCACTTGCCAGCTTTAATCGTCGCCAGTGTGGTAGCGCTGGTGCTGAATAAGCAAGGCATGAATATTGCCACCATTAGCAGCCAGTTTAGTTATTTACTGCCAGATGGCACCGCAGGTCAGGGTATACCACCGGTATTGCCGGAGTGGGTATGGCCTTGGTTACAGCCGGGTCCAGAAGGAGTGCCACTCACGTTAGATTGGAGCTTATTTCAAGCACTGCTGCCTGCAGCGTTTGCTATTGCCATGTTAGGTGCTATTGAGTCGTTATTGTGTGCTGTTGTACTTGATGGCATGACAGGCAAGCGACACAGTGCCAACAGTGAGCTGCTGGGGCAGGGGCTTGGTAACATAGTCGCGCCATTTTTTGGTGGTATTACTGCCACTGCCGCCATTGCTCGCTCGGCGGCTAACTTTAAAGCAGGCGCACAAACCCCAGTGTCGGGTATGGTGCATGCCTTAGTAGTGCTAGCCGCTTTGGTATTATTGGCGCCGATGTTGGCTTACTTACCAATGCCGGCGATGGCGGCGCTATTAATGGTAGTGGCGTGGAATATGAGTGAAGCGCCAAAATCGATACGCCTGCTTAAAACTGCGCCGGTGGGCGATATTTTAGTGTTCTTGACCTGTTTCTCGCTAACCATCTTGTTTGATATGGTGATTGCCATCACAGTGGGAGTATTAGTGGCAGCGGTGTTATTTGTGCGCGACATAGCAGAAATGACACGGGTCTCGGATATTTCTGATCACCGACGCTTGTTAGTGACGCCGCTGCCTAAGCAGTGGTCGGTGTATAAAATTAATGGGCCCTTATTTTTTGCTGCCGCCGATCGGGTGTTTAGTGAGCTAATTGGCTTATGTCAGCACCAGCAAGGCGTTATTTTATATATGGATGCAGTGTCTATTTTAGATGCGGGCGGCCAAAGTGCAATGAGCCGTTTTATTGAACATTGTCAACAACATAACATTAAAGTCGTGATTGCCGACTTACAATATCAGCCGCTAAAAACCTTAGCGCGCGCGGGGATGCAACCTATTCCAGAAAAGCTGGCATTTTACTCGACTTTACAAGAAGCGATTGAGCAAGTGAGTGGGACTCGCGCCGCGTAATAAAAAAAGAGGGCGATAAAAAAAGCCGCCAGCTAAGCTGGCGGCTTTGTTATTTATAAAGGGGTAGTTATATTAAACCATCCAAGTAGCGCTCGGCATCTAAGGCGGCCATACAGCCGGTACCAGCCGAAGTAATAGCTTGGCGATAGGTATGGTCCATTACATCACCGGCAGCAAATACTCCGGCAATACTGGTTTGAGTTGCATTGCCTTGCAAGCCAGACTGGACTTTAATATAGCCATTTTCCATGTCGAGCTGATCGACAAACATTTGAGTATTGGGCTGATGGCCAATGGCAATAAAAACGCCGGCAAGCTCTAGCTCTTCCGTTGTCTCGGTTTGGGTATTCTTTAAGCGCACCCCAGTCACGCCCATATCATCGCCTAGCACTTCTTCCAGCGTTCTATGAGTGTGCAGGATAATATTGCCATTAGTGACTTTATCCATCAGGCGATCGAGGAGAATTTTCTCGGAACGAAACTCGTCTCGTCGGTGTATCAAGTGAACTTCTGAGGCGATATTAGATAAATACAACGCCTCTTCAACAGCGGTATTACCGCCACCGACCACCGCGACTTTTTGGTTGCGGTAGAAAAAGCCATCGCAGGTGGCACAAGCGGATACGCCGCGCCCTTGAAAGGCTTCTTCTGAAGGCAGACCAAGGTATTTAGCCGACGCGCCGGTGGCAATAATCAGGGCGTCACAGCTATAAGTGCTATTGTCACCGGTCAGTAAAAAGGGTCTTTGGTTTAAGTCGACACTGTTAATATGGTCGAACAAAATTTCTGTTTCAAACCGCTCAGCATGGACTTTCATGCGCTCCATTAACGCCGGACCTGTTAAGCCCTCTGCATCGCCAGGCCAGTTTTCCACGTCAGTCGTGGTGGTCAATTGCCCTCCTTGTTGAATGCCAGTCACTAATACGGGATTTAAATTGGCTCGGGCAGCGTAAACGGCGGCCGTATATCCTGCTGGACCTGAACCTAAGATCAGCAGTTTAGCGTGTTTGGTTTGACTCATTTCTTTCTCCAACCATGGACAAATAGGCAGACTATAGTAGGCACGATTGTAGGGGATAGGGGGGCGGTAATAAAGCCTAACCCAGATGCGTACTCCTTTTCACTCTATAAAGAAGGACAAACCGAGCTTTAGAGCGGGGTTATCGGTGGAATAGAGATTGGTAAAGAGTGACAACCGCTGCATTCATTAATTTCAGCGTTAGATTTATTTTCCATTAATAAGTCACATGTTTTAATATATGCTGCTAGAGGACCAATAAAGCAAACGTATGTGCTACCAGTTTGTTTTTTTAGGTGCTAGTATGCTGGACTCAATTGTTAAAAATTGTGTTACTAAATAATCGCTATAGCATTGTTTGTGTGGCGTAGGGCCTAGTAAACAGCAGTAAGTAACTCAACTACGTTAAGCAAGCTTGTGCTTTATGTGCAGGTAGATGTTTTTAGAGTGGGATCAATTTAAATGAATCAAAGGATGGATGACGTGTTGGATATGAACAACAGACCAAGCAAGGAGCTCGATCGAATTGATCGCAATATACTTAACGAATTACAACAAGACGGCCGTATTTCTAACGTTGAGCTGTCTAAAAGAGTAGGTTTAAGTCCTACTCCCTGCCTAGAGCGGGTGCGTCGTTTAGAGCGCGATGGTTATATTGAAGGTTATACGGCGATTTTAAATCCGCAACAACTCGATGCCTCCTTACTGGTGTTTGTAGAAATCACCTTGAATCGGGGTACGCCCGATGTGTTTGACGAGTTCAATGATGCGGTACAAAAGCTAGAAGAGATCCAAGAGTGCCATTTAGTTTCAGGGGATTTTGACTACTTGTTAAAAACACGAGTGGCTAATATGTCAGCTTATCGTAAACTACTGGGTGAAACCTTACTGCGCTTACCGGGCGTGAATGACACTCGGACCTATGTGGTAATGGAAGAGGTGAAACAAAGTAATCGCCTGGTAATAAACACACGATAAACTGGGATAATGTGCTGAGCTCTGGTATTTTTATGCCGAGCAAGCAAGAAACCAACTTATTTTACGAGCGGCTCAGGCCGCTCGTTTGCCGTTTAGACGGTAGCGACTTTTATTGTCGCACTCATCTTTTTATCTATCACTTTTAATTATGATTTCAGCGAAAGCGAGGAGCGGGCACTTGGCGGAGAGAAAGCTGTTTACTCCCATGTCTGGTTTACAGCGTCTGTTTGAAGCCGGATTGATCACCATTATTTTAGTGGCGATCTTCATCATGTTGTCGTTGTTCACCTATCATCCATCGGATCCGGGTTGGTCACAAACGGCGTGGGGCGGTGATATTCGCAACGCCGCTGGTCCAGTAGGAGCTTGGTTAGCAGATATATTATTGTTTGTGTTTGGCTTTTCCGCCTATTTAGTGCCGGTGTTTATGGTGTTATTCGGCTGGCTGACCTTATGGCGACCTAAAGCCTTGCACAGCATCTGCTATTTGACATTGAGCCTACGCATTATCGGTTTTCTAATGGTGCTGTTGAGCGTATTAGCGCTCGCGAGCATGAGTGTCGGTAATATTTATTATTTTTCTTCTGGCGGCCTCATTGGCGACATGTTGTTGGCAGCAATGCAGCCCGTGCTCGGCTCTTTAGGTACTACTTTATTGCTGCTGTGTGGCTTTGCAACGGGCGTCACCTTTTTTACCGGCTGGTCGTGGTTATTAATAGTAGAGCGTTTAGGTGGGGTGGTATTGAATGGGCCGCAATGGTTTCGACAGCTTCCTCAACAGCTGGCCGATTGGCAAGCAGGGGTGGCAAAAGAGCGTGAACTTGAGCCGCAAGCCCAACCCGCGATGTTGACGACAAATAAACCTGAGCCAGTTAAACCGAGCTTCGTTACTTGGCGTCGCTTTAAAGAACGCTTAGGCAGCCAAACTCAGGCGCCAGATATCGATGAGGCGACGGCTTATGAAGAAGATCCGCTGCTCGCGCCGATACCAGCGCCACCTAAGTTACGTTCTATTTTACAAAAAAAAGCACCACCAGAGCGTAAAGAGCCGGTGTTATCGAACTTTGCTGCTGAAGATGAAGTGATGCCAGCAACCGACATTCCTAAGGCAGTGCAGAGTGCGGCGCCTCGCGTTAGAGCGGTTGCCAAACCCAGTGTGGCCCCTGCACCGGTGGCCGACGCAGATTGGGGAGCAGAAGAGGATATGGATTTACCCTGGATGAATGAGCAAGCAGAAGAAGCGCCAGCACGCCCCTTAGCCACATCACGCGCGGCAGCACCGGCACCAAAGGCTGCACCACGTAGTGATTTAGCAGTATTACCGTCGGTGGAGTTGTTAGATCCGCCTAAGCCGCGCCAGCATACCGTAAGCGAAGAAGAGCTCAATCGCATTGCTCGATTAGTGGAAGCGAAGTTAGCTGACTATAACGTGCAAGCTAATGTGGTGGGGGTGTATCCAGGGCCCGTTATCACGCGTTTTGAGTTAGATTTAGCGCCAGGGGTGAAAGTAAGTAAAATTACCAACTTATCTCGTGACTTAGCACGCTCGCTATCGGCGATCAGTGTCCGAGTGGTTGAGGTGATCCCCGGCAAGCCTTACATTGGTTTAGAACTTCCTAATACCAAACGCGAAACCGTGTATCTACGCGAAGTCATGGATACCGAAGCGTTTGCTAACAGTAAGCATCCGTTAACGATGGTACTAGGACAAGATATCGCCGGTGAACCGGTGATTACTAACTTAGGTAAAATGCCTCATGTGTTAGTTGCGGGTACCACCGGCTCGGGTAAGTCGGTGGGCGTGAACGTGATGATCTTGTCAATGCTCTATAAAGCGACGCCTGATGAAGTACGTTTTATTATGATCGACCCCAAAATGTTGGAACTGTCGGTTTATGAAGGGATCCCCCACTTATTGACCGAAGTCGTCACCGATATGAAAGAAGCCGCCAATGCCTTGCGCTGGTGTGTAGGGGAGATGGAGCGGCGCTATAAATTGCTCGCCACCGTTGGAGTGCGTAACCTACAGGGCTATAACAATAAGGTTCAAGAAGCGATAGATGCCGGTGAGCCGCTGCGTGACCCATTTTGGGATCCGACTATCTCAATGGATACCTCTCCGCCGGCCTTAGAAAAACTGCCTAATATCGTGGTAGTGATCGACGAATTTGCCGACATGATGATGATAGTGGGCAAAAAAGTGGAAGAGTTGATTGCCCGTATTGCGCAAAAGGCACGAGCGGCGGGGATTCATTTAATTTTGGCGACCCAGCGTCCCTCCGTCGATGTTATCACCGGCTTAATTAAAGCCAATATCCCTACTCGGATGTCGTTTCAAGTATCCAGTAAAATTGACTCTCGTACTATTTTGGACCAGCAAGGTGCGGACTCTTTATTAGGGATGGGCGATATGTTGTATTTGCCGGCAGGAGAGAGCACACCAACCCGCGTGCACGGTGCTTTTGTTGATGATCATGAAGTACATAGTGTGGTGGCGGCATGGAAGCAGCGAGGAGAGCCTAATTATATTGAAGAGATTTTAAACGGCGAGGTAGGAGAAGAAGGTTTACTGCCTGGCGAAGTGGCTGAGGGCGACGAAGACTTAGATCCGTTATTCGATGAAGCGGTAGCTTTTGTCGTAGAGACGCGTCGTGGCTCTATCTCTGGTGTGCAACGTCAGTTAAAAGTAGGGTACAACCGAGCCGCCCGTATGATCGATCAGATGGAAGCGCAAGGCATAGTGAGTGCTGCGGTGGGCTCTGGTCAACGAGAAGTACTGGCACCTCCGCCAGTCAGGGAGCGTAATTAATGATAAAAAAACTTGTTAGTATCGGTGTATTGTTATTATCAGCCAGCAGCGTAGCCCAAGCGGACGCCCGAGCGGATTTACAGAAAAAGCTGGCGACTTTTGATAATTATTCAGCGGACTTTAGTCAGCAAGTATTTGATGAGCAAGGCGAGCAAATGCAAAAAGCCAATGGCACCATGCAGCTAGCGCGCCCGGATCGTTTTCGCTGGCATACTCAAGCGCCGGATGAAAGCGTGATTGTGTCTAACGGGCAAGATGTGTGGATGTATGACCCTTTTGTTGAGCAGGTCAGCATAGCGCCATTAGCGCAAGCGATTCAAAATACCCCTTTTATTCTTATTGCGGGCGGCGATAATAGTCGTTGGCAGCATTATGATGTGAGCCGCAAAGCGGGCGACTATGTGGTGACTAGTAAGGATCCTAGCGAGCTTATTAGCGAGTTTAGTATTCGCTTTGATAATAAAGACCGCATTCAGCGCTTTACTGTGGTGGAGTCGGGCGGCCAACGCAGTGAATTTAATTTACAGAACATTAATACCCAGCCTAAAGTGAGTAGTAGTACCTTTACTTTTACGCCGCCCAAAGGGGTGATGATTGACGATCAGCGTTAAGTAAAAAAATTAACAGTTAGTCACTAAACACCGAGCCTAAGGGATCGGTGTTTTTCGTAGTGCAGGTAGATAGTTTGAATATAGGGTCTTGTGCGCTAATTTATGCACTTATGGGGGTATAAAAATGAGCACCTTAAGTCTCGATTTTGAACAAGATGATTTTCGCCCACTGGCGGCCAGAATGCGGCCACAGAGTCTCGAAGAGTATTTAGGGCAAGCTCATATTTTAGGGCCAGGTAAACCCTTACGCCGTGCATTAGAAGCAGGGCAGTGCCACTCTATGATCCTATGGGGACCTCCAGGAACCGGTAAAACCACTTTGGCTGAACTCATCGCTCACTACTGCGATGCACAAGTGGAGCGGGTATCGGCCGTCACCTCGGGGGTAAAAGAGATCCGCGCGGCCATTGACCGTGCTCGCGAGCATAAGCTCGCTGGTCGACGGACCATTTTATTTGTCGATGAAGTGCATCGCTTTAATAAGTCTCAGCAAGATGCATTTTTACCTTATATTGAAGACGGCACCGTGACTTTTATTGGGGCGACCACAGAAAACCCCTCTTTTGAACTCAATAATGCTCTTTTATCACGAGCGCGAGTGTATTTATTGAAACCGCTTGCGACAGCGGATATTGAGAAAATGATCGCTTATGCCCTCACGCAACAGCGGGGCTTAGCTTCACAATCTCTGCAGCTTGAAGAAGGGGTGGCCAGTGCCTTGGCTGAGTTAGTAGAAGGCGATGGGCGCAAGGCACTTAATTATCTTGAGTTACTGGCCGATATGGCCGAAGAGCAAGAGGGGGTACGTTATATCGATAAAGCCTTGCTAGCAGAAGTCACTGGTGAGCGAGTCGCGCGCTTTGATAATCAAGGCGACCAATTTTATGATTTGATTTCTGCGGTCCATAAGTCGATTCGGGGCTCAGATCCCGATGCGGGCTTATATTGGTATGCGCGTATGGTAACGGCGGGATGTGATCCGCTGTATATTGCCCGTCGTTTAGTAGCGATTGCGACTGAAGATGTGGGGTTGGCCGATCCCCGCGCGATGGAAGTAGCGCTGGCCGCATGGGATTGCTTTACTCGGGTGGGGCCCGCTGAAGGAGAGCGCGCCATCGCTCAAGCGATTGTTTATTTAGCCTGCGCTCCCAAAAGTAATGCCTTGTATAATGCGTGGAACCAAGTGCGCCAAGCCGCCAAAGAATTACCAAATTACGAAGTACCGATGCAGCTACGCAATGCACCCACTAAATTAATGAAAGAGTTGGGTCATGGGGCGGCTTACCGTTATGCCCATCACGAGCCCGGTGCTTATGCGGCCGGTGAAGTGTATTTACCGCCAGAGCTGGAAAGTACTACCTATTATGTGCCCAGTGATCGAGGTTTTGAGAAAAAAATAACCGCTAAGCTCGATTATCTAGCACAATTAGATAGCGCCGCTCGTTCTTAAAGTACATCGCTGTGGCTTGGCTCCGACAAGGCTTAGCTGGTAAACTGGCTGTCTAACACTGATGTCTTAATTTGCCTTCTGTACAGGCACCACCGCATTAAATAAGGTAACTCATGCTGGATTCTAAATACCTACGCGGCGATATCGCCGACACGGCCGCTCGCTTAGCAAGCCGTGGCTTTACGTTGGATATCACTTTGTTCAATCGTCTGGAAGAAGCGCGTAAGTCGTTACAGTCCCGCACCCAAGAGCTGCAAGCCGAGCGCAATGCCCGCTCTAAGGCGATTGGTCAGGCCGCCCGTCAAGGGGAAGATATAGCGCCATTAAAAGCCGCCGTCACCGAAATTAATGATGAGCTGGATGGCTGCAAGGCCGAGTTAGATAAGTTATTGCAAGATATTGCCGACTTTAGCGCTGCATTGCCCAACTTACCCGACGCTTCTGTACCTCAAGGTCATAGTGAAGAGGATAATGTGCAGGTGCGCCAGTGGGGCGAGCCGACACAATTTGATTTTACTCCACTGGATCATGTGGCATTAGGCGAAGCTCTTGCTGGCCTAGATTTTAAAGGCGCCGTTAAAATATCGGGCTCGCGCTTTGTGTTAATGCAGGGCCAAATCGCGCGCATGCACCGTGCGCTTGCGCAATATATGCTGGATTTGCATACCTTAGAGCACGGTTATACTGAGTGTTATGTCCCTTATTTAGTGAACAGTGACAGCTTATATGGCACCGGCCAATTACCTAAGTTTTCCGCCGACTTATTTCATACCGCTATTGATGGCGAAGGCGATGAAGAAGGGCATGTTCGCCGCTTTTCTTTGATCCCTACTTCTGAGGTGCCGCTGACTAATATTGGCCGAGATGAAATTTTTGAGGCTAATGAGTTACCGCTAAAATTTACTGCTCACAGCCCTTGCTTTCGCTCTGAAGCGGGCTCGTATGGTCGTGACACTCGCGGCCTAGTGCGTATGCACCAGTTTGATAAAGTAGAGATGGTACAGCTGGTGGCGCCTGAGCACTCTTGGGCGGCATTAGAAGAAATGGTGCACCATGCTGAGCGGGTATTACAAGGCTTAGAGCTGCCTTATCGAGTGATGGCATTGTGTACCGGTGATATGGGCTTTAGCGCCGCTAAAACCTATGACTTAGAAGTGTGGCTGCCGGCACAAGATACTTATCGAGAAATCTCTTCAGTGTCTAACTGCACCGATTTTCAGGCCCGCCGTATGCAAGCGCGAGTGCGGGGCGCCGATGGTAAGCCACAGTTATTGCATACCTTAAATGGCTCTGGCTTAGCCGTGGGGCGTACTTTGGTTGCGGTATTAGAAAATTATCAGCAAGCCGATGGTCGCATTGCAGTGCCTAGCGCACTTCAGTCCTACATGGGAGGGTTAACCCACATTGGTTAGATAAAAGTAAGCGCTAACGCGGCGGCGTTAGCGCTCAACTTAAGAGGCTTTTTTCTGCTCAGCGAGATCCGCCTTAACTAGATTTACGGATAAACGTTGAATGCGGGGGCCACCAATTAGCACTAAAATAAATGCCACAGGCCAAGCAATATAAAAAGCTTGCCCCCAGCGAATAAAGAAACCATCTGCCAAACCGGTATTTAATGCGGTCACTAAACCGGTCATGATAGTGACCATGTAAGTAGACATTAATACCGGAAACACCAGCTTGGCGTAACGACGAGGAAAAATCATAGTACAACTACTCTTTGTTAGTGGATAAGCAAATGCTTATTGTGTCTTTACTTCGTACACATCTCAATAGGTAAATTAGCTTTTGGTTAATTAGCACTCTTTTTTAGTGTTGTTAACAACTAGTTTCACGTTGAATGAAAATTATCCGTTTTTTTTCGCTTTTTATCCGGCTCCTTTGATAGAATGCGCGATATTAAAAAGGTCCTCGGCAGCAAATGATGGTTTGGGTAGATTATGTAATTTTGGGTATTATCAGCCTGTCAGCGCTGATTAGCTTAGCCAGGGGATTTGTAAAAGAAGCAATGTCACTGATTACCTGGTTTGCTGCTTTTTTTGTTGCTAGTCATTTCTATGAAGACTTGAGCGCTCTGCTCGACATGTCGGATCCTCTTATACGCAACGGAACAGCCATTGCGATATTATTTGTCTTAACCCTAATCTTAGGGGCCTTAATTAATTTTATTGTTAGTGAGTTAGTCACTAAAACCGGTTTGTCAGGAACCGATCGTGTGCTGGGCGTATGTTTTGGCGCGGTGCGCGGTGTGCTAATAGTGGCGGCGATGCTGTTATTTATTGATACCATGACAGGCTTTTCTGAGGCCTTGTGGTGGAAGCAATCATTGTTAATCCCAGAGTTTAGTATTGTGATCCAGTGGTTTTTTAGTCTGGTTCAAAATTCATCTAGCTTTTTGCCTACGCCATAGTGAATCGAGGAAATTAGGACATGTGTGGAATTGTCGGAATTCATGGTACAACTCCAGTCAATCAAGCGCTGTATGACGCTTTGACGGTACTACAACACAGAGGCCAAGATGCCGCAGGCATCGTCACTATTGCCGGCAACACGCTGCGCCAACGTAAGGCGAATGGCTTGGTGCGGGAAGTGTTTGAAGAGCGTCACATGGAGCGGCTGATTGGCAACGTAGGGATTGGCCATGTACGTTATCCTACCGCAGGTAGTAGTAGCGTAGCCCAAGCTCAACCTTTTTATGTAAACTCTCCCTTTGGTATTACCTTGGCCCACAATGGTAATTTAACGAATGCGGGTACGTTAAGAGAAGAGCAGTTTCGAGTGGCGCGTCGTCATATTAACACCAGCTCCGACTCTGAAATTTTGCTCAATGTGCTAGCCCATGCCCTAGACCAAGAAACTCAAAGCTTACATCTTGAGCCAAGTCATGTGTTTGCTGCGGTTCGTAAGGTGCATCAGCAGGTGCGCGGCGCTTACGCGGTAGTAGCTGCTATTATTGATAATGGCATGCTGGCCTTTCGTGATCCTAATGGCATTCGCCCGCTAGTGCTGGGTAAGCGAGAAAGCGAGACCGGCACCGAGTATATGCTCGCCTCAGAAAGTGTGGCGCTAGACACTGTTGGGTTTAGTTTAATTCGGGATGTCGCGCCCGGCGAAGCCGTTTACATCACCCAAGCAGGCGAGTTGTATACCCAACAGTGTGCCGACGAGCCACAGCATCAGACCTGTATATTTGAATATGTTTATTTTGCTCGTCCGGACTCTTTTATTGATAAGGTGTCTGTGTATGCAGCACGCGCCAGAATGGGACAAACGTTAGGGGCAAAAATTGCCCGCGAGTGGGAAGACTTAGAAATTGATGTGGTGATCCCCATTCCCGAGACGTCTTGTGATATCGCGTTAGAAATAGCTCATCATTTGCAGTTACCTTATCGTCAAGGTTTTATGAAAAACCGCTATATTGGCCGTACGTTTATTATGCCCGGTCAGCAGGAGCGACGACAGTCGGTGCGCCGCAAGCTAAATGCGATTGACTCTGAGTTTGTGGGTAAAAATGTCTTGTTAGTTGATGACTCCATTGTGCGCGGTACGACTTCGGAACAAATTGTACAAATGGCTCGCGATGCGGGGGCAAAAAAAGTTTACTTTGCTTCTGCCGCTCCCGAAATTCGCTTCCCGAATGTCTATGGCATTGATATGCCTTCGGTAAATGAGCTGATTGCTTATGGCCGTGAAGTGGATGAAATTTGTCAGTTAATTGGTGCTGATGGTCTTATTTACCAAGACTTAGAAGGCCTTGAAGATGCAGTGCGTCATTTCAACCCTGAGCTGCGTCGATTTGAAACCTCAGTATTCACCGGGGAGTATGTGACGCAAGATGTGAATCAAGCCTACTTAGATGAGCTAAATGCCGAGCGTAACAATAACTTAAAGCAAGCCGATTGCGGTGATAATAGCCATTTAGAAATTTATAATGAAGGCCAGTCATAAAGCGCTGACTAAGCTAATATGACTAAAAAGGACGCTAGTTAGCGTCCTTTTTTATGGGTATCGCTACTATGGTTGGCGATAAATAGGCTGTAAGCCGAAGTTTAACAGTAAAATACCGGCCACTAATACGCACATTAATAACACTAAAGCGGCGACTAAAATCGAAGTAATATAGATAAAGCGTCTGTCTTCAGGCACGTGCATTATCACAGGAATACCACAGTAGAGTAAGTAAACAGAGTAAAGGCCAGCCAACAGGCTAACCACCATAAAAAATATTGGATGAGGAAAAAACAGTGCCAGAGCTGCCATTAATAACGGGGTCGCAGCATATGCTGCCAGCTTCATGCCCTGCGAAAAGCTCGCCACCGAGCCAAAGGTGCTCGACATCCAATAGATTAAATAACCCAGCGCGACCACACTGGCAATTAAGGCAAAGTAGCCCGCTACCGCGATAAATATCGCGCTCCTTAACGTTAACACCGTGATCTCTTTGCCAAGCGCACTAAAGCCCCAACCAATAAACGCAGTAGAAATAAAAACACAAATACTGGGGAGTAACGCTAACACTGCTAAGTAGATCAAACTTCCTACTAGACCAGTTTGACTACGCTGTATATTTTGCCATTCTGTTGTAGGATGTGCGTATAAGCCCCATAAGTGATTCAATAACATAGTGATGCTCCTGAATAGGTTTCATTAAGGACTTGTTAGCCAATAGCAGTAGTATCGTCGGCGTTGACTGATTGTTGATCACACATGAAGTTAGTTTGCCGAGTAATCCTAGTATAGGTCATATAGAGAACCGTGCTGCCAAGCGTTCGTACTAATCCGGCGCCGAATAATCAACCGGCTTAGCTCAGTGTTAATAAATAGATGAATAAAAATAATCTTTCTCACTGTATTAAAATAAAAGAACACTATTTATGCTGACATCAATTATGGAACAAGTAATGCTGATTATGGCATTAGCTTGGTTGTTAACGGTCAATGGTCGCTATTTGCACCATCATCCGCAGTTCGGTTGGTTGACTACAGGGGTAGCGTTTGGTGCAGTAACCATTGCGTGTATGATGTTGCCATTCACTCCTGTAGAGGGTTTGCCACTAGATGCACGATCGGTGGTCTTGTTTGCGGCTGGCATATCGGTGGGCTTAGCCAGTGGCGGTGTCGCGCTAATGATGGCGCTGGTGTATTTAGTATTTGACGGCACATTTTCTGCGGTAGTGGTATTGAGCATGCTGCTGCCGTTCGCAGTGGGATTAACCGCTCATTACAGTAAAGGCCTCAGTCATATCCCATTGAAGACGTGGTATTTACTACCGATAATATTGCTCGCTCATTTATTAAACTTAGCAGTCATTTATCTTACGGTAGACCCTCAACTACAATCTGTATTAGTATCTTTCTTACCTTCATTTTTAATCCTACGTGTTTTACTAACTTACCTATTACTTTTTATTCTTAATGACATACAGCTACGTCAAAAAGAGCAGCAGGTACTACAAGATAGAAAAGCAAAGCTTATAGCCATTACTAGTGCACTACCCGATACCATGAGTGTCATTGATAAAAATGGCTATTATATTGACTTAATATCTAACCATAATGAATTAATACCTAACGCTGTGACTCGTTCGGTAGGAAAACATTTAAGAGATATTTATTTACCTGAGCAAGCCGAGCATCTCCTCGATTTTATTGCTAAAACTATTGAACAAAAAAAGGTGACACAATCTACTTATGAGCTTGACACCCCACAAGGGCGTCGCACTTTTGAAAGTGTGGCTCAAGTAGTTGAGTCTAAAGAATATGAATTACCCGCAGTGGTTATCTTAAGTCGAGATATTACTGAGCGAATAAAAAATGAGACTGATCTGCGGATTGCAGCAGTTGCCTTTAATAGTTTTCAAGGGTTATTGGTGACTGATAAAAATAATAATATATTACGAGTGAACGAAGCGTTTACTAAAGTCACAGGATATTCAGAAGCAGAGGTGTTAGGTAAAAAGCCGAGTATCTTTAGCTCTGGTCGACACGATAGAAAATTTTATCAAAAAATGTGGTATGCCATTAACAATAAAGGGCATTGGCAAGGTGAAATATATGATAAAAGAAAGTCAGGACAAATATATCCCCAATGGCTCTCTATTAGCGCGGTAACAGATAATAATGACCAAGTTAGTCATTATATTGCGGCCATTAATGATATTAGTGAGCATCGAGAAAGTGAGAAGAAAATACACAATCTGGCGTATTATGATAGCTTAACGGGCTTGGCCAACCGCTCATCATTATTAAATTCAATCAATAATGCCAAGCTAGCGCTAGTAGAAAGCGAGCTCCACTCAGCATTAATTTTTATTGATATCGATAGCTTTAAAAATATTAACGACATGTGGGGGCATGCCGTTGGTGATGAGTTTTTATTAAATATTACTCAGCAATTGAGCGAGGTGATCTCTAATAAAGATACGCTTGCTAGAATTGGTAGTGATCAATTTGTATTGTTAATGTCAAAGCACTCAAACGATGAGCAAGACTATCGGGAGCAACTAGAAGACTTTAGCGAAATGCTACTCACTATGCTAAAGCAGCCTTATACTCATGGCAGTCAAAGTTTACATAGCAGTGCCAGTCTGGGTTTAACTGTTATTGATGATATTAGTCATTCTGCTGAGCACTTACTGCATCAAGCTGAGTTAGCTATGTATAATGCAAAAGATACGGGCAGAGGAGGGTACTGCTTTTATGAACCTGAAATGCAAGATGCTATATCGGAACGTTTATTGCTAGAAGAAGACATTATTAGAGGCATTAACAATAAAGAGTTTGGTGTTTATTTTCAGGCACAATTTAATAGTCGCAATCACTTAGTGGGAGCAGAAGCACTCGTGCGCTGGAACCATCCCCAGCGAGGTATATTGACCCCTGCAGCATTTATAGAGGTGGCTCAAGCAGCAGGAGTGATGAATCGCATTGATAAACTTGTACTATTACGCGCTTGTGAGCAAATGGTGTGCTGGGCAAAAGACGCTCTCTTAAAAGAGATTACGGTATCCGTTAATATTAGTTCAGCGCAGCTTTATCAAACTGACTTTGTAGCCGAGGTGCTTGAAGTGCTCGAGAGTACAGGAGCCAATCCGAATCTATTAAAGATAGAGTTAACGGAGTCGATGCTAGTGACAGATATGCAACAGGCGATTATACGTATGGCTAGTTTGAAAGAGCACGGTATACGCTTTGCCATTGATGATTTTGGAACGGGGTATTCGTCACTACACTATCTACAGATGCTACCCTTGGATCAACTAAAAATAGATCAGTCTTTTGTCCAACGCTTACCAGAAGATACCAACAGTCTTGCTATTATTCGGGCAATATTAGCGATGGCAACCAGTTTAGAATTAGAAGTTATAGCGGAGGGAGTAGAGACTGAAGCCCAGCGAGATATGCTACTCGCTAATGGCTGTCATTTGTATCAAGGTTACTTATTTGCTAAGCCGGTGCCTGCTTTAGCGCTGAACCAAGTTAGCAACTAAGTTGATTCACTGCTCTGCAACAATAATACGATTACGACCCTGTTTTTTAACTTGATATAAAGCCTCATCAGAATACTTAAGGGCCTGACTAACGGTAATAGTGTGGCCTGGCCAAGCGACAACCTATGAAGAAACATGATTGAAGCTCACCCAGCTAAAGCAAGGTGATGCTTGTCGTCATCGGTTTTGATAAACTCTTTTCCACCACTACGACAAACTGCATCTTGTTGGCGATATTTTCTTTCAACGGTCGTTAGTTCTCACGCACCCAGGACTTGCTCGTAGCTTTTATACTAGGCGCCGGGCTGCGCCAATCACAGTCGCAATGGCTTGCTGCTCCGTTTTTTGCAACAGCGCAGTGGTAGGTGTTTCTTGCTGAGTGCGATTAACGATAACCCCCGCGACACATCCCGCCTTTAAGCCCTGACTTGCGCACATGGTAAATAGGGTGGCAGACTCCATTTCATAATTCAGCACGCCCATGGCTTGCCACTCAGATAAGCTATTTTGCAAAGACGTTACCACCCGAGCCGAGTAGGTGTCGTAGCGCTCTTGGCCGGGATAAAAAGTATCTGAAGAAGCAGTGATACCAATATGAGGGCTCATACCTAATTCATGGGCGGCATCGACGAGGGCGCTGGTGCATTCAAAACTGGAGACGGCAGGAAAAGCTAACGGGGCAAAATGTTGGCTAGCGCCGTCTAAGCGCACGGAGCCTTGGGAGATAATAATATCACCGACTGCTATGTGCGATTGTATTGCGCCAGTGGTACCTACCCGCAAAAAAGTGGTAATGCCCATTTGGGCAAGTTCTTCTACCACGATGGAGGTAGAAGGGCCACCAATGCCGGTTGAGCACACCACGACGGATTTACCGTCGACCTCGCCCAGCCAAGAGGTAAACTCGCGTTGACTGGCCAGAGGTTGTGCATTAGCGAGTTGTTGCGCGATAATAGCCACGCGCTCTGGAGCACCGGGCAAGATGGCCAGTTGTGCGCCGGCCAAGGCTGCTTTAGTAATTCCTAAATGGAAAGCCTGCTTTAGCATAAAACACCTTTGTTATAGAGCTAGAATAAAAATAAACTAGCCATTATTAAACACACTCGATAGCCTTTGCTACACCCAGCCTTTATTGCTCAGCGGATCGAACGGCGGCTGCTTATCGCTACAGGCACTTCGGCTTTTACAAGGCCGACGCCAACCGCTATTATGAGCCCAAGTCACATAGGATATAATGCACCCATGCCACTAAAAAACCTGATATTACCCTTTTTATTATCGCTACCTCTTGCTGGCTGTAGTCTTGTTTATAAAGTAGACATTCCTCAAGGCAACTATATAGAAGCCAAACAGGTGGAACAGCTGCGCCAAGGGATGAGTAAAGAACAAGTCAGCTATGTACTGGGTAATCCCATGAACTTAGACAGCTTTAATCACGATCGCTGGGTTTATGTCTATTACTTCAAGCCAGGCCGTGGCAAGACCGAAGAAAAGAAGCTAGTACTTGACTTTAATAATGATGCTTTGAGCTCAATAGGGGGAGATTATCAAGCTCCAGCTTCTTTTAATCAGAGCTACTAATCGGTCATATGAGCTAAGGCTAGAAATAGCTACTTTTTAGCCCGATTGGGATCTGGCCGGCCTCCAGTCACTTTATCGGCTCGACCTTCCTCTTTGGCTTGTTCAGCACGGCGGCGGCGAATATCTTTAGGATCTGCAAGTAAGGGGCGGTAGATTTCAATTCTATCGCCCTCATTTACTTCTTGGGTCAACTTTACTTGACGACCAAAAATACCGACGGTATTGCTCTCTAGTGAAAGCTCGGGATATTGCTGTAAAATACCAGACTGCTCTATTACCTGTTGCACATTGTCTTGAGCCGCTACTTTTAAGCTCAACACGGTCTGCTGGTGGGGCAGGGCATAAACAACTTCAACTTGGATCAGATGCACGGCCGTATACCTCTTTTGCTCGTTCACTAAACGATTGCACCATGGCGTTAGCCAGCTCTTTAAATACGCCACCAAAGGCAATTTCAATTAACCGCGAGGTAAACTCAAAGTCGAGCTTTAACTCTACCTTGCAAGCTTCACTGTCTAATGGTGTAAAGGTCCAGCCGCCGTGCAGACTCTTGAAAGGTCCGTCGACTAGCTCCACACTAATATATTGATGAGGAGTGAGCTTATTACGCGTGGTAAAGGTTTTTCGTATCCCTACCTTAGCCACATCGAGAGCCGCCGTGATGGTGTCGTCGGTTTCTGACACGATACGACTGGCAACACAGCCCGGCAGAAACTCGGGATAAGAGTCAATATCATTGACAAGTTCGTACATTTGTTGTGCGCTAAACATCACTAGCGCACTGCGAGTAATTCTGGGCATAACCTCTCCTGGCAGCAGAACGCCCTGATTTTAACACTAATCGAAGCTGGACTCATCGTTGGCTAAGATACTAATTGTGCTATCGTGCAAAAAGTAGGCGATTGCGTAGTCAGTAATTCCAAAGCTAAGCTTGGGCCCGTATAATGGCGGTACTATGACAAAAAACAAAGCCAAGAAGAAAAAAGCCGGTTCCAGCACCATAGCGCTTAATAGAAAAGCCCGTTTCGAATACTTTATTGAAGAAAAATTTGAAGCCGGTTTAGAGTTGCAAGGCTGGGAAGTGAAGTCGATGCGCGCGGGTAAAGCGGATATCGGCGATGCTTACGTATTTATGAAAGAAGGAGAGGCCTTTTTATTTGGTGCGACTATCACACCACTTAATGTGGCCTCGTCTCATGTGGTTTGTGATCCGCAACGTACGCGTAAATTATTAATGAAGCGCCGTGAGTTAGACCGACTCTCTGGACAGTTAGAACGAGAAGGTTATACCTTGGTGCCGCTAGCGCTATATTGGTCGCAATCTTGGGTAAAAGCCGAGATTGGCTTGGTGAAAGGGAAGAAGCACCAAGATAAGCGTCAAGATGTGAAAGAGCGCGACTGGAAGCGCGAGAAAGACCGTATGATGAAGCATAAAAACCGTTAACCCTTGCAATAGGGCGGTGGTTTAACGTATTATAAGACCACTTGGGGCTGATTCTGGATTCGACGAGATTCTCGAACTCCTAGGTGCATGCCGAGGTGCGATAGGCCTCGTAAAAAAATCGCAAAAAAATAGTCGCAAACGACGAAAACTACGCACTAGCAGCTTAATAACCTGTTAGAGCCCTTCTGCCCTAGCTTGTCTGTGACTTAGGGAATTGGAAGGTCATACTTCACAGAATCGCGTGGAAATCGAGCCTAACGGTGGAAGCGTTAAAACTAATTTAGGCTAGTTATTTTGTGGCGTGTCTGTCCGCAGCAAATGGCGAATGTAAAGACTAGACTAAGCATGTAGTACCGACGACGTAGGTTTTTCGGACGCGGGTTCAAATCCCGCCAGCTCCACCAATCGATTGGAAAGGCCACCTTAACCGGTGGCCTTTTTGTTGGTCTTATTTACCTGTAATGGTTAAGAGACCAGTAAGCCGCGCTCATGGGCCAGCGGGTTTATAAAGCAATATTATGAATTAACCTACTTGCTTAGCGTCCTTTCCTCTCGTGCAGAGAGCCTAGTAAAACAACTCGCAATAACTCACAGCAGCAGATATTTTGTATCCTAGCGTGTATCCCTTTGACATTAAGTAACTCGGTGGATACAAGCAGTTGAAGCGTAGTGAAATAAAAAGAATTCCTCTGGCTGATACCGTGCTAAATACGCTAGAGCCAGAAGATAAAGAGTACCGAGTCCACGATGGTAATGGGCTTTATTTTCGGGTGACACCTACAGGTAATAAGTCCTGGCAGCTCAGATATAAAAAGAGTGATGGTAAATGGTCATTCATGGGGCTGGGTGGCTATGGCCAAGGCACTCATCAGTTAACTGGCAAGCAAGCTCGTGAGAAAGCTCATAGCATTTTAAGTGCCTCCGAGGAGCCTGGGGAGCTGAACACCATCAAGCGAAGGCAGCACGCCGAAGCGATGGCCAGCGAAGCTAGCTTTAAAGCGTTAGCTGAGGAGTGGGTAGAAAGTAAAACCGCTTGGGTAAAAGGCACTCGGACTCGCAACTTGGGCGCCTTAAAAAAGCACGTCTTTCCTAAGTTTGGTCACCGGCCCTATGTAGATATCACTACTATGGAGTGGTTAACTTTACTAAGAGGGCTAGAGCAAGCTGGCATCGCAGAGCAAACTAAGCGCGTTAGAGCACTGTGCAGAGATATATATGATCTCGCTCGCGTGACTGGCAGAATTCAGCATAACCCTCTAGAAGGGCTGCATAAATATCTGACGCCACCTAAAAATAAAAACTATAGCCATGTATCCCAAGACGAGCTGCCAGCCTTATTGCGCGCGATTAGACGCTATCCTCATGCGCCCGATGTAGGCATTGGTTTACAGTTATTGTCGCTACTATTTTGCCGGCCAAGCGAGTTAAGAACTGCAAGGTGGGATGAGTTCAACTTTCAAACCAACTTGTGGACGATACCCGCTGAGCGAACTAAAAAGCGCCGCGAGCACGTTATTCCACTTTTACGCCAAGCAGTTGCACTACTACAGCAATTACAAGAAATCAGTGGCATGTCTCCTTTACTATTTGTAGGATGTAATAACGGCGCTCAGCCGAGATCGAATACGGTATTCTTGATGGCACTACGCCGGCTAGGATGCGAAGGACGACAAGCAGCTCATGGCTTTAGACATATAGCGTCAACACTGCTAAATGAGCATGGATTTAACTCCGATCACATAGAAGCACAGCTTGCCCATGTTAAAGATAGGGTAGCAGGGGTGTAGTGGCATAGTGAATTTGGCCACCTAATTAGAGGTGCTATCATGCATCAAGAAGCTACTAGGTGACACTATGACAACAAGACCAAAACGTAATTTTACTCCTGAATTCCGACTCGAAGCGGCACAGTTAGTGATCGACCAGAACTATACGGTTCGTCAGGCGGCTGAGACGATGAGTGTCGGCTATTCAACGATGGATACTTGGGTCCGTCAGTTGCGTAAAGAGCGCAACGGTGAGACTTCAAAAGCCACCCCCATGGCGGTTTTAATTCAGATAATAACCTTATAATGACTTTGCTTGCGGTTTTAAGGCTAAGTCAAAACCACATGCCTGAGCATATTTTAGGAGAGTAGACCAATTAGGGTTAGCACCTCC
>JAAYRH010000236.1 GCA_012518835.1 Aeromonadales bacterium | reverse complement strand
CTTTTGTGGTATAAAACGCGCCGTAACTGTAAAAGGTGGTCTTCTTGTTTTGAACTGACGCATTTTTGATGGGTTGGTTTTCACTGATAGCTTACCGCTTATGGCTTACCGCTATGTTTAACGCTGTTAGCGTTAAACAAATTCACCTTTTTAACACACACACACATCGGCACATGCTCTAGGGTGCTCTTTATAGAGTTGGAGACATGGGATGTGTGGAGGCCTAACCCAATACACTTATTTGAGGAAATCATGGCACAAGTATCTATGCGCGACATGCTAAAAGCCGGCGTTCACTTTGGTCACCAGACGCGTTACTGGAACCCAAAAATGAAGCCGTATATTTTTGGCGCCAGCAACCGGGTTCACATCATCAACTTGGAAAAAACCGTTCCTTTGTTCAACGACGCGTTGAACTACTTAGGTAACGTTGCTTCCAAAAAAGGTAAAATCCTGTTTGTTGGTACTAAGCGCGCTGCATCTGAAGCCGTTAAAGAATCTGCTACCAAGTGTGAGCAGTTCTACGTTAACCATCGCTGGTTGGGCGGCATGCTCACCAACTGGAAAACCGTACGTCAGTCCATTAGCCGTTTAAAAGATCTGGAAGCTCAGGCCGAAGACGGTACTTTTGAAAAGCTAACCAAGAAAGAGGCGCTAATGCGTACTCGCGAAATGGATAAGCTTGAGAAGTCGTTAGGCGGTATTAAAAACATGGGCGGTTTGCCCGACGTACTGTTTGTAATTGACGCCGATCACGAACACATTGCCATTAAAGAAGCCAGAAACTTAGGTATTCCTGTGGTCTCTGTGGTAGATACCAACTCTAACCCAGACGGTATTGATTACATTATTCCTGGTAACGATGACGCCATTCGTGCGGTTCAGCTGTATTTAAACGCAGCTGCCGATGCCGTGATTGCTGCCCGTGCACAAGATGTAGCCGTGCAAACAGCGGAAGACAACTACGTCGTAGAAGAGTAATAAGGCAAAGCTATGGCTGCCTTTATTAACCAATTACGAAAGTAATGGATTAGCAGGGGCCTAGAGCCCCTGTTTTCTTGTGGACCCAGATTGAGGAAATTTAGAACATGGCAACTATTACCGCCGCTATGGTAAAAGAACTGCGTGAGCGCACTGGCGCTGGCATGATGGATTGTAAAAAAGCCCTAACTGACGCAAACGGTGACATTGAGCTCGCCATTGAAGAAATGCGTAAGTCAGGTCAAGCAAAAGCCGCTAAAAAAGCCGGCCGTATTGCTGCTGAAGGTGTGATCTTGATGCGCCAAGATGGCAACACCGCCGTGATGGTTGAGTTAAACAGTGAAACTGACTTTGTAGCAAAAGATGCCAGCTTCTGTGCATTTGGTGACAAGGTAGTAGATATTGCGCTCGCCAATAAGATTAACGACTTGGATGCGCTAAAAGCGGCCGAGTACGAAAACGGTGAAAGTGTTGAAACTGCACTGACCAACCTGATTGCCAAAATTGGTGAAAACATGAGCCTGCGTCGTGTGGTATTAGTAGAAGGTGACAACCTAACTACTTATCTGCACGGTACTCGCATTGGCGTTATCGTTAACTTAAAAGGCGGTGACGAAGAAGTAGCTAAAGACGTAGCAATGCACGTTGCTGCTTCTAGCCCCCAGTTTGTTAAGCCAGAAGACGTATCAGAAGATGTAGTGGCTAAAGAGCGTGAAATTCAGGTTGATATCGCTGTTAACTCTGGCAAGTCAAAAGAAATTGCTGAGAAAATGGTTGAAGGTCGCATGAAGAAGTTCACCGGCGAAATCTCTCTAACCGGTCAGCAGTTTGTTAAAGATCCTGCTATTACCGTAGCTGAGCGTTTGAAGCAAGCTGATGCAGACGTGATCGACTTTGTTCGCTTTGAAGTCGGCGAAGGTATTGAGCGCGCAGAAGAAGACTTTGCCGCTGAAGTACAAGCACAAATTGCTGCTTCTAAGGGTTAATTCCCGCCTAAGTTATTAATTGCTCCCAGACCGCGACTTTTGTCGCGGTCTTTCTATGATCAGGAATCTGTTATGAGTACCAATCCTAAACCCGCATATAGACGCATTCTTTTAAAACTCAGCGGCGAAGCGCTGCAAGGTGAAGAGGGCTTTGGTATTGATGCCGCTGTGCTGGAGCGCATGGCGCAAGAAATTAAAGAGTTAGTTGAGCTAGGCGTGCAAGTTGGCCTAGTGATTGGTGGCGGTAACTTGTTTCGTGGCGCCGGTCTTGCCGAAGCCGGAATGAATCGCGTGGTGGGTGACCACATGGGTATGTTGGCCACCGTTATGAATGGCTTAGCCATGCGCGATGCCTTGCACCGTGCTTATGTGAATGCTCGCCTGATGTCGGCGATTACCCTTGAAGGGGTATGTGATCCTTATAACTGGGCCGATGCGATTAGCTTGCTGCGTAAAGGCCGCGTGGTGATTTTTTCTGCCGGTACCGGTAATCCCTTTTTTACTACCGACTCTGCTGCTTGCTTGCGTGGTATTGAGATTGAAGCTGATTTAGTATTAAAAGCGACTAAAGTGGATGGCGTATACAGCGACGATCCGATGAAAAACCCTGATGCTGAGCTTTATAGCCAATTAGATTACGACGAAGTGCTAGATAAAGAGCTGCAAGTGATGGACTTAGCTGCTTTTACCTTAGCGCGCGATCATAATATGCCTTTGCGGGTGTTTAACATGAATAAACCCGGTGCCCTGCGCCGTGCGGTGATGGGTGAAAGTGAAGGCACTTTGATCTGCCACAAGCCCACAGCGAAGCTGTAAGTATTAGCTGGGGAAGGACTAGGGACAGGATTGGGAACGACACAGGCAAGAGCTAGGAACAAGATTGGGAACGAGATGAGCAAGAGTTATGGAAGGGATGTCCAAAAGCTAGGGAAGAGATGAGCAAGGGCTAGGGAAGAGATGGGCTAGAGCTGGGAAAGAAATAGGCAAGAGCTAAGACAGACACCGGTTTTGTTATGTCGTACAGGCTTTTGTTCTCTCTTTCCGAACTCTGTTATCTCGTTCAGGTTTCTCTTATCTCTTACAGAACTTGGTTATCCCTTCCCGCTCTTTGTCATGTCGTTCAGAACTGTGTTATCTCTTCCCGCTCTTTGCCATCTCGTCCAGGTCTGTATTATTCCGTTCCGCTCTTTGTTATGCCGTCCCTTTACTTTTACCTTTCACGAACAATAAGGAATTAATCATGATTAACGAAATTCAAACCGACGCTGCTGAGCGTATGCAAAAAAGCGTTGAGTCTTTAGTAGGCCAAATGAATAAGGTACGCACCGGTCGTGCGCATCCCAGCCTGCTAGATACTATTTATGTGG
>JAAYRH010000235.1 GCA_012518835.1 Aeromonadales bacterium | reverse complement strand
TGGTAAGGCGCTGATAGTATGCATGAGTCGTGAGATCTGCGTCGATATGTATAACGCCATTGTTGCCATCAGGCCCGACTGGCACGATGAGGACCCTAGTAAGGGTGCGATTAAAATTGTAATGACCGGCTCGGCCTCAGACAAAAACAAGCTGCAGCCGCATATTTATAATAAAGAAACCAAAAAGCTATTTGAAAAACGCTTTAAAGACGTGAACGATCCGCTGCGCTTAGTAATAGTGCGCGATATGTGGCTTACCGGCTTTGATGCGCCAAGCTGCCATACCATGTATATCGACAAGCCAATGAAAGGCCATAACTTAATGCAGGCCATTGCCCGCGTTAATCGGGTGTTTAAAGACAAACCCGGCGGCTTGGTGGTGGACTACATCGGCATTGCTAACGAGCTTAAAGCTGCGTTAAAAACCTATACCAACTCTCAAGGTAAGGGCCAACCTGCCGTCGATGCCCATGAAGCCTTTGCCTTGTTGCAAGAGCACATGGATCAGCTGCATGGCCTTATGCACGGCTGTGATTATCGCGATTATGAAAGTCAGGCCTTGATGCTGCTGCCCAAGGTGATGAATCATATTGTGGGTTTGGCGAATCCGACCAGTAAGGAGCTGGACGGTAAAAAGCGCTTCTTAGATATTATGGCCAGCATTCGCGCCGCCTATACCCTGTGTGGCACCTTAGATGAAGCTAAGGCTTATGCTAAAGAAATTGCGTTTTTTGGTGCGGTAAAAAATGCTATTACCAAGTTCACCGCCGTTGATAAGCGCCGCGACGACGAAGCTAAAAACTCGGCGTTAAAGCAAATTATTGATAACGCCATTATTGCCCAAGGCGTGGATGACATTTTTGCCATGGTCGGCCTAGATAAACCGAATGTAGGTTTGCTATCGCCGGAGTTTTTAGAAGACGTGGCTAGCATGAAAGAAAAGAACTTAGCCGTTGACTTGTTAGAGCGTTTACTGCGCGATGAAGTGAAGCATCGCATGAAAACCGATGTAGTGTCGGAGAAAAAATACTCAGATCGGATTATGGAAACCTTACGCAAGTACCATAACCGCGCCATCGAAACCGCACAGGTGATTGAAGAGCTGATTAAGATGGCCAAAGACATGGCCGATGATGCAGAGCTTGCCGAACAGTCTGGGCTTAACTCCGATGAAATCGCCTTTTACCGTGCGCTAATTCAAAATGAGTCGGCAGTAAAAGAGCTGGGTGACAATAATTTACGTGAACTTGCCAAATACGTGACCGAGCAATTAAGAAAAAGCACCACCGTTGATTGGCAAGTACGCGACAGCGTACGAGCAAAACTGCGCAATCTTGTACGCCGAGCCTTACGCAAATGGAAATACCCGCCAGATAAAGCCAATGAAGCCATTGAGCTGTGTTTACAGCAAGCCGAGGCACTTAGCCAAAGCTGGGTTTAATACCAAACACACTAAATAATTATTCTATTTAAAATCAGTATCAAGTCGAAAACAGAGTCACCTCCCGCGATACGCCACAGGGATGTTCTTGCAGCGTGTTGGTGAGTGGCCCCTTTATTCGACTTTTACAGTAAGTAAAACTGATTACTTATTTAGTACGATTGATATAACCCTGCTGGTTAGTGGATCAGATGCTTGGCTACTTTTTTACCTGCTTTAAATAACCGCTTGGTTTGCCCTCTAAAACCGGCTCTGGGTT
>JAAYRH010000234.1 GCA_012518835.1 Aeromonadales bacterium | reverse complement strand
GCCGCTCCTGCAACACTCCCTAGCAGCTCGTCTGGGGCACAAGCGGTTGGCAGCCATGCGGTGCTAGTCGCTATTGAATTGGATGAAGATATTAGCTGGCCACCCACCGTGCCAGAGCACGTAACTAATGCGGGCGTGATCGACAGCCGTGAGCAGCGTCGAGCGATTTTAGAGCAATTTAGCGCAGAGCCACCCGCGCGGTTATTAATTGCCTGTAACCCGCAGCGCTCAGCCGATCGGGGCACGTTACACTTAATTGCTGAGCTGTCGCGCACCGCCGTAGAAACCCGCGTCTGGTTGCTGGACGTAACAGCCAGCCCCGAGCGTCTCACTCACTGGCAAGAACAACTAGACTCATTAGCCTTAATGCATAGTCGAGTCGCCCCTTGGGACTGGCTAGAGCAAGGTTTGGAGCAAGATAATGAGTAAATCAACAACCCCCTTAACGCTGGCGGTGGTGGGCCACACTAATGTGGGCAAAACATCGTTATTACGCACCCTCACTCGGGACGTGGGCTTTGGTGCTATTTCTGCCACTCCCAGCACCACGCTACATGTGGAAGGCGCACGCTTGTCGGTAGACGGCGAAGCACTAATCGAACTTTACGACACCCCCGGCTTTGAAGATGCCATTGCCCTTTATGAATACATTGAGCAATTGCCTAGCCCCGAGCAGCGCCCCGACGGGCCTGCACAAGTACAGCGCTTTCTTAACACCAGTGAAGCGGCCCAGCGCTTTGAGCAAGAAGCCAAAGTATTACGCCAGCTGTTACAGTCGGATGCCGGTCTATATGTCATTGATACTCGCGAGCCGGTACTTGCTAAATACCGCGACGAGCTCGCCATTTTAGCAATGTGCGGCAAACCCCTATTACCGGTGCTGAACTTTGTGAACGCCCCCGAGCAAAGAGAAAGCGCGTGGCGAGAAGTCTTGGCCCGTTTAGGCCTGCATGCCGTGGTACGCTTTGATAGCGTAGCGCCGCCAGCAGACGGCGAACAGCGCCTCTATGAGAACCTCAGCCTAGTACTCGATAATCAACGCCCTCGTCTACAACGATTAATCGATCATAACCTTGCCCAAGTGCTGGTGCGCCGCAAAGCCGGCCAGCGATTAATTGCCGAGCTGCTTATTGATATTGCCGCCTGTCGGCGCAGTGTGCCACCCACTCGACTCGAAGAAGCTATTCCAGAACTACACCAAGACGTGCGCCAACGAGAGCAGCGCTGCGTAGAAGCCTTATTAAAACTGTATGCCTTTCGTAAAGACGATGCGCAAGCAAGTGACTTACCCTTAGAAGAAGGCCGCTGGGGCGATGACTTATTTCATCCTGCCACCATGAAACAAATGGGCATTAAAGTAGGGGGCGGCATGGCAGCAGGTGCTGCTACCGGCGCTGGTATCGATCTGATCACCGGCGGCTTAAGCTTAGGCGTCGCTACCGTATTGGGTGCCGCCGTAGGTGGCTTTACCGAAACCTTTCGCAATTACGGCGAGCGTATTAAAGGCAAATGGCGCGGCGAGCGTGAGCTGACCGTGAATGATGCCACCTTACGTTTATTAGCGATTCGCCAGCAGCGCTTACTTAATGCGTTAGAGCTACGCGGCCACGCTGCCCAAGATCGCATTCAAATGGACGAGCCCTTAGAGCAGCAATGGCAAAAAGGCGAACTAGCACCGCAACTCACCACCGCCCGCGCCTACCCTAATTGGTCGAGCTTAAATGGCAGTAAACCAAAACCAGATTACGAACGCACTCAGGCAATTGAAGAATTAGCAGCGAGTTTGGCGAGGGAAGAGGTTAGGGGTTAGAATTGAAACAGCGGATTAATATGATATCACGGTAAAAAAACGGACAAAGGGCCCGCTGCGAATATCTTGTGAGTATTCACAGCGGGCTAAAACTGTGAGTGCCTTACTTTTAAGCAAGTCGACGTAAACAATCCTGCTGTCTCTTTGCCCATACATTAGAAAATCGAGTTTATTTCAAGCTATAAGCTGACCATTTAAGGCTGAATTAACACCTGAATCATTCTCGGCTCATCGGCATGTTCCAGCAACCTACCGCGCACTCGTTCTTGTCAAAGTCGCGCAAATTCGGCCTGCTGCTCTGGGGTTTCACGACCTTGGATCACGACTTGACACCGCTCCCGCTATTACTAGCTCCTTCTGATGGTCGTATCGTGTTGAGCAAAGCTAACTGCTTTTTAGCTTACCCCACTGTGAGCGGGATGGTTGTGGTTGGTAGATCAAAGAATAGTGGGATTTTGCAAAGATATGCAGTACTGAAAATAACAAAGAGGTAAGCTAATTTCTATCAGAATACGGCGTTAAGCGCTTTATATGTGCTCCTTGCTAGCCCTATTATAACGGCTTGGCTTTACTGTTCCCGCTAATCAAAAGAGACACTTATGCACGGCTTACTATTATTGGCTCATATACTGGGTGCCACCGTATGGACCGGTGGCCACATTATTCTGGCAACAGTAGTGTTACCAAAAGCACTAAAAGAGCGTTCTACAGAAACGCTACTCAACTTTGAGTCCGCGTTTGAAAAAGTGGGCATGCCTGCGCTTATCTTGCAGGTGATCACCGGCCTGATGTTGGCTTATCGGTTAGTCCCCGATGTGAGCCAGTGGTTTAACCCCGCCAACCCGCTTGCTCACGGCATTATGGCCAAGCTGATGTTACTAATTTTAACGATAGGCTTTGCACTGGACGCCAGATTTAGAGTGATACCTACCTTAAGTAAAAAAACACTTACCGTGATGGCGTGGCATATTATCCCCGTCACCCTGTTCTCAATACTGTTTGTGGTGGTAGGCGTGTCGTTTCGTACCGGCTGG
>JAAYRH010000233.1 GCA_012518835.1 Aeromonadales bacterium | reverse complement strand
TCAACACTGTCTTCATAGCCAATCCGGCTACGCCGAATACCGACGCTCAAAGCCATTACCGCAGCGCATGTTTAATTAAACGGAATTGCTTTTTGCCGCGGCGTAAAATCACATAACGACTGGCTAATAAAGATAAGTGCTCGGTGTCTTCTTTGATTATTTGGCCATTTACCGCAATGGCGCCGGCGCTAATAAACTCCCTGGCTTGGCGTAGTGAGCTGGCAAGCTCACTGTCTACCAGTAGTCTGCTTAATGCTGGCAGAGTGGGTTCGTTACAAAGAGTAAGCGGAATACCGTCTAACTCTAACTGCGCTAATTCAGCGGCAGTTAATTGACTAAAATCACCACAAAATAGCGCTTCACTAATGCGCTGTGCCGCAGCAAGCGCAGAGCTGCCATGCACCAACTCGGTAAGCTCTTCGGCCAGTAAGCGTTGCGCCTGTGGTTTAGTGTCACTGTTTTTATCTTGTTGCTCAATCGCCGCAATCTCTGCCACGCTGCGCAAGCTATAGTAGCGTAAAAAGTCATATACATCGGCATCGGCGGTATTGAGCCAAAACTGATAAAAAGCATAAGGCGAGGTTTGAGTCGCATCGAGCCAGACAGTGCCGGTTTCCGTTTTACCAAACTTGGTACCATCGGCCTTAGTGATCAACGGCAGCGTTAAGCCAAATACTTGCTGCTGGTTAAGGCGACGAGTGAGATCGATACCACTGGTGATATTACCCCACTGATCATTACCGCCAATTTGTACGCTACAGCCATACTCTTTGTTTAACACCGCAAAGTCATAAGACTGCAGTAAAGAGTAAGAAAACTCGGTAAAGGACAAGCCTTGATCCGGTCTGGCTAAGCGCTGCTTCACCGAGTCTTTCGCGATCATCGCGTTCACCGAAAAGTGCTTGCCAATATCTCGTAAAAAACTAAAGAGATCGAGTTGGCCCATCCAGTCGGCATTATTTAATAATTGCACCCTTGGTTCGTGAGTCCCAGTATTTGACTGTGTTGCCAATAGCGGTGCTATTTGCTGTTTTAAATCTGCCACCCAGCCGACTACGGTAGCAGTGTCATTTAAGCTGCGCTCATTATCTTTAAAGCTTGGATCACCAATCATGCCGGTAGCACCGCCCACCAGCGCTACCACGTTATGCCCTGCGTCTTTAAAGCGACGTAGCATCAGTAGTGGCACTAAATGGCCAATATGCAAACTGCCTGCAGTGGGGTCAAAGCCACAATACACGGTGCGCGGCGCTTGGTTTAAATGCGCGGCTAAGGTATTGCCATCCGATTGCTGGGCAATTAATCCGCGGGCGGTTAGCTCTTGTAATAATGGCGAGACGGCTGCTGGCGAATGCTCTGCAGTGAGTTCAGGCGTTAAATCAGACATGATAGGCCTCTATCGGTAAATAAGCCGATCATCACCTAATCGCTAGCGGCTTGCCTATGTCCTTTTAGGGACAGTTATGGATAATAATGACTCAATAGCAAAGGGGGACTTATGCAAGAGCAAGCCGCGCCATTTCAAGCTGCACTTACCCAAGCCATTAGCGCTTTAGGCACGCCGGCCTTTGCTCGTGGCTTAGCCGAACTGTTAGCCACTCAAGTGAACGCCGACAGCACCGTAATTGTGAGCTACCAGCATACGGGGGCGGCTATTTATCTTTATGACGATCTGCAACATCGCCGCGAGCTGTTATTTCAGCAGTATTTAAATGGCATTTATGCAGAAGACCCTTTTTATCGAGCCCTAAGAAGCGGTATCCCCGACGGCGTATATTCACTGCAGGCGCTGATCACTGAGCAAAGCGGCGATCCTCACTATATGGCTCAGTTTTATCAAGCCACCGGCTGGCAAGATGAGCTAGGGCTGGTGTTGAGAGTGGATTCAAAGCAATGGCTCACTATTTTCTTAGGCCGCTTACAGGCGAGCCCGTTTACGCTTACCGAGCAGCGAGTGCTGGGTAAGCTAGTGCCGTTACTAAGTGCCTTATGCCAACAGCACTGGTCCCACAGCAAAGCCAACTTAGCTCAGCCCGCACAGCAGGCACCGTTGCTATTGCAAGCAGACATGCGAGCGCGAGTAGAGCGTGCCTTACTAAGCTTTGGCCAAAGTCGACTGACTCAGCGCGAGCAGCAAGTCGCTGCTTTATTGCTTCAAGGCCATGACAATCAAGCTATTGCCCAGCAATTAGCGATTGGCATCGGCACGGTAAAAAACCACCGTAAACATCTGTACACCAAGTTAAAGATCAGCTCCCAATCTGCGTTATTTACCCATTTTATTAATCATTTAATTACCCTAGGGTAGAAGAGCAGTAGCAGTGTTGAATTTTAAATGTTGAATGTTGAATGAAGAGCCATAGAAGAGCAAAAACAAACCCTTTTGCCACGGAAGCCACAGAAAAATAAAGATAAAATCTGAATAAAGCATTTTTTATAGGTAAGGGCTAAAAGTAGCTGTTTTTGGTAGGCGAACGCTTGCTCTCGCATTGCGCCGCAGG
>JAAYRH010000232.1 GCA_012518835.1 Aeromonadales bacterium | reverse complement strand
TCGTCCCTAGCTCTAGCTCATCTCTTTCCTAGCTCTCGCTTATCTCGTCCCTAGCTCTAGCTCATCTCTTTCCTAGCCCTAGCTCATCTCTTTCCTAGCCCTAGCTCATCTCGTCCCAGGCCTTTGCTCATCCCGGCCTGACCTTATGCCCTTAAACAAAAACACCGCCTTCATTGGGCGGTGTTGATTTTTGCTTGGTGCTTAGAGCGGGCGCTTAAGACGCTAACGACTCTGGCAAGTGCTCACGCATAGTAGCTAGCATGCTTTTTAACACCTTAGGGTTGGCGCATACCAGATTACCACTGCGCTCAAAACCATGGCCACCTACAAAGTCGGTAACAATAGCTCCCGCTTCACGAGCGATTAAGCTGCCTGCAGCAAAATCCCATGGCTTAAGGCCCAGCTGCCAATAACCATCAACGCGACCAGCCGCCACATAGACTAGGTCTAAGCTGGCTGCACCGCTACAGCGAATATCTGAGCTCTTAATAAACAAGTCGTTAAACATACCTAAAAAAGCGGGCAGCTGATGCTTTTGCTTACAAGGAAAGCCGGTGGCTAGCAGCGTGTTATTAATATCTTTGGCCTTACCGGTACGAATACGATAGCCGTTTAATTGCGCGCCGGCGCCACGAGTAGCGGTGAACAGCTCGTCACGAATAGGATCGTAAACTACGGCCTGCTCGGTGCGGCCCTTTACGGTGAGGGCGATAGACACGGCAAAATGTGGAATGCCGTTAATAAAGTTAGTCGTGCCATCAAGCGGGTCAATAACCCACTGGTAATCGGGGTTACTACCGGTCAGTTCACCGCACTCCTCACCAATAATGGTGTGCTCAGGATAAGATTTGCGAATGGTATTAACCACGGCGTTTTCTGCGTCAAGATCGACGTTAGTAACAAAATCGTTCTGGCCTTTCTGATGTGTTTCAATGTTATCAGGATTGGCAAAACCTTTGACGATTACTTGACCAGCGTTACGCGCAGCGCGTATCGCGATATTCAGCATCGGATGCATATGAGTGAACCCACTTGATGTTAAAGAACGAAATTTGAGCGACGTATTATACGTGAGACAGCCGCTCAAGCAAGGATTAAAAAATCACCAACTAAGCCTGACCAGTTACTATCACATACTTTTCCCATAGCTCATCTTGGCTTTCCCGATAGCCGGGATGATCAATAATACAGTCGATAGGGCACACACTGATGCACGTCGGTTTATCATAATGACCCACACATTCAGTGCATAACTCAGGCGCAATTTCATAAATCTCTGGCCCAAAACTAATCGCCCCGTTCGGGCATTCGGGTTCGCACATATCACAATTAATACAGCTGTCTTCAATTAGTAGTGCCATATCAACGATTTAACCTCGTTTGTCTTATAATTCAACGCCTTACGACCTCGCCATATACCGCACCATTGCGCACTTACTGTATTCTTATACAGTATCAAAAACAATGATAGACTCTTATTAGTAACACAAAACAGCAACACATAGCTTTTTTGCTCCTAAAAAATGCACTATGTGCGAGCCTGTTAATTAAGTAGCTGACTGATAAGGACATTCAATGAATACTGGCGTAACACAAAACATAGAAACACCGCAAAATGCTGATTATATAGACGCTTTAGCACGTTGGGGGGGCTGGTAAGCCACCCTATACACGTTCAATCATGGCCATAGATGTATTTAGTAGTGGCATAGTTAAATCTTATGGTTCTATAAATCGTAAATGCTTTGCTGGATTACCAATAACCACTTCGTGTTTAGCTACATCTTTAATAACCACAGAGCCAGCGCCGACAAAGGCACCTTCCCCAATACTTTTTACTTTGCCAGAAGGAATGGTAACACCTTGACCAATAAACACTTTTTTCTCTAGGTGAGTATAAGCACCCACGATACTGCCACTGGCAATAAAACAGCCCATATCGACGTCACTATGGTGACAAACAACGCTATTATCAGCCACTATGGTATCTTTTCCTATGGAAGTCACAGCTTGTATCGAGACGTTTCTTTTTAAAATAACGCCTTCCCCTACCGTGGCGCTAGCAGAAACTTCTACCGAAGGGTGGATCAGAGAAGGAACCATGGCGCCTTTTTCTCTCAGCTGACTAGCCAAAGTGAGCCTGATATCATTATTACCCATAGAAAGAGCAAAGTTCATGCTGGTAATATCGTTATTAAACAGCTCGTTAGTAGAGGATATAATTTTTTTACCAAAATATACTTCGTTGTTGCGCTCATTATTGTAGTGATAATAACCTTTAACTTGGTACCCACAGCTTTCTGCTAGCTCAGCGATAACAATAGAGTAGGGACCAACGCCAATAATATAAATATCAGGTTTCATTATTTCTACCCTTGTATATGGCTTATCTCTTTTTGATAGCAGATAAGACTCAAAGACTGGTTAGTGTACCGTCATCATTCACACTAGAGTGCTAACAGCTATGTTTTTGTATTTACTAAAAAAACTGGGTTTCTTACTTAACGTGGGCATGGGCTATACCTCTTTATGTTAAAGAAAACGTAGTAAGAGTGTAGGGCAGGTATAAGCCAATCTAATAGCAAAGCGTATGGTTATATTTAACTTAGCACCTTCACTTTTAATGGTTATGGATATAGTCCTCTGTTTTATAAAGTGTTTTAAAAGTATCGGTGATAAACGTAGCCACAATTAATTATATTTAGTATGACAAAGGTTGTCTCAGGAAAATCCATACCGAGTAATAGTGTATGCGAAAGGCTCCTTGCCAATTAGTGGCTAGCATCGCACAATATCTTATCCCCACCTCACAAGAGATATCGCATGGAACTGGCCGATTACCGACGGGAATACCTGCAAGGCGGGCTACGCCGCAACGACTTACCCACTGACCCTTTAGCGCTATTTAATTTATGGATGCAACAAGCCATTACTGCCGATTTAATGGATGCCACTGCTATGGTGGTGGGCACGGTAGATGAACATGGCCAGCCTTACCAGCGCATTGTATTACTAAAGCACTTTGATGAGCGCGGTTTTGTTTTTTATACCAATATGGGCAGCCGTAAAGCCAGCCAGTTGGCGACTAACCCTAAGGTGAGTCTGCTTTTCCCGTGGCATAACTTAGAGCGTCAAGTACACGTGACCGGTCAAGTAGAGCGCTTATCGACGGTAGAAGTAATGAAATACTTCACTAGCCGGCCTAAAGATAGCCAAATTGGTGCTTGGGTTTCTCATCAGTCATCGCGAATTTCGGCGCGTGGCGTGCTCGAGGCTAAATTTTTAGAATTAAAACAAAAGTTTGCCAACGGCGAAGTGCCGCTTCCGAGCTTTTGGGGTGGCTTTAGAGTGAAGTTTGACAGCGTAGAGTTTTGGCAAGGCGGGGCTAAACGTTTGCACGACCGTTTTTTATATCAGCGCCAAGCCGATAATCAGTGGTCTATTGAACGCTTAGCGCCTTAAGGAGCCCCATGCTAATTTGCAGAACCGAACGCCCCGGCGACAGTGAAGAAATAGATGAGCTCGTGTGTGCCGCTTATGGCCACGAGCGTACTGCCGATCTGGTATGGC